>NZ_JBXAOA010000010.1:0-160540 GCF_058802325.1 Pseudomonas sp. GW822-FHT02E03 | reverse complement strand
GGCACCGAACGACAGGGGCAGAAGCGCTTTGGTTACTTTGGCGCTTTTCCAAAGTGACCCGCTGTAAGAGCGGAACCAATAGCCGCCATGACCGCAGCAACGGATATGTACCCCTCAAAATCGGCCTTACCCTGCACAGCACCAGCCCCGGCGGGGAACTAGTTCAAAACGCCCCCTAGCATTGCATCGAGATAGGTCTTCGCCGCGCAGGCACTCACAAAACGGGCAGCGGCATCGATGCGTGCCTGACGGTTTGCATCACGCGGCAACGTCAGTTCCACGGTGATCGCCCGTGCCAGTGCATCAGGGTCGTCGACCGCCACCAGCGGGGCGATCGCGCCATTGTCGAGAATCTCTTGCGGGCCATAGGGGCAGTGGGTCGATACCACCGGGGTGCCCGTGGACAGGGCCTCGACCAGCGCGTTGGGACTGCCCTCGAAACGCGACGACAGCACAAAGCAATCGGCCGCTGCCACCTCCGCCAATGGATCGTTGGTATAGCCCGGCAGATCGAAGCGGTCGGCCACGCCCAGGGCGACGGCCTGCTCGCGCAACTCGGCTCTGAGTGCGCCTTCGCCGAAAATGATCAATCGAACACTGGGATCGGCTAATCGGGCAAAGGCATCGAGCAATACGTCAAAGCCTTTTTGCCGTGCCAGGCGACCTACGGCGACAATTACCGGGGTGGTTTTTTTCGACAGCCAGCGGTGGTTTGGACGTCCCGGCGCCTTGTCGCGAAAATCGTTGTCGAGTACCGGGTTGTCAGCGATGGTGACATCCTGCGGGCGCGTGATGGTGGTGTCGACCAGGTCCTGAGCAACACCGCGCGAGACGCAAATCACCGGATTGGGAATGAGCCGATACAGCAGTGGTGCCAACAGATAGGCGATACGCACCATTAACGCGGGATTGACATGTTTGTCATGGGAAAACGCGTTGCGTTCGCTGACATGCAGGCGCGCCAGCGTACCTGACAGCGCAGCCGCGGCGATGGCTACGACATTGACATGGGTAAGGGCGGCCAGTTGTGCGTCAAAGCGATTGTGGCGAAGAAAGCGTGCCAGCGCCGGCACTGCTCTGGAGCTGCGCGCACTGTGCAACTGCACCTGTTTGACTCGGGGGTCGAGGCGCACCGAGTTCACACCCGTGCCGGTGAGCATCAACAAGGTCACGTCATTGCCTGCGTCAGTCAGCGCACAGGCGAGCCGCGCCATCATTTTTTCGGCGCCGCCGCCACTCAAGTCCTGCAGAATAATCAGCAGCCTTTTCATTGATTCCAAACCTGGTAATACGCTTGCGCGGCATGTTGACTGGTGTACTGCCGGACGGCTTCAGCGACCATTTCCCCGCGTGGCGTCGCCTGGCTTTGCGAAATCAGGCTGCGCAGCATCCCTTCGGCCAGCGCCGGTACATCATTGACCTTGACCAGATCGCCAAGGCGGCCATTATCAAGCAGTTCCCGGGGTCCGGTTTCACAGTCGCAGGCCAACACAGGGGTGCCCAGCGCCAAGGCTTCGATCAGCACGGTCGGCAAGCCCTCATGAAATGAACTCAGGATCAGCAGTCTTGCCTGTCTGATAAAAGGGTAGGGATTGTTCAGGAAACCGGTGAAATGCACACGGTCCTCGATGCCCAGGCGGCAGGCCTGTGAGGTCAGCGCGGCGAGTTGCGGGCCATCGCCGATGATCACCAGGTCCGGCAGCGCAGCACGGCGCAAGGCCAGGGCATAGGCATCGAGCAGCAGGTGGAAACCTTTCGGTTCTATCAGCCGTCCCACTGCCAGCCAGAACTGCGCCGGCAAACCGGTGGACATGGGCGTCTGTGCGGCACTGAGCAGTTGCTCAGTGACCACTGCATTGGGGCAATAACGAATGCGTTCGCGACCCCAGGGCACCAGGTCAGAGAGGGACTGGCGCAAGCCGTTGGAAACCGTCACTACCTGGCCGTTGCCGCAGAGGTACAACGCATAGAGCAGGCGCAGGGTGGCGGGGCTGATTTTTTGTTCACCGCAATCCAGTGCTGCATGACGGCTATAGATGACCTTGCATGGGCTACCCAAGGTCGCAAACCAGGTGCAGAGGTTGGCTTGTTCTTTGGCGGCAATGAGGTGGGTCACTTGTTCGCGACGAATAATCCGGCGCAGCAATACGATGGACTTGAGCAGGCCGACGATTCCATTGCCGCCGCCATTGAGCGTGGCCGTTCCTTCATCGTCTGGCGTGTCGCCATTCATAACGAAATAACTGACACGCTGACCATCTTTCAGAAACTGCCTGGCCAGGCGTTGCTGGACACGCTCGAGGCCACCATCGGGCTTGAAGTCCTTGAGGGTGAACAGGATATGCATGGTCGTGGCTCGGTACTGGATGTTCAGGGATAAGTGATATTGATGGTCACTTTTCGCCGGATGATCATCACCAACAGATGAACAAAATTGGTCGGGTAATCGATCAGGTAGCGTTTGATGGTGTGCGGTTCGCGGTACATCCGATAGAGCGCGCGCAGATGCAGGCGGTTGATCAGTACAGGGTAATAATTGTGCGTCGCCGTGGCTTCTTGGCGAATGAAACCGCCACAGGTGAATGCCACACCGTTGAAGCCGGCACGCAGGGCATCCTGCTCGAACTGTTCCTGAAGCCCGGCGCCCAGGCCTACGATCAGGATGTTCGCTTCACTGCGGCAGATGTCTGCCAGGATGCACGTGGCCTGTGCTGCATCGAAATAGCCATTGTGATGACCGGCGATAATCAGGGCGGGGTAGCGAGCCTTGATCTTATTGAGGAACAGGTCCAGTTCGGCTTGAAGGGCACCGACAAAATAGAGGCGCTTGCCGTGTTTCTCGGCATAGCTGAACACAGGATCGGCGATGGACGTGAAGTCGAAGCTGACCCGGCCGATCGTGCGCCCGGTGATGCGCGACATGAAGGTCGACATCAGCATGCCGTCGCAAAAATAGGCGATGGAAGTCGGGGGCCGGTCGAGCAGACTGCCGACGGACGCAAAATTGATGAAGGAAAATGCCTGGTTGGCGTCCAGCAGACTGGGTGCGTAATGCCCGATTAATTCCAGGTCTTTCATTGGCGGAGTCCCAGGGGCAACCGACCCTATTAATAGATGTCTTTTGAGAACAACGTAAAAGGCGTCTTGACCAGAATCTTGATGTCCAGCCACAGCGACCATTGGTTGATGTAGTTGAGGTCCTGGGCGACGCGCTGCTGCATTTTTTCCAGCGTCTGGGTTTCACCTCGATGCCCGGTGATCTGGGCCAATCCGGTGATGCCCGGCTTGAGGCGATGACGGGCCATGTAGGCGCGGACTTTGCCGGTGTAATAAATGTTGTGCGTGACGGCGTGCGGTCGCGGGCCGACCAGGGCCATTTCGCCGAAGAGCACGTTGAACAGTTGTGGTAGTTCATCGATGGAACTACGGCGCAAAAAGCGCCCAAGCGGAGTGATGCGGTCATCATCGCGGGTGGCCTGACGCACTTCGTTGTCGTCGTGCACACGCATCGTCCGGAACTTCCAGACTTTGATCACCTCAGCGTTGCAGCCGTATCGATTTTGTTTGAACAGCACCGGGCCGGGCGAAGAAAGCTTCACGGCGGCCGCCACGATCAGCAGCAAAGGGCTGAGCACAATAATGGACACGGCGGCCAGGCTACGTTCAAACAGTTCTTTGCAGAGCAGGCTGCCGGGGTGCGAACTGATCAGGCTTTCATTGAGGTAGATGGCGGGCATTCGCTCTATTTCCGAGATCGAATGATTGAGCAACACCATGCTGCCGAAATCCGGGATCCAGACCACGTCGACATTCACGTCCAGAAGATCGATGTACAGCGCCTCGATGATGGCGGCGTGTGCCATCGGCAAAACGATATAGACGCGGCGTACGTGCAGGCGGGTGATGATTTCGCGAACCTCGTCGATACGCCCCAGAAGCGGCAGAATGCTCGGGGCCGGGCCGGTGTGGTCGGCGGTTGCGATAAAACCCAGCAGCGGTACGCGATTGCGCCTGGACAGTTTTCTCGCCAGCGTATGTGCGGTCGGACACGTCCCGATGATCACTGCGCGGCGCTCGTTGCAGAGCTTGTGCGAATGCAGGCGGGCCAGGTAATGCAGGGGCAAAAAGCTCGCCGCCTGGATCAGGTAACCCAATACGGCCCAGACGATGATCACCTGACGCGAGAAAATCACGCTGGTCTGGGTGACGAAGGCAATGCTGATCAGCACGGCCAGCAAGATCATCCAGGCCGCCAGCAGCCGAGCGAGCCCTGACAACCACTCATGGCGCTTGTGGTAAACCTGCATCACGCTGTAGATCGGCACCGAACCGAGCACGGTGAGAATCATCAGCACACGGTATTCACTGGTCAGGCTGCCGACGCGCCAATGCACCAGCAACATCAGCAGCAGGTTGACCAGACTGAGCGCGCACAGCCATTGGCCCCAGAAGGTCAGACCTCGGCGGCGCGTCATTTGAGCGGCGTAGAGCGATGTCATCGGCGTAACCTCCGGGCATGGGTTGGACATCGGCGGCAAATTGCACGCCCTCGTTCCAGCACGCTGGTATAGCTCGACTGGGTAAAGCCACTTTTGGTAGATGTTTGAAAGGGACTACGGGTGAGACAGACGCAAGGTTCTACCTGGGCAGGTAGTCATAGTTCTGGAACGTATCGGAATGGCTGTAGCCTTGTTTGCGGGCCTTGCTCAGGTCAACCTGGTTAAGCACCACACCGAACACCGGCGCATGGCACTGCTGCAGGTTCGCAAGGCACTTTTGTACCTCGCTGACAGGCGTGCTTTGGGCCTTGATTACGTAGATCACCGCGTCCGAATGCTTGGCCAGCAACAGTGCATCGCTGACCATTTGTGCCGGCGGGGAATCGATGATGATGCGTTGATACCGCGACTTCAGCGCCTCAAGCATGGGGGCCAGGCGCGACGAACCCAGCAGATCCAGCGGTGGCGGCGACAGTTTTCCGGCCGGCAGCATGTCGAGGTTGCCGACAGAACGGATACAGTCCTCCAGCCGCGCAGTGCCCGCCAGCACGTTGGCCAATCCCGGGCTGTCTGTCGGAAAATCGAAGTTGAGCGAAAGGCTGGGTCTGCGCATATCGGCATCGATCAACAGGACACGCTCCAGCTTGGCAAGTGAGTAGGCCAGGTTGTTGGCGATGGTGCTTTTGCCTTCTTCGGCCATGGTCGAGGCAACAAGTACCACCTGTGACGGCATGTCGCCGCCGTGCAGCATCAACCAGGTGCGCAGGTTGCGAATGGTCTCGCAAAAGCGCGGATGGTCGTTGTCATCGAACAGTCGCGCGAGTTGCCGGCGGCTTTTCCTCATGACCAGCGGCACGACGCTGAGCAGGGGAACGTCAAGCGTACTTTCAATGGCTTCGTCGCTCTTGAAGGTTTTGTTCAGGGTTTCGGACAGCAATGCCAGCGCTACCCCGATCAGCGCAGCCACGACGGCGACAATCGCCAGAATCAGTGTTTTACGCGGCTTGCTGGGTTCCAGAGGAGCAATTGCAGGGTCGACGATGCGTGCCTTGGTGGAGTCCATGTCTGAGGTGGCCGCGGTTTCTTTCAAGCGGGTGATAAAGGTCTCATACAGCGCGCGGCTGCTGTCGACTTCACGCTGGAACTCACGCAGTTGAAACTCCTTGCGCGAAATATCCTGTAGCTGCGCCTTGTTGCTGTTGAACGATTTGCGCAGTGAGTGTTCATTGGCTTGTGATAGCTGATATTCACGCTCGATACCGGCAACCACCTGCTGAACCTGCAAGCGCAAACTGTCGGTAGCCGTCCGCAACTCGGCACGGGCAGCAGCAAGGGTCGGATGTTTTGGACCGTAGCGCCCGGACAGCTCCTCGACCTTGGCTTGGGCCTTGGCCTGTTGCGCCTGAAATTTCTGCACCAAAGGGTTACTCAAGACAGCCGGCACACTGGACAGCTTGCTCAGGTTGCCATTGCTCAGGGCCTGTACCTGGCGGAACTGGCTCTCGGCTTCTGCCAGATTACGACGGGCATCGATCATGCGATTGCCGGTCAATTCCAGTTCATTGGCGCTGATGGTGGCGACACCACCGACGTCGACCAGGCCTTGTGCTTCCCGGTAAGCCTGAAGTTTGTCTTCGGCACTGCGCAGGTTATTGCGCAACTCGATCAGGCGTGAGTTCATCCAGCTGGTATTGGTCAGCGAGGACTTCAGGCTGTTATCGAGCTGGCTGTCGATGAAGCCTTGGGCAATCGCATTGGCAGTAGCGGCCGCCAAACCAGGGTCGGGCAGTTCCACTTCTATTTTGATCAACTGACTCTTGCCGACGAATTTGACGCGGGTCTGCCGCATGAGGTTCTGTGTGACCTGATTGAAGACCTCGGCCTCGGAGGGCACAACTTGCATCGGTGCCAAACGGCCCAGTACTGGCAGCCACTGGCCAAGCTCAAGCGTTGCCAACCATTTGCGCGGCGCAAACCATGGCTGCGGTTGCTGGCGTGGATCAGTGACCGGGTGCGTGGTCAGGTTCAGCTTTCTGACTGCGCGCTCAGCGAGATCGCGCGATTGCAGGAGCGCCAATTGTGTTTGCAAATAATCGACGGTACCGGAGCTCGAATCCGTGACTTGCTGGAAGGCCAACAACGGTGGCGTTTTCTCTTTGATCAGCAACGTGGTGCTGCCGATGTACTGCGAGGGAATGAACGACAGCGTAACCATCGCCAACACACAGCCAAGCACTATCAACCAGCCGATTTTCCAATGGGCACGCCAGATCACCCTCCAGTATTTGAGCAGGTCAATGGTGTCCTTTTCCTCGCTGTACTGCTGATGCTGCGGCACATGCGCCTGGAGCGGACGTTCGACATAGAGGCTAGGGCTATTGTCCATGATTAGAAAAAGCCTTGTGCAATGGAGATGGTGTCACCGGGCCCGATGGCAGTGCTGCGCGTGATCTTGTCGGTCAGCGGTGGGGAGCCATCGCCGCGCACAATGGTCACCCGCTTGATCGAGGCTCGCTCGGTCAGGCCGCCGCCCAGGGCGATGGCTTTCTCCAGCGTCAGCCCGGGTTCGAACGGATAGCTGCCGGGTTTCTGGACCTCTCCATTGATGTAGAACGAGCGGTAGGCGATCAGGTTGAGGCTGACCTTGGGGTCGACCAGATAACCTTGCTTGAGCCCGTCGACGATGAGTTTTTCTACCTGCTGGGGCGTGAGTCCCTTGGCGGCAATGTCACCCAGAAACGGATAGGAAAACATTCCGGCATCGTTGAGGCGGATTTTTTCGAAGCTCAGGTCCCGCTCACCGAACACAGTGATACGCAATACATCGCCGGCTGCCAGTTTGTACTGGGCGCCGGTGTCTGCTGCAAAAGTCACGGGCAACAGCCACGGCACGAACAACAAGCCAAGCATTCGCGAGTTCATGGGGAAAACCTCTTAGAGACTTACGTTGAAGCTGAGCAAGAAGATGTTGCGTTCAAAACTCTGATTGTCGGTATCGGAGTCATCGTTGCGGTAGCGATAGCGCAGCTCGATATCCAGCCAGCGGCGCATTGCGTATTCCACGGCGAGGTTGTAGTCACGAAGGTCGTCGGTGCGGTCCTGCCCTTCGTACTCGTAACGGCCAAGTCCGACTTCGGCCACTGTGGTGATGCGTTCGGTCCAGCCATGACGCCAGCCGACCAGAGCCGTGGTGGTCTTGACGGCATCAGCACCGTCATCGCCCTCGGCCATGGCCTGGCGGGCAACAAAGGAGAAGGTCGAATAGGTGCGTGGTTTCCAGCGCAGATCCACTTGCCAGGTCGGGTTACTGAGGTCATCGACATCGCTGTCATCGAAGTTCTTGCGCTCATAACCAACACGGACTTTGCCGGTGGTGCGTGCGGTGAAATCCCATTCGGCACCGGCGAGGACCGCATCGGATGTGCTATTGAGACGGCTGTTGGACTCGTAATCAAAGACGGTGTGGTCGTATTCCAGTAATCCACGTGTATTGCTACCGATGCGGTGGTACCACGTGGTGGTCAGGCCAGTGGTATCGCGCTCTTTGTCGTCGTTGATGCCACCTGAGTTGTCGTAACGAAGTTGGGCGTAACTGGCGCCCAGATCAATCTGATTGGCAGCGCTCCTGGCGCCGTAGGTATAGAGACCGTTGACGCGGTTACTGCGAATCTTGTCATTGATGCCATCGACAGCGGTCGACGTTGTACGCTCATATTTACGTGCTTCCGCATCAAGTTTCAGTCGATGGCGGTCGGTGAATTCCATGATGCTATTGAGGCGCAAGCGTTGCGCCGTATTCGAGGCATCCGAGTCGTCATGATAAATGTACCGGGTAGGCTGCCAGATGAGTCGGGTAGCACTGTTGCGGTCTTCAGCCTTGAGTTCGAAAGTGGGCGCCACTTTTGTCACCATCGAAGACTGCGCCCGCTCCAGTTCGCGGAAATTGTCATCATAACTTTCTGAAAACAGCAGAGTAGGGGTGAAGTCGAACCCATAAATATCAATGGACTGGGGATCAAGACTCCAGGCCGTTCCGGGACACAAATAGATCATGAACAGTGCGAAAGGGCCGCGGGTCTTGAGAGTCATATCATTGCTCCAAGGGGTGAGTTCAATGACTATAGACCGGAAAAACAGTGGGTAAATGGGGCTGTGTAATGCCGGTAGCAATCAATAATTCATTGGTCGGGCAGGGGTTTTTAAGTTCAGTTGGGGTGGAGTTTAATAGTTCGTAGTAGTGCTGGTAGTAGCAGGCTTTAATTTAAGTTGCGCAGTGTGTTGCGACATGCGCAAGTTAGAAGCAACAATGATTTATTTATAGGCAAGGCCGAGGTCGCGCAATGTCAGTTAATGGCACGCGAACCTGATGCTCTCTATTCAAAAAGTGAAGAAGAATCATGACTCGTTCATCACCTAACATGCTCAGGAAAATACCTTCCAGTGTCGACAGTGGTCCTCGGGTTATTTGCAGCGTATCCCCAGGTTTGAACGGTTGAGAGGCGTGCATTACGGGTGGTTTCAAACACCGGGCACGCAGATGCTCGATGACATCGTCCGGGACTATTGCCGGGCCGTGATTGAAGTCGACGATGCGGCTGACACCGCGGGTAGAACGCAGGGGCGCCCATTTGTCGTCACGGCTCAGATGAATGAAAAGATACCCCGGGAAGAGAGGTTCAAGCGATTGATGGGGTTTGCCATGAATCAGGCGCTCGCTAATAATTTGCGGGCAAAATATAACGTAATTTTGTCGCAATAAATTGATTTGCGCACGTTCATCCTGACGCGGCTTGCACTGCAAAAGATACCAGTTGGAACCTTGGGTACTCGTCAGCATTGTGGCAAGCTCCGGAATAGGGTGAGGCATGCCCGTTCGTGAATCCGCAATGCCACTGCCCCTCCAATGAACGCTTAGAGTAGGTGGAATTGCGAAAGTGTTAAATCACTGGAACAGGTGTATCAATAATGAAGCATGTCATGCACAAGTAACGATAGTAAGATCGGGTCAATAATCTGGCGCGAGCGCCGCTTAGTGCAGGAGGTTCTCTTTGTCGGACTGCGCTAGAGCAGAGTTCTGGATCGAAAAGTGTAAACGTTACTTAACGCTATCAGTGATATCGCTGTGTCATCAGAGGAGGATGTTCTTTGCGATGGCCAAAGCTACCGCAGGGTCCGAACTCTCGGTCCTTTGAAAAACAAGCACTTTCGATCGTTAACTTAAACACAGGGGGTGACGTACATCTATTAATACAATTACATCGTTTGTTATACGTCGACCCAGTTAGGTATCGACCACTCCAGACGGCCTGTCAAATGTCACTAGTCAAAAATATAGCCTTCTGTCCAATAATCTATTAGTGAGCTTCAACCTATTGTTTTGACAGGTTGTTTTTTGACATGCACAGACTTTCCTTGCTGGAGGTGGACACCTGCAGACAACACACAAAAACCTCTCGATGTGGCGGATCAAGAGCGGGCAGATGGCCGTCAAGGGTATTTACTGAAAATAGATCGCACAATACAATGAGAATCGTTACTACTAACTCATCGAGTGCGACGTCTTGAGCCAGCCCCACCCCTTTGCCCGCCGCAAGATCTTCATGAAACGCGCGTTGCCGACGCTCTCCTGCGTTATGTTCGCCAGTCCTCTGTGGGCACAGGCACCCCTCGAACTGCCGACCACTGATATTCAGGCGAGCCGCGTCAGCCAAGACACGAGCTACACCACTTCTCACGCCAGCACGGCAAGCAAAAGCAATGTGCCGATCAAGGAAGAGGCGCAATCGGTCAATGTGGTCACCCAACAGACCCTGGCTGACTATCAGGTGCGCTCGCTGGACGACGCCATGAAGTTTGTCAGTGGTGTCAGCCAGAGCAATACCTTGGGCAACTCGCGGGACTCCCTGGTCAAGCGTGGTTTTGGCACCAACGACGACGGCTCGATCCTGCGCGATGGCGTGCGTTCCAATATGGGCCACAACTTCAGCGCCACCACGGATCGTGTGGAAGTGCTCAAAGGGCCTGCTTCAATGCTGTACGGCGCGCTGGAGCCCGGCGGATTGATCAACGTGATCAGCAAGAAGCCTGAATACACCCAGAGCACAACGCTCAGTGGCTCGGCCTATAGCGAAGGCGGCGGCACCCTGGCCGTAGACACCACCGGGCCTTTGGGAGACACGGGCCTGGCCTATCGCCTGATTGCCGAACGCGGCCATGAAGATTACTGGCGCAATTACGGTGTGAACGAGAGCACCCTGGTCGCGCCATCGCTGAGCTGGACCGGTGACCGCGCCAGCCTGACCCTGAGCTACGAATACAACGATTATTCCAGCCCCTTCGACCGCGGCACCGTGTTCACCAACGGTCATCCGGCTGACATCGACTACGACAAGCGTCTCGATGAACGCTGGGCGAAAAGCGTCGGTATCCGTGAAGTGGCCACCGCGCGTTTCGAGTATCAGCTCAGTGACGATTGGAAAACCCGCGTCACCTACGGCTGGAACAACGACCGCTACAGCCTCTCGATTGCCCAGCCGAATTCGTTGACCGGCAACAATCTGCGACGTGCAGCCAACGGTGCTCATTACGACGATGAAACCCGCTACGCCAGTTGGGATTTCATCGGCCAGCAGGAGCTGTTCGGCCAACGCCATGACCTGCTGATCGGCGCGGATACTGAAGCGTCCGACCAATTCCGTGGCAAAACCTATCGCAATACTGTGCAATCGGGCTTCAACATCACGTCGCCGGTTTATGGTCGTCTGGCCGAGCCGAGCCTTGTCAGCGCGAAAGACAGCGATTTGAGCAATCAGCTGACCTCAAGCTCCGTGTACTTCAAGGATAACTGGCACCTCGATGACCGCTGGATCCTGGTCCTCGGCGGTCGTCAGCAGCATTACGATCAGTACAGCGATCAGGGCCGAGGCAGCAGCTACACCGTCAACCGCGACGATAATGGCGACGCCTTCGTGCCATTTTTGGGCCTGGTCTACAAAGCCACCGATACCTTGTCGCTGTATGGCAACTACAGCCGTTCGTTCAAGCCCAATACCGAAGTCGACGATGCCGGCCACACCTTCGATCCGGAGGAGGGCCGCAGCTACGAGGTCGGTGCGAAGTACGACCCGCTGCCGGGGCTGAACATCAACCTTGCGCTGTTCGACATCGTCAAGAAAAACGTCGTGACGAGCCAGTCGATCGGTGGCGTCAGCCTTTCGGAGGCGGCGGGCAAGGTCGGTTCACAGGGCCTGGAACTGGACATCACCGGGCGTGTGGCCGAGCGCTGGGACCTGATAGGCACCTACGCCTACACCCACACGGAAATCCTCGACGATCCGGATGACGAAGGTCATCGCCTTGCCGATGCGCCCAAGCACACCGCGAGCCTGTACCTCACCCATCACCTGAACGTTCCCACGGAATTCGGGGCCTGGCATACCGGCGCTGGCGCACGTTACGTCGGCGAGCGCGCGGCCAACAACGCCAACGATTTCTGGCTGAGCAGTTACACCGTGGCCGATGCCTTCGTGCGTTGGGAAGCGCCGATGTTCGGCTACAAGACTTCGCTGCAATTCAACGTCGACAACCTGTTCGACAAACAGTACTACCCGTCCTCTACCGGCACCCAACTGGCGGTCAATGTCGGCGAGCCGCGCACGGCACGCCTGAGCGCCAGTGTGACGTTCTGATCCTTTTGCATTGAGACGCCCCCGTTTCGCTGGTTTTGTACCGGTCGGAGCGGGGGGGACGCCTCACTCTTTCTTCGCCGGGTTCCTGATGTGCCCGGCATCTTACTCAGGTTGTATGTCGATGCGTCGAACTCTCGTTTCTCTGTGTGTGATCCAAGCCATTTCCCAGACCACCTGGGCTGACCAGGCACCGACTGATCCTGCGTCAATAGAGTTACAAGCGATCGATATCAACGGCACATTCGAAGAGCAGGCCCAGGGCCCGGTTCAAGGGTATCGGGCGACTCGTTCGGCCAGTGCGACGCGTACCGACACTCCGATTCATGAAACCCCCCAATCGATCAGCGTGGTCACCCGGGATGTCGTGGAAGACCTCGGCGCCACCCGCCTGCAAGACGCTCTCGATTACGCTGGTGGCGTGGGCCGTGCGAACAATTTCGGTGGCCAGGGCCTGACCACTTTCACCGTGCGTGGCTTTACCACCGGTGAGTTCTACCGCAATGGTTTCCCGATCAACCGCGGTTATCCGAACATGCCCGATGCCAATACCATCGAGCGTCTGGAGGTCCTGCGCGGGCCAGCCACCACGCTCTATGGCCGTGGCGATCCGGGCGGCACCTTCAATGTGGTGTCCAAACAACCTCTGGCCGAGCCCACTATCACCCTGGGCAGTCAGCTCAATGATCAGGGCATGCGTCGCGCAACGATGGATGCCTCAGGGCCGCTGGACGATGAAGGGCGACTGGCCTACCGGCTGAACGTGATAGGCGAGGGTGGCGATACCTTCCGTGACCACGTCGAAAACGAGCGATACGGTGTGGCGCCGGTCCTCGGCTGGCAGGTCAACGACACTACCCGTATCACCTTCGAAGGCGATTTCATGCGCAATAACGCGCCGCTCGATCGGGGCGTGACCCGCTATCGCAATCAGATCGGTGTCGCGTCGCGGGATACTTTCTTTGGTGAAAAGGATATCGGCAAGCTGCACAACGACAACAACATGGCGCAACTGCGTTTCGAGCATTTCCTGAACGACAACTGGACGTTGGGCGGCGGCACGCAATTTCTCGACGGCAGCCTGCAGGGCAATGCCATCGAAGCCAACGGTGTCGCTGCCGACGGCCGAACGCTGGGGCGCAATTTCAACTACCGCAAGCTGGAGTGGCGTGACCTTGATGTGCAGTTGAACCTGACCGGGCATTTTTCCACCGGTGGATTCGATCACACGTTGCTCACGGGCATCGAGTATGAGGATTACGATTACAAGTCGATCATCCGTCGCTCCAGTGGCGCGGTGAGTGCCTACCCCATCGATATTTTCAAACCGGTCTACGGCCAGCCGCGTCCGGCGTTGACTCGCACCACCACCCACGATCAGGAAAACCTCAAGACTTATGCGGCTTTCGTGCAAGACCAGGTGACCCTGGCCGAGGGGTTGAAAGCTTTGGCTGGCGTGCGTTTCGAACGTTTCGAACAGGATTACGACAGTTACCTTGTCAACGGCACGAGCTGGACCAACAGCGACAACGCCGTCACTCCGCGCCTGGGGCTGATCTACGATCTGACCCCGACCGTGGCGATCTATGCCGACACGGCGCGCTCCTTCAAGCCCAACAACGGTGCCAGTCGAACGGGCGGCGGCTTCAAACCTGAAGAAGGCAAATCCTACGAGGTGGGCGTTAAATGGCAGGCCCTTGATCGTCAGCTAAGCGTGGATGCCGCGGTGTATCAGATCGAAAAACGCAACGTCCTGACGACAGACCCGGTGGACTCGACCTTCAGTGTTGCGGCGGGTGAAGTGCGTAGCCGTGGCTTTGATCTGAACGTGGCCGGCAACCTCACCCCGGAATGGCGCATGATCGGTGGCTACGCCTACGTGGATGCCGAAGTCACCCAGGACAACGTGCTGAAGTCGGGCACCCGTTTGGTGAACATTCCGCGCAACAGTTTCAGCTTGCTGAACGTCTACGAGTTTCAGGACGGTGGCCTCAAAGGACTGGGCCTGGGACTGGGCGCCAAGTATGTCGACGAGCGCGCCGGCCAGACCGCGGCCAATGCCTTCTCCATGGATAGCTACAAGGTGTTCGACCTGCTCAGCTTTTACAAAGTCAACGAGCACCTGCGGCTTAACCTTGACCTGAAGAATGTGTTCGACAGCCACTACGATGAAGGCGCCTTTGGCAACGTTTACGCCTATCCGGGCGCGCCGAGAACCCTGCAGGCAGGATTTTCATACACCTTGTAGAGAGCGCTTCAGGGCACACTTTTATAGAGCACCACACGAACAACCTGCACCAGTCGGAGGCGACGTCATGAACGTTCGCCTTCAACTTCGAGAAAGGGTGGCCCTGATCATTCGCCTTTCCAGCGACGTTGGCTCACCCCGCCTGCACTCGCAGCCCTCGGTCAATGACGATCGATTGGGGATGAACTGTGGCGAGGGGGCTTGCCCCCGTTTGAGTGCGTAGCGCTCACAAAATCTTTGCTACACCAGCGATTTTCAGGACTGCTTCGCAGCCCAACGGGGGCAAGCCCCCTCGCCACAGGGCATTACTCAAAACGCCCACCGACTCATTCCTCGATAACAAACACTCCTGCCAGTTGGATCCCACTGAGCAGTGGTTACCCCTTCCTTTAGTTCGCATGTTAAAAAATGTTATTTTAAAAAAAGACTTCACATAATCCGTTCATTGGGGGATTATCTGCTCAACCTGTATGACAACCTGATAACAAGACAAAAACAGGATGGCTCCGATGTTCGACAAGGTCCCGACTCACGTGCTGAGTGACAGCGTCGCTCAGCAGCTGCTGGACAAGATTGACAGCGGTGTGTTCGCCACCGGCAGCAAACTGCCCAGTGAAGCCATGCTCTCGGAAGCCTTCGGTGTCAGTCGCACCGTGGTCCGTGAAGCCATTTCCCGTCTCAAGAACGAAGGCGTGCTGCAGCCTCAACAAGGGCGCGGCATCTTCGTCACCGCCAACGCCAACATCCGCCCGCTGCGTATCGATTACGCCGAAGCCAATCTGCCCGGCAGTGTCTTTCACCTGTTGGCGCTGCGACGTGCCATTGAGGCGGAAATCGCCAGCGAGGCGGCGCTCAATCGCAGCGAGGCCGATCTGGTGCAGATTGACGAGGCGCTGGCACGCATCGATGAAGAGGTGGATGAAGGGCAGGACGGTGTGCGCGCCGACGTGGCTTTTCACCGTGCCATCGCTCAAGCCACGGGCAATCCCTACTTTCTCAAGACTCTGGAATTCGTCAGTCAGTACCTGGAGGCCGCTACCCGCATCACCCGCACCAACGAGGCGGGCAGGGCGGATTTCTCCCGTCAGGTGCATGAAGAACACCAGGCGATCGTGGCGGCCATTCGGCTGCGCGATCCGCTCGCCGCCGGGCATGCCGCCCGTGCCCATATCTACAACGCGGCCCGCCGTCTGCGCCTTGCCGGCGTGGAATAGGCCGCTGTTTTCCCTCATAAGCCGGTCACTAAGGAGTACCCCATGAATAACAAGAATGTCGGTGTTGTCGGTCTGGGCGCGATGGGCCTGGGCATTGCCCGCTCACTGTTGCGCAGCGGCTTCAATGTGCATGCCTGTGATGTGCGTGCGGCGGTGACTGAACAGTTTGCTGGCGAGGGCGGTGTGGCGTGTTCTTCGCCCGCGCACATGGCTGCAGAATGCGACGTGATCATTACCGTGGTGGTGAATGCCGAGCAGACCGAAACCGTGTTGTTTGGCGAAGGTGGTGCTGTTGCTGCGTTGCGCCCTGGCAGCCTGGTGATCGGTTGCGCCACTGTAGCGCCGACCTACGCTGTCGATCTGGGCCAGCGCCTGACCGCGCAAGGTTTGCTGTACCTGGATGCGCCGATTTCCGGTGGCGCGGCCAAGGCGGCTGCCGGTGAAATGACCATGATGACCTCTGGCCCGGCCGATGCTTATGCCAAGGCCGAAGCGGTCCTCGCGGGCATGGCCGGCAAGGTCTATCGCCTGGGTGACACTCATGGCCTGGGCTCGAAGGTCAAGATCATCAACCAGTTGCTCGCCGGGGTGCACATCGCGGCCTCTGCCGAAGCCATGGCATTGGGCCTGCGTGAAGGGGTCGATGCCGATGCGCTGTACGAAGTGATCACCCACAGTGCCGGTAATTCCTGGATGTTCGAAAACCGCGTGCCGCACATTCTCAAGGCCGATTACACACCGTTGTCCGCGGTGGATATTTTCGTCAAGGACCTGGGCCTGGTGCTGGATACCGCGCGAGCCAGCAAATTCCCGCTGCCGTTGTCGGCCACCGCCCACCAGATGTTCATGCAGGCTTCCAGTGCCGGTTTCGGTCGTGAGGATGACTCGGCGGTGATCAAGATTTTCCCCGGCATCGAGTTGCCGACTGCCAAGACTGAGCCGGTTTGAGGAACGCCCAATGAACACCACCACCGCACGCCCTTTGCTGGGTTGCATCGCCGACGATTTCACCGGCGCCACGGACCTTGCCAACATGCTGGTACGCGGCGGTATGCGCACCGTGCAAAGCATCGGCATTCCGAGCAGCGAAGTGGCTGCCGGGCTTGATGCCGATGCGATTGTCATCGCCCTGAAGTCGCGCACCATTCCCGTCGCCGAAGCGGTCGAACAGTCCCTCGCGGCGCTGGCCTGGCTGCGCGAGCAAGGCTGCGAACAGATCTTTTTCAAATATTGCTCGACGTTCGACTCCACCGCTGCCGGGAACATCGGCCAGGTCAGCGAAGCGCTGCTGGCGGCGTTGGGTAGCGATTTCACCTTGGCGTGCCCGGCGTTTCCGGAAAATGGCCGGACGATCTTTCGCGGCCACCTGTTTGTGCAGGATCAACTGCTCAACGAGTCGGGCATGCAGCACCACCCACTGACGCCGATGACCGATGCCAACCTGGTTCGGGTGTTGCAATCGCAGACCGGTCTGAACGTCGGCTTGTTGCGCTACGACACCATTGCTCAAGGGGCCGAGCAGGTGCGTGAGCGCATCGCAGAACTGCGGGCTCAAGGTGTCGGCATGGCGATTGCCGATGCCTTGTCGGATAGCGATCTGTACACCCTCGGCACCGCCTGCGCCGACTTGCCGTTGCTGACCGGCGGTTCGGGGCTTGCGTTGGGCTTGCCGGAAAACTTCCGTCGCGCCGGCAAACTGCGTGACCTCGATGCCTCGAAACTCCTGGCAGTATCGGGCGGTGAAGTGGTGTTGGCCGGCAGCGCTTCGATCGCGACCAATGGGCAAGTGGCGGCCTGGCTCGAAGCCGGTCGGCCGGCGCTGCGGATTGATCCGTTGGCCCTGGCTGCCGGAGAGCCGGTGGTTGCCCAGGCTTTGGCCTTCGCCCGTGATAACGAACAGACCGTATTGATCTACGCCACCAGCACCCCGGACGAAGTGAAGGCGGTGCAACAGCAACTCGGCGTCGAACGGGCCGGTACCTTGGTGGAGAATGCGTTGGGTGAGATCGCTCAGGGCCTGCGCCAGAGCGGCGTACGACGCTTCGTGATCGCTGGCGGTGAAACCTCGGGCGCTGTGGTTCAGGCGCTGGGTGTGCAGCTGCTGCAGATCGGCGCGCAGATCGATCCGGGTGTGCCGGCGACGGTCAGCAGCACCGATGAGCCTCTGGCCCTGGCGCTCAAATCGGGCAACTTCGGTGGTCGGGATTTCTTCAACAAAGCCTTGAAGCAACTGGCCGGGGGTGCTCAATGAGCGACGAAAACGCCCTGCGCGAAGAAATCTGTCAGGTTGGCCGCAGCCTTTATGAGCGCGGTTACACCGTCGGTAGCGCTGGCAACATCAGCGCGCGTCTGGACGACGGCTGGTTGATCACACCGACCGATGTCTGCCTCGGCCGGCTCGACCCGGCGACTATCGCCAAGGTCAATCTGGCCGGTGAATGGGTCTCCGGTGACAAGCCCTCAAAGACATTGGCGTTGCATCGCCAGGTCTACGACCGCAACCCGAGTGTCGGTGGCGTGGTGCATACCCATTCCACCCATCTTGTGGCATTGACGCTGGCAGGTGTCTGGCAGCCGAACGACATTCTGCCGCCACTGACGCCGTATCAGGTGATGAAAGTCGGGCATATCCCGTTGATTGGTTACCAGCGGCCCGGCTCGCCGAAGGTAGCCGAACAGGTCGCACAATTGGCCAACAGCGTTCGCGGCGTGATGCTCGAACGGCTGGGGCCGGTAGTTTGGGAAAGTTCAGTGTCCAGGGCCAGCTACGCCCTGGAAGAACTCGAGGAAACCGCGCGGCTATGGCTGATGAGCAATCCCAAGCCCGAGCCGCTCGATCAGGCAGCACTGGACGAGCTGCGAGTAACCTTCGGCGCGCACTGGTAGAGCCCCAATTTTTTAACACGATAGATCGATAAGGCAGGCCCTGATCGGGAGACGCACAGCGACTCCCAACGACCCCGGCTTGCCTGAAAAATACAATAACAAGAGGACATCCAGGCATGACTCACCTTCACTGCGACATTTTCAGAACAACCCATTCGTTCAGCCGATGTGGAGGGCTTGTGAAATGAGCCCGTTAATCTTGATGGTTACCGCGGGGCTAGGGATCGCTCTGTTGTTGTTTCTGGTGCTCAAGTACAAGTTTCAGCCCTTCGTGGCCTTGATGCTGGTGAGCATTCTGGTGGCGCTGGTGGCCGGGGTGAAACCGGCTGATCTGGTCGCCACCATTGAAGGCGGCATGGGCAAGACCCTGGGCCATATCGCGATCATCATTGCCCTGGGCGCGATGATCGGGCGAATCATTGAACTCTCCGGCGGTGCCGAGGCGCTGGCCAAAACGTTGATTACCCGGTTCGGCAACCGTCGCACGCCGCTGGCGCTGACGATTGCCGGGTTCATGGTCGGGGTGCCGGTGTTCTTCGAGGTTGGCGTGATCATCCTGATGCCGCTGGCCTATGGTGTCGCTCGCAGTG
Organism: Pseudomonas sp. GW822-FHT02E03; assembly: GCF_058802325.1. Classification (NCBI taxonomy): domain Bacteria; kingdom Pseudomonadati; phylum Pseudomonadota; class Gammaproteobacteria; order Pseudomonadales; family Pseudomonadaceae; genus Pseudomonas; species Pseudomonas sp. GW822-FHT02E03. Next base: position 141,418 of record NZ_JBXAOA010000010.1, on the reverse strand, counting down.
CGCGTAAGCCGCTGTTGGTGTTCGCGCTGCCGATGTGCGCTGCGTTGCTGACCGTACACGCCTTCCTGCCACCCCATCCGGGTGCGGTGGCGGCTGCCAGCCAGTTGGGTGCCGACCTCGGCCGCGTGCTGATGTTTGGTCTGCCAATCACGGCATTCCTTTGCTATGTCGGCTACCGCGTGGCCGGGCGCATGACCCGTCGGGTGTACCCGATGACTGACGATATTCGTGCCGAGGTCTATGGCCCCCATGTCACCAACGAGGATCTGGCTGCCTGGTCCAATGGCAACGACAAGAGCCCTGAACGAGCAGCTGTGGCCGCGTCGCACATGGGCCTGGAAGAGGCTACCAGCAGCATCGTCTCCAAGTTGCCGCCGGCACCGCCACCGGGTTTTGGCCTGATCGTCAGCCTGATTGTGTTGCCGATCATTCTGATTCTGCTGGGGACGCTGTCGACCTCGTTGCTGCCTGCCGACTCGGTTCTGCGCGGCATCATGACTGTGCTAGGCGCGCCGCTGGTGGCGCTGCTGATCGATACCTTGCTGTGTGCCTGGTTGCTGGGTTCGCGTCGGGGCTGGAGTCGTACTCAGGTGTCCGACGTGATCGGTTCGGCCTTGCCTGGCGTGGCCATGGTGATCCTGATTGCCGGTGCTGGCGGTGTGTTCGGCAAGGTGTTGGTCGATACCGGAATCGGCGCGGTGGTCTCCGATATGCTGCGCACCACCGGTCTGCCGGTACTCGCGCTGGGCTTTCTGCTGACCATGCTGTTGCGTGCGGTTCAGGGGTCGACCACGGTGGCGCTGGTGACCACCGCCGGCATTATCAGCCCGCTGATCGTGACCCTCGATCTCACGGCGAACCACATGGCCCTGTTGTGCCTGGCCATGGGCGGTGGCGGGTTGGCCATGTCCCACATCAATGATGCCGGTTACTGGATCTTCACCAAACTGTCCGGGCTGAACGTGGCCGATGGCTTGCGCACCTGGACGGTGTTGACCACCTTGCTCGGTACGTTGGGTTTCGGTATTACCTTGTTGATCTGGCCGTTTGTCTAACGAAAATTGTCGACGCGATCGACACCTGTAGGAGCACGGCTTGCCGGCGAAAGCGTCCTTGAGATCGCCTTCGCCGGCAAGCCTGGCTCCTACAAAAACATAGATAGGAGCTACCATGCCTCGTTTTGCCGCCAACCTCAGCATGCTCTATCCGGAACATGAGTTTCTGGACCGCTTCGCCGCCGCTGCCGCCGATGGTTTCGAAGCCGTGGAATACCTGTTTCCCTACGACTACAGCGCCCAGGACCTCAAACAGCGTTTGAACGATAACGGCCTGGTGCAGGCCCTGTTCAACGCACCGCCCGGCGATTGGGCGGCGGGCGAGCGCGGCACGGTGTCGTTGCCCGGGCGGGAGAGTGAATTTCGTAGCGGTTTCGATCGCGCGCTGGAGTACGCCGCGGTGCTGGGCAACTCACGCATCCATGTGATGGCTGGCTTGCTGCCGTCGGAAACAGATCGCCCACGGCATCACGGCGTGTATCTGGAGAACCTGGCTTACGCCACCGCGCAGGCCGCCAAGGCTGACATCACGGTGTTGCTGGAACCGATCAATACGCGGGACATGCCGGGCTTTTTTCTCAACCGCCAGGATCAGGCCCAGGCCATCTGCAAGGAAGTGGGCGCCACTAACCTGAAGGTTCAGTTCGACTGCTACCACTGCCAGATCGTCGAAGGGGACCTGGCCACTAAACTGCGTCGGGATTTCGACGGCATCGGCCATATCCAGATCGCCGGTGTGCCGGATCGACATGAGCCGGACCTGGGCGAAGTCAACTATCCCTACCTGTTCGAGCTGATCGACCAGTTGGGTTATGACGGCTGGGTAGGGTGCGAGTACCGGCCGCGTGGTAACACATCGGCCGGCTTGCAATGGCTGCGGGACTGGAAGGCGCGCTAACGCCTTACACGTTGTTATCGCCGGGCAACAGCAGTTCCACACCCTGCTTGCGGATGCTATCGGCCGCGGCAGGGGTCAGCGCGTCGTCGCTGAGGATGATGTCGAACTGCTCGAGCCCGGCGATCCTGTACATGCTGAACGTGCCGTACTTCGAACTGCTGGCCACCAGCACCACTTGCGAGGCCGATTGCATCGCGACCTGCTTGACCTCCACCTTCAGCGCCGAAGGCGTGGTGAGGCCGCGACGCAAATCCCAGGAACTGGTGGAGATGAACGCGATATCGGTGACGATCTGCCGCAACGTGGCCACCGCCAGACCGCCCACGCACGATTGATTGGAGTGATCCAGTTGCCCGCCGGTGTGAATCACCGTGACATGGGGCGCATCGATCAGCGCCTGGACAATCCCGAAATCGTTGGTTACCACAGTCATGCCCGACAGCGCCTTGATATACGGGACGATCTCCAGCGTGCTCGTCCCCGCATCCAGATAAATCGTCATATCGGCATGCAGCAGCCGCGCGGCCAGCTTGGCCATCGCCTGCTTCTGCGGCAACTCGACCACCGCTTTGAACTGATGGCTGGGCTCGCTATGGAGCTGGCTGGCGATTCGCACGCCACCGGTTACCGAGTAAGCACGGCCTTCCTGTTCCAGCAGCGCGATATCGCGGCGGATGGTCATGTGCGAACAGTCGAACATTTCCATCAACTGATGAACGCTCAGCACCTGATGCTTGCGCAACTGGCGCAGCATCAATTCACGGCGCTGTTCAGGGATCATCGGTGCGCCGCTTTCGGCGGCGATGTCCTTTTGACTAGGCATTCGGGCTCCAGAATGAGATATCCGCAGACAAGGAAAGCGGGGCAAACATAGTAGCGAATCTACGGCTAGCGGACGAGTTGTTGCGCAGTATCAGTGCTCTTTGGCCTTCCTGATCCTGATCAAAATAAACAGCAGGACGCAGAGCGCGAGCGGAGTCATGGCCAGCAGGGCGTCTCTCGCGGAAATGTCCGCTCCCATGACGTGCAGCCCCGAGTAGAACAGCTTGAACAGGCTCAACAAGTAATAGGTGATGGCGATAATCGACAAGCCTTCGACGGCGCGCTGGATTTTGATTTGAGTATCGGCGCGGGCGTTCAGGCTCTTCAGGATTTCCGAGTTCTGCTCTTCCATTTCGACCTGCACACGGGCCTGCAACAAGTCCCCGAGGTTGGCCACGCTTTCGGCCAGTTGCTCCAGGCGTTGTTCGGTGACGGCGCAGTATCTGACCGTGGGTTTAAAGCGTCTTTCGATGAAGATACCCAGTCGCTGGCAATCACCCACATGACTTTCGCGCAGTTCGCCCAGGCGTTCGAAAACCAGCTGTGCATAGGCTTGGGTGGCGCTGAAGCGGTGTCGGGTTTTTGCGCTGCTGCTGACCACTTGCGCCGACAGGTTGGCAATATCGGTCAGCAACGCTTTCGCATTTCCGGTATCGGGGCCGGCGTTACGTTCCGAAAGGTTGACCAGGGTCTTGTCGAAGACGTTGAGCTGAGTGCTCAAGGCTTTCGCGGTGATGAGTGAAAGCGAAGCCATCATTCGGTAGGTTTCGATTTCCAGCAGACGGCGGATCATCCGTCCCAGGCGATAGGCATTCAGGCGTTTGTTCACGAACAGAAAACGGTTGGTGCCATCCTCGCTCAGGCGAAAATCGCTCCAGACCGTCGCATCGCCACCGCCGATGCAAGAGCCGCTGGGATCCTTGAATCCATAAACGGACAGATCGCCGGAAAAAGACGTATCGGTGCGCACCACAATCTGCACAGCGTTGATCACGTGCTGCATGAAAGGCTCGACCCGGTCCATCAAGGCCCTGGGTGGCGGGCTCCAGCATGGCTCCTGACTGGAGGAGGGCACCACCAGCGTCAGCGTCAGGAACTCGGCGTGCCGTTCCCACTTCAAGGCATGGCCCTCCAACTCGGTGATGCCCTGAGCCGCTTCCGGGTCGACCGGGCCGGGGCAGCAGCGACTCAGCAGGGTGTCGCACTGCCCGTCATTCGCCAGAAACGCCAGATGAAACACATGGGCGGGCTCATCGAAATACAGAGACGGGCGCGCGTGCAACTCGTTGTGCAGGATCAGTCTTTGCGGATGCATGCTGTTTGGGCCATGTTGGAGTTGTTTGTTCTTGGGACTGGGTGCCCCATTCCTGAGTCACAAACAAAACCGGCGATCGACCAACGCCCGTCAGTTAAACGCAGTACCTGTGGGAGCGGGCTTGCCCGCGAAGGCGGAGTATCAGGCAACATTAATGTCGACTGACACTCCCTCATCGCGGGCAAGCCCGCTCCCACAGGGATTGCGTTTAACTGACCTGGCTCACGTAATCCTTAACGCAACGCTGTACAGAACGCCCGAATCGCCTCGCAGGCCTGGCGCAATGACGCGTCGTCCAGCGCATAGGCAATACGAATGTAGGGGCCAAGGCCGAACGCACTGCCATGCACCACCGCCACGTCCGCTTCGTCGAGCAGCGCATGGGCGACATCTTCGTCGGTGTGCAGCACTCGACCGGCGGGTGAGGTGCGGCCGATCAGCCTCGCACAAGAGGCGAACGCATAGAACGCACCCGCCGGGCTCACGCATTCCAGTCCCGGCGTGTCGTTCAGCAGCGTCACCATTAAATCGCGACGAGCCTGGAAAGCGGCGCGGCTTTCGCGGATGAAGTCTTTCGGCCCCTCCAGCGCGGCGAGTGCGGCTTGCTGCGAAACCGAGCTCGCGCCCGAGGTCTGCTGGCCCTGCAGTTTTTCCATAGCCTCCAGCAACCAGCGCGGCCCGGTGGCAAAACCGATGCGCCAGCCGGTCATGGCGTAGGCCTTGGAGACACCGTTCATGGTCAGGGTTCGCGGCGCCAGTCGTGGCTCCACCTGGGCCAGGGTGTAGAACGCTTGATCGTCGAAGATCAGGTGTTCATAGATGTCATCGGCCAGAATCAGCACGTGGGGATGATCCAGCAACACCGCCGCCAGGGCACGAAGTTCCGTCTCGCTGTACACCGCGCCGGTCGGGTTGGACGGCGAGTTGAGAATCAACCATCGGGTCTGCGGGGTGATCGCGGCGGCCAGTGCCGCAGGCGTCAGCTTGAAACCGGTATCGGCGTCGCAGGTGACGATCCGCGCTTCACCGCCGCACAGTTGCACCATTTCCGGGTAACTGACCCAGTACGGCGCCGGCACGATGACCTGGTCGCCCTCGTTGAGGGTCGCGGCCAGGGCGTTGTAGATCACCTGTTTGCCACCGTTGCAAACCAGCGTGTCTTGCCAGCTCACGTCCAGACCATTTTCGCGTCGGAACTTGGCGGCCACCGCTTCACGCAACGAGCGCACACCGGCCACCTGGGTGTAGCGGGTGTGGCCATGCTCGATGGCGTGAATGGCCGCTTCACGCACATGTTTGGGGGTATCGAAATCCGGTTCGCCGGCACACAGCGAAATGATCTTCGCCCCTTGTGCCCGGCGTTCCGCCACGCGATCCATGATCCGATAAGTCGCCGAGGGCTGTGCGCTGGCCAGGCGCTGGTTGAGGCGCTGAATGTCGATGCTCATGCCCGGGTTCTCCATTCAGTCAGGTTCATCAGTTCCAGGGTCGAGCGGCCTTCGGTCAGCGCCTGCATCATCTGCGCTTCCTTGTTCGCGCGCGCTTCGCCTTCGGCGAGGGTACGTGCGGCATCGGCCTTGGGAATGATGATCACGCCGTCGTCGTCAGCCACCACCAGGTCGCCCTGTGCCACGAAAGCACCATTGAAATTGAACGGTTGTCCCACTGAGGGGGCGCTGGCCTTGACCGTGCCTTTGACCGAGATGCCACGGGCAAATACCGGGAACTGGCGTTTCTTCAAGGCGGCGATATCGCGTACGCCGCCATCGATTACCAAACCGACCACGCCCGCCGCTTCGGCCGCCACGGTGAGCACCTCGCCCCAGTAACCGGCGATGAAGCCACCCGTACCCACGACCAGTACGCTGCCACGGGGCACGCGTTCCATCGCCAGATGCAGCGCCAGGTTATCGCCCGGCGAACATTCCAGCGGGTAGGCGGGGGCGGCGATAAAGGCGCCGTCCCAGACCGGGCGGATCGCACTGTCGACCGCGCAGGGCAGATGGGACGCTTCATACAGCGTCGAGGTGCCCAGTACTTTTGCCCGCGCGCGAAAATCCGGGGGGAAGGGGAGCGTGGTCATCAGACTTTCCTCTGCAGGTTGTGGTAACCCAGGGCGGCCCTGGCTTCTTTAAGGGTTTTGCCTTGAGTGATCAGGGCGCGAATGTCGGCTTCGACCGATTCGATCTGGCGGGCACATGCCGCTACTTCAGCGGCACGGGCGCGAGGCACGATCACCACGCCGTTGGCATCGGCGACCACGATGTCACGGGAGCAGACCCGTGCCGTGCCGATGGACACCGGCTGGTTGACCGACTGCACTTGCACGCGGTCTTTGCCGGTGCGCATGAAGCGGCCTTTGCTGAAGATCGGGTAGCCATCACCCAGCGCCTTGTTCACATCACGGCACACCCCGTCGATGACCGTGGCGGCGATCTGTCGAGTGCCGGCGTACTGGGTCATGATGTCGCCCCAAACGGTGCAGTCGGTACGGCCGCCGTTGTCGATCACCACCACGTCGCCGGGCGCGACGTCTTCGATGAAATCACCCACCGTGCCCGGCGGGACGCTGGCCGAGACGTACTGCACGGTGAACGCCGGCCCGACGATGACCTTGCGGTAATTGTCCAGCGGCGCCACGCCGAGGCATTGTCCGGGCAGGCCGAGCTTATCCAGGGCATCGGAGACGCCAGGAGTGTCGAGGCCTTCAAACAAGGCGACCAGGGTTTGATCTTCAAGATTCATCAGGCGTGCTCCACGCGAATCGCTTCGAACTGGGTGTCGTGCATCACCTCGGCCACCGAGCGGCCGCTGCGCACGGCCTCGACCATGCCATCCTGACGGCGTGCAATGCGCTCGCCGAGATCGATGACCTTTTCGATATGGGTTTGGGGGACGAATACGGTTCCGCAGGTATCGGCAATGACATAGTCATCCTCGCTGACGTCGACACCAGCGACCTTGATCGTCACCGCGGCATCGATCTGCACCACCCGGTTGCGCGCACTGATCATGGTGACCCCACGGCCATAAACCGGGTAACCAATCGCTTCGCTGCCGTCGATGTCGCGGCTGAAACCGTCGATCACCGTGCCGCGTACGTGCTTGCCGGCCGCCGCGTTGGCGAGGATGTCGCCCCAGCAGGAAATCCCTTCGATACCGCCGGCGATCACCAGCACGCGATCGTCGCTGTTGATCTGTTCAACCACCGGGGTAATCAGGTGCACGGTCGGTAGGGTGTCGGATTTGGGCGCCAGCAAGACGGTACTGGCGCGGCCGACGATCTTCGGGCAGTTCCACAGCGGGCGTAGCCCCACGGTGGCGCCCGGCAGGCCGAGGAAGTCGAGCGCATCGGAGACCGTGTTGGTATCCAGCGCCGCCAAGCGATCCAGCAAACTTTTATTGATCATGGGAAAGCCCCAGTGGTGACGGAGGCGCCCAGTGTCGGCGAGGCTATTTGATAGGTATATTACTAATCACAGAAGCATTACATACGTTAAACCTATGGATTAACCATGATCAATTTCCGCTTGATTCGTCACCTCTGGTTGTTCCTGGCCGTTGCCGAAGAACAGAATTTCGGCCGCGCCGCCAAACGCCTGGGAATGTCCCAGCCACCGTTAAGCGAGCAGATTCAGGTGCTGGAGCAGGCGCTCAAGGTCAAGCTGTTCGACCGCTCGCGGCGGGGAGCGAAACTGACCCCGGTAGGCGCCGCGATCCTGCCGGCGGTGCGCAAGTTCGCCGAGCAACTGGAGCGCCTGGAACTGGCCGTGGAGGAGGCAGTGGCGGGGCAGTCGGGGATGTTGACCGTCGGCGCGATATCCACGGCGATGTTCGATGTGTTGCCCGGGTTGATCGAGCAGATGAAGGTCGATTATCCGCACCTTACCGTGTCCGTGCGGGAGATCGACAGCGTCGAAGCCGTGCCTGCGCTGGAAGCCGGGGACATCGACCTGGCCTTCGCCCGTCTGGACGGTGATCTGGGGGCCTCGATCAAGTCGCTGCCGCTGACTGAGGATCGCCTGGTCGTGGCCCTGCCCAGCGATCACCCATTGGCTTCGCGCAAGCGCATCAGCCTGTCGAGCCTGGCCACCGAGCCCCTGGTGATGTTTTCCCGACAGGTCAGCCCGGTGTACTTCGATAATCTGATCGCAACCTGCCGCGCCAGCGGTTTTTCCCCGCGCGTGCTGCATGAAGTGCGCTCCGTCGCGTCGCAAATCGCGTTCGTCAGTTGTGGGCAAGGCATCGCTTTGGTGCCGGCTTCGCTGAAGAAACTGGCCCCCGATAATGTGGTGTTGCGACCGCTGAGCCAACCGCTCAATGTGGTGACCACTGCGGTGGCCTGGAATGCTGATCGGCCCAATCCGCTGGTGGAGGAGGTGCTTGCTCGGCTCACCAAGCGGGTTTGATAGGTTTGACCTATGACGGTATTCCCGAATGAGGAATTTACAGAAGGCCCGATCCCCGCGAGATTGACGGCCTGCCGGTGCAAAACCTGTGGCGAGGGAGCTTGCTCCCGCTTGAGTGCGCAGCACTCACAATAATCGGCAATGGTTGTCTGATTTTTGGGGCCGCTACGCAGCCCGGCACGAGCAAGCTCGCTCGCCACAGTGAACAGCATTCGCGGCCCGGTCACCTTTTCGCTCAAGGAATCCATCACGTGTCCAAACCTGAAACCTTCACTCAAGCGCACATTCCTCTGACGGTGGAGGGCGTCCGGCTGAACATAGCCACCCTTCACCGCGACGGTGTCCTGGCGCCGATTGTGTTCCTGCATGGGTTTGGCTCGACCAAGGAAGACTACGCCGACATCGTGCAGCAGGCCGCCTTCGCCGGTCATCCTTTCGTCGCTTATGACGCACCGGGTTGCGGGGAAAGCCAGTGCGGCGATCTTTCGCGGATTTCCATCCCCTTCCTGCTGAAGACCGCGTTGCAGGTGCTGGGGCATTTCGGTATCGAACGTTTTCATCTGGTCGGCCATTCCATGGGCGGACTGACCGCACTGGTGCTGGCTCATCAATGCCCGGACCGGGTACTCAGCTTCGTCGACATCGAGGGCAACATCGCCCCGGAGGACTGTTTCCTCAGCCGGCAGATCGTCGATTACCCGGCGGACGATCCCGAGGTGTTTTTCGCCGCCTTCATCGAACGCGCCCGGCACGCGCCGGCTTATGCCAGTGCGCTTTATTCCGCAAGCTTGCGGCACAAGGTTCGTGCCGGAGCGGTACGCGGGATCTTCGAGTCGATGGTCGATCTTTCCGACAACGCCGACTTGATGGGCAAGTTCCTCGGCCTGCCATGCCCGCGCATGTTCATGTACGGCGAGCAGAACGCTTCATTGTCCTATCTGCCGCATATCCAGGCCCAAGGCGTGCGGCTGGCGCCGATTGCGCAGTGCGGGCATTTCCCCATGTATTCCAACCCGATCGCGATGTGGCAGCAGATTGCCGACTTTCAGGCGAACGGCCATCGCGGATGAGTCTGGCATGAGATGCACAGCAGCGTTGTGAACTATTCTTCTCAAGTGGCCCTTTCAATGCCTCATTCAAGGGAGTTGATATAAATCAACGCTTAAGAGGCTTTAAGGGAGGAGTCTGGGCCTGATGCTGGATTCTCGAGCCGGCGTCGAGGATCAACCTGTCTGGAGTCTGCCCATGAGCCAGTATCAACGGTTATTACTGATCATCAACCCGCTGCTGCGCCATTCTCCTGCGATAAACCATGGCGCTGCCCTGGCCAAGGCCAGCGGGGCGAGCTTGCACATTGCCGGCCTGATCCCCTCATTGGATATTTTGTCGCTGCTCGAAGAAGGCGACCGCAAAATGGCTCGGGCGACCTACCTGCAGGAGCACCGCGACTGGCTCGATGAACAAGCGGAAAAGATGCGAGGCCGGGGGATCGAGGTGACAACCGAAGTCGCCTGGGCCGACAACATGCGTCAGGACATTCTTGACCATGTCACGCAAGTGCAGCCCGATCTGTTGATCAAGCAAGTGCAGCATGAGCCGGTGCTCAAGCGCGCGTTCTTCACGCCGCTGGATTGGCGTTTGTTGCGCCATTGTCCGGTCCCGGTTTATCTGGTGGGGGGTGAATGCCATGCCTTGCCGCAGAAGGTGGTGGCCGCGGTTGACGTGTCAGACACCGAGCCTTCGAACAGTGAACTCAATGACCGGATCATCTTGCAGGCTTGCGGCTTGGCGCTGCAGTGCAATGCCGAGTTGCATCTGCTGTACGCGTGTGACATTTCGGCAGCTTTTCTGGCGGATCTGGGCGGCGATCTGACGCTCTCGGAGCTGACCAGGGAGTTGCGCAACGACCTGGAAAAAACTTTTCTCAAGCTGGCCGCACGGTTCGGTGTCCCCCCTGAGTGTCGACATTTCATCATGGGGCACCCTGTCTCGGTACTGAGCGAATTCACCCACGTGCATCAAGTGGATGTGATCGTGATGGGCAGGGCTCAATACCGTGGCCTGGAGCGGCTGCTTGGCAGCACGACGGAACATATCCTGTACCAGGTGCCTTGCAGCATTCTGGCGGTCTAGGGGCGGGCGCCCCGATCGGAATGATGGCCGCCGTCAAACGAACGCCCGTTTTTGGGGATCCCGCCCCAGGGAGGTTTTCAAATGACTAGTCCTTCATTGCAAACCATCTTGCATGACCGGGTTGATGCCGGCCGAGGCCTGGTGGAGCCGTTGCTCAAATACGCTAAAAGAGCCGATGTCATCGTTCTCGCCTTACCCCGTGGCGGCGTTCCGGTGGCCTATGAAGTCGCCACGGCCCTGGAGGTTCGTCTGGAGCTGATGCTGGTGCGCAAGCTGGGAGTACCGTCCCACCAGGAGTTCGCCATGGGCGCAATTGCCAGTGGCGGAATACAAATCGTCAACGAAGATGCGCTGCGGGCTAACGGTATTGATCAACGCACGCTCGATGCCGTGGTTGCAAAGGAAACGCAGGAGTTGTTGCGTCGCGAACAGCTATACCGGGCATCACGTGCACCTGTGGCGCTCAAGGATCAGGTGGTGATTCTGATTGATGACGGCCTGGCGACAGGTGCCACGATGATGGCCGCGATACAGGCCGTGCGCCTGCAGGCGCCATCGCGCATCGTCGTTGCCGTGCCGGTGGCACCGCTTGAGACGGCAGAGGCGCTGCGTGATGAAGTGGACGAACTGATTTGCCCGCTCATCCCCGACTGGATGATCTCGATCGGGCATTGGTACACGGATTTTTCGCAGACATCTGACGAAGAGGTCATCGATCTTCTGCACCGGGCCTGGCAACGAGAGTCCGGTTCGGGCGACTCATTTCAGAACGGTTCCGGTATTTGAGCCGTTGCCTGGTGTGGAGCAAACCACGTCAGGCTTTCAGGTGATCCTGACGTTCACGAATTGCCACGGATCGGATTCATCGGTCTGCTCGGGCATCAGTGAGTGACGTCCGGTAAGCGGCGTCCAGTCGGAATAAATGCCTTCTACCTTACCCAGGTACGGCATGCAGATCTGCAGAATTTCCCTGAAGGGCAATTCATCCGGTTCGACAATGCCACGTTGAGGATTGCGAATGGCCCAGATCACGCCGGCCAGCACTCCCGCCGTCACTTGCAGGCTGGTGGCGCTGTTATGGGGGCAGAGTGTCCGGGCTTGCTGGATCGATAAGCGCGAGCCATACCAATAACTGTTTCTGGCATGCCCCATCAGCAGCACGCCGAGTTCGTCACTACCGTCGATGATTTCGTCATCGAGCAGACGCTGGTCGCTCTGGGGTTTCCAGTTGCGCTCGGCGAGTTCATGCACCGAGAGCAAGGCATCGTCACAGGGTCGATAAGCGTAGTGGACGGTCGGCCGGTAAGTCGGCTGCCTTCCCTGGCCAAGGGTCAGGTAGTCGGCAATCGACAGGGCTTCGTTGTGAGTCACGAGCAGCCCATGGGTTGGCCCCGTCGAGGGCGTCCAGGTTCGAACCGGCGTGGAGGCGCCGGGGCGTTGCAGATAGATCCCGGCCTGGCACCCGAAGGCGTGGTAATAGCCATCCTCGGGCAGCGCTTTCTCATGGCTGCCCCAACCCAGCTCCGCCGGTTGGCTGCCTTCACTGATGAAACCGTCCACGGACCAGGTGTTGACGAACTCATCGGCAATTTTGTGTTGCGATGAATACTGCGAATCGCGTTCGGCAATGTGGATGCAGCGGATATTCAGTCGGCTGGCCAGTTGCGCCCATTCTTCGCGAGTAGCGGGCAGGGGCGTTGTGTCACCCAAATCCTCAGCGAGGTTAACCAGTGCCTGTTTGACCAGGTGGGACGCCAGCCCCGGATTGGCACCGTGGGTCAACATGGCGGTGGACAGACCCTGCGCACTTTCGCCCCGAAGCCGAAGTGCCGCTTCCCTCAATGCATAGTTGGATCTTTCGGACAGGGATTTGTCAGGGTCGGTATAACCGCCTTCCCACGGCTCGATACAGGTGTCCAGATACAGCACGCCTTTACGCTGGGCGAACTGGATCAGCGACAGGCTCGAAACCCCCACCGAGAGGTTGAGCAGGAAATCGCCAGCGCTCAACAGAGGGTCCAGCACCGCTTCGTAATTGTTCTGATCCAGTTGCTCGGCTTGGTGAGCGACGCCAAATTCCTGTGCGAGTAAACGTCCATCTTCATCGGGACTGAGGATCAACAGTCGCTGCGGTTCAAGTTCAAGATGGCGCAACAGCAACGGGAGTACGCCTTTTCCGATACAGCCAGAACCGATCATCACCAACCTGGCATCAAAGGGCTGAATGACATGCTCAAGATCTGACATCGATAGCCTCCACCGGCTGACCGCGCGCTCGCCGCAAATGACCTGTCGATAACCACGACGCTCTCAAACTAGAGACTGCAAGGCTCAGTTAAAGCTCAAAAAAGTTTCGGACACCGTCAAGGAGATTCTGCTATGCCGATCGAGACCAAAAAACAGATGAGAATGAGGCGAACTGCTGGCCCACCGATTTCCGTTTCGTTGTCAAACTTGCTTTCTTTTCAGAAGGTTAGGCATTGGCGATATGCGGACTTTGGTATGGATGGCTGTGACGTTTGCCCTGATGCTTTCGCTTGAGGCTCAGGCAAAGGACCTGAGCAAGAACAGTCGTTTCGTCTGCAGCTGGGGCTCGGACATCGCCGCAGACGCGCAAGCGGCGAAGCTTTCCGGTTTCACGCTTTACGGGGCACGCAAGAAACTGCAATCGCGAAAATTCCCCCGGCCGTGGATGCGCATGACGGCCATGGGGATTACCGAACAAACCTATAACAGTCCCTCGCGTCTCAAGCCTGCTGCTATCAAGCAAACGTATTACGAGCAATGCATCCGGCATGAGTTGGCCCGACGCTAGAAGTTGATCGAGGCGCTCAGCCGGGCGGTGAGTGGGGCGCCCTGGAACAGGTAGCCATCGCCCATGTATTCACCGGCGTCGCGCCAGTAGCGTTTGTCGAACAGGTTGTCCACGGTCAGGCGGAAAACAGTGTCGTATCCGTCGATGCGAGTGCTGTAGCGGCTGCCGATGTTGAAAATGGCATAGGCACCGGTCTGCACTTCACCCTGGCGGTTGGCGTACTTGCTGGCGCTGTACTGCACTCCGCCGAGCAGCGCCAGGCCGTCAAACCAGGGCAGAGCATAGTCGCCGTAGAGATTGGCGCGCAGGGTCGGAACGTTGATTGCCTGGTGACCTTCATAAGCTGGCGTGCCGCTGTCGGTGACCCGCGCGCGGATCGCCGCGACACTGGCAGAAATCTGCAGGCGCTGGCTGGCCCAGCCATTGGCCGAGAGCTCAAGCCCGGTGTTTTTCTGTTCGCCCTGTTGGGTGAACGTGAACGTACCGTCGTCATTCGGTCGCGAGTACTGATAAGCCTGGCGGATCTGGAACAGCGCCGCGGCCAGGCTGATGCGCTGCCAGTCGTATTTGATCCCTGCCTCGATTTGTCGCGATACGGTGGGCGCGAGGATTTCATAGGCATTGGTGGTAAACCACGCTGCTTCGCCGCCCAGGGACAGGCCCTTGCTATAGCGGGTGTACAGCGACAGGTTTTGCACCGGCTTGTAGATCAGCGCGGCCTGGGGCAGGAATTCATAGCGTTGGGTATGCCGGGTAGTCTCGCCCTGGCTGTCGAAGGTCTCTTCATCCAGGCGCACTTCGCGCCCGCCAAGCACCGCCTGCCATTGCTCGTTGAAACTGATCCGGTCATTGAAGAACAGCCCGTACTGGCGGCTGTCCAGGCGTCGGTAGGAATCGTTGAGCGGGCCATCGTAAGGGGCAAAATCAGCCGGTTCGCTGTTGATGTTGGCGCTGCCTATCATCTGATTGATGGCATCGCGTTTGTCCACCACGCGGCGGAACGCGCTAGTCCCGACGCTGAGTTCGTGGCCCAGGCCTCCGGTTTCGAAGTGGCCGCTGAGGGCTGCCTGCACTTCATCGTTGCGGCGGGTATCGTCGGGACTGCGGAAATCGTAAATGTCGTAGTCGCCCTCGGGGCTGAAGTAGTTCGGCACTGCCGCGCTGGCGCAACTGGCGGAGCCGTAGCAGCCCCAGGCGAACGAACTGTAGTCATCGATCACCACCCGGCTGCGCGAGGCGCTAAGGCTGCCTTTCCACTGGTCGCTGAAGCGGTATTCGAAATTGCCGTTGAGGTTCAGCGCATCGGTGGTGACCGGCTTCGAACCGCTCTGGTGAGCCAGCAGCTTCTTCGGCGAGGCGTGGTGCGGCAGGCTGGAACCACCGAGCAATTGATAACCCGGTGCCGAGCGCTGTTCCTTGGTCTGGTACTCGGCGTCCAGTTGCAGCAGCGCATTGGGGCTGATGTTCCAGTCGAAGGCCAGCGAGGCGAAATCGCGCTGGCCATTGGTGTGTTCGACGTAGGAATGCAGGTCTTCGTGGGCCAGGTTGGCGCGCAGGCCGAACTGCTGCTCGCTGCCGAACCATCCACCGACGTCGGTCGCCAGGTAACCACTGCCGCGATCGTCGGTGGAGACGGTGACCGAACGCACGTCGCCAGGCCGCTTGGTCACGTAGTTGACCAATCCGCCGGGCTCGCTGACACCGCTTTGCAGACCGGAAAGGCCCTTGAGCAACTCCACCTGCTGTTTGTTCTCCAGCCCGACATTCTGCTCGCCAGTGATGGTGCGGCCGTTGATCTTGTAGCTGCTGGCGGAGTTGAGGGAGAAGCCACGCACAACGAAGTTTTCGTAGTAGCCGACCGGCGCGTAGCTTTCACCCACCGAGGCGTCGTTGCGCAGTACTTCGCTGAGCAGGCGGGCCTGCTGATCCTTGATCATCGCCTCGTTGACCACCGAAATAGAGGCTGGCGTATCGAGCAACGATGCCGCCTCGAAACCACCGACCGACGCGCTGTCGGCCTGATAACCGGAAGTATCGTCGCCGGTGACGGTCACCGCCGGCAGTTCGGTCGCGGCAGCCCAGGCCGAAGGCACGGCGCTGCTCAGCAGCAGGCCCAGGCCCAGGTTCAGGGGATTGAGCGCGAACCGCGGGGCGGCCACTCCCTGGCGGGAGGTCCGGTAAAGCCTATTCATGAAAAATCCTCGACGACTGCGGGCCCGGGTTTGGCGAGTCTTGGCCTGTGGCTCACGCTTGAAAGCGGGGCATCATACAAGAGGAGCGATCATGAAATGAAAGTGTCATCGCGACGAGCGCCGGGTAACTGCGGCAGCTCCGGGGTTCCTCACAACCCCCAGCCATCCCTCACAGCCTTACGAATTCCCTCCAGCAACATCGCAAACGCCGGGTTGTCGTTGTTCTCACGCCAGATCAAATGCAGTTCACTCTGTACGCCTTCGCCCAGATCGATATCGCGAAACACCACGTTCTTGAACACAACACTGGTGGCGCAGCGAGGTACCAGGGCCAGGCCCATTCCGGCGTTGACCAGGGCCAGGATGGTCAGGGACGAGCCGAGCCACTGCACATATTCCGGGGCGACGCGGGCCGAGCGGAGCATGCCGGTCAGCAGTTCGTTGAACGGCGGGTACGCCGCATGGGAATACATCAGGAAGGGTTGAGCGTCCAGATCTTTGACGGACACGGTGTTGGCGCTGGCCAGCCGATGGTTGTGGGGGACGGCCAATACGAAAGGTTCACGCACCAGGCATTCGGTGGCATAGCCTGGCTCAAGCAACGGTGCGCGAACGATGCCCAGATCGATACGGCGGGCGCGAAGGGCTTCGTGTTGCTGGTAGGTGTTCATCTCCGACAGATCGATTTTGACTTGAGGCTGTTTGAGCCGCGCTTCCGCGATGACCTTGGGCAGGAACTCGTAAACCGCGCTACCGACGAAGCTGATATTGACCGTACCGATGTCCCCTTCGGCGAAGCGCCGAGCGGTTACGGCGGCTTGCTGAGCGCGCTCCAGCAGGTTCTGTGCCTCGATAAAAAAGGCGCGGCCGGCGGCGGTCAAGGCGACGCTGCGCGTGCTGCGGGTGAACAACTCGACGCCCAGGTGATGTTCCAACAGTTGAATCTGGCGACTCAAAGGTGGTTGGGTCATGTTCAACCGTTCGGCCGCCCGGCGGAAGTTCAGTTCGGTGGCCACGGTGGTGAAACAGCGCAGTTGCGTCAGTTCGAACATTGATCTAATCCAGGTATCAATCGAGTGCCAAGTTAGATTAGACGGGATCAATAGGCACGTCCATGATCGGTTCTCCCTTAAAAAAACAATGAACGGGAGTCGCCCCTTGAATACCCATAAGAGTCCGCCGGACCCGACCGTCCTCGCCCGAGCAGCGGCCAAGGTCAAGCGTCACGTACTGCCGCTGTTCGTGGTGATGTTCATCGTCAACTACATCGACCGGGTCAACATCGGCTTCGTGCGCAGCCACCTTGAAACCGACCTGGGCATTGGCGCCGCGGCCTATGGCTTGGGTGCCGGGCTGTTTTTCATCGGTTACGCGATCTTCGAAGTGCCTTCCAATATGCTGCTGCAACGCTACGGTGCCCGCGCCTGGCTGACGCGTATCATGTTCACCTGGGGCGCGGCGGCGATGGCCATGGCCTTCGTGCGCGGCGAAACCAGCTTTTATGTGCTGCGCTTCATTCTCGGCGCCGCCGAAGCGGGTTTTTTCCCAGGCATCATTTATTACTTCACCCAATGGCTACCGTCGACCGAGCGGGGCAAAGCCATGGCGATCTTTCTCAGCGGTTCAGCCATTGCCTCGGTGATTTCCGGGCCGCTATCCGGCGCGCTGCTGCACGTCAGCGGTCTCAGCCTGCATGGCTGGCAGTGGATGTTCCTGATTGAAGGCTTTGCTTCCATCGTGCTCTGTGGGTTTGTCTGGTTCTGGCTGCAATCCCATCCACGCGAGGCGAAATGGCTGAGCGCCGAAGAAAGGGATGCACTGGTGAGCGCCATTGATCTGGAACAGCAGGCTCGCGAAGCCGTGCAGACAGTTAAACCGTCGATGTTCAAATTGCTCGCCGATCGGCAGGTCGCGCTGTTCTGCTTTATCTATTTTTCCATCGCCCTGACGATTTATGGCGCCACGTTCTGGCTGCCCAGCATGATCAAGAAGATGGGCAACCTCGGCGACTTCCAGGTCGGCCTGTTCAACTCAATCCCGTGGATCATCTCCATTCTGGCGATGTATGGCTTCGCCGCCATGGCCAGTAAATGGAAATACCAACAGGCCTGGGTGGCCGTGACATTGGTGATTGCCGCGTTCGGCATGTTCATGTCAACCACCGGCGGGCCGATCTTTGCCTTCGTCGCCATCTGTTTTGCGGCCATTGGTTTCAAGGCGGCTTCGGCTTTGTTCTGGCCAATTCCCCAAGGCTATCTGGATGCGCGCATTGCCGCGGCGGTGATCGCGCTGATCAACTCCATCGGTAATCTCGGCGGTTTCGTCGCGCCGACCGCGTTCGGTTTCCTGGAGCAGACCACCGGTTCCATCGAAGGCGGTTTGTACGGCCTGGCGGCCACTTCTCTGGTGGCGGCCGTGGTGATCTTTTTTGCCCGCACTGCACCGCGTGGCGACACGCGCAGCTCGCTCACCGGTAAAACGGTCGACGCCACCGCCGCAAAAAATTCTGTCAGTCATCAAGCCTTGAATACCGAGCCAAAGGGAGCTGCCTCTTGAAAATCAAACGCGTTACCGTCACCCCCATCGCCTTTCGCGATCCGCCGCTGCTCAATGCCAGCGGTATTCACGAACCCTTCGCGCTGCGCTCGATCATCGAGATCGAGAGCGACAATGGCTACATCGGTTTGGGCGAAAGCTACGGCGACGCCCCGGCGCTGGCGATTCAACAGCAATTGCAAAGTCAGCTGATCGGTCTCGACCCGTTCAACCTCAACCAGTTGCGCGCCATCGTGCAGGCCACCGTGGCGGCAAACAAAACCCAGGGCATCGCCGGTGCGGAACTGGCGCCTGGCTCTCACGCCAGCAAAGCGGTAAGCAACGCGTATTCGGCGTTCGAAGTGGCGTTTCTCGATCTACAGGCGCATTCCCTGAACGTGCCGTTGGTGGACCTGCTGGGCGGGGCGATTCGTGATGAGGTGCCGTTTAGCGCCTATCTGTTCTTCAAGTACGCGCAACACATCGATTCACCGTACAAACCGGACAGCTGGGGCGAGGCGCTGAACGAAGAGCAGATCGTCGCCCAGGCCCGCCGCATGATCGAGGCCTACGGTTTCAAGAGCATCAAACTCAAGGCTGGGGCACTGCCGCCGGAGCACGAAGTGTCGTGCATCAAGGCGCTGAAAAAGGCCTTCCCCGGTTACCCGTTGCGCATCGATCCGAACGGCAACTGGTCGCTGGAAACTTCGATCCGCATGGCAGAGCTGCTGGGTGATGACCTGCAATATTACGAAGACCCGACACCGGGCCTCGACGGCATGGCCGAATTGCACAAACGTACCGGTCTGCCGCTGGCGACCAATATGGTGGTCACGGATTTTGATGAGTTTCGCCGCAGTGTGGCCCTGAACAGCGTGCAGATCGTGCTCGCCGACCATCATTACTGGGGTGGTCTGCGGGACACCCAGGCGTTGGCGAAAATGTGCGACACCTTCGGCCTTGGCGTGTCTATGCACTCCAATTCGCACCTGGGCATCAGCCTGATGGCCATGGCACATGTCGCCGCTTCAGTGCCCAATCTCGATTACGCCTGCGACACTCATTACCCCTGGCAGGAACCGGACGAAGAGGTGATCAAGGGCGGCAAGCTATCCATCGTCGATGGCTGCGTGAAAATCACCCGTGCGCCTGGGTTGGGTCTTGAGCTGGATCACGATCAACTGGGCAAGCTGCATGATCAATACCTGAGCTGCGGCATTCGTCAGCGCGATGACGTGAAACAGATGCAGCGTTACAAGCCGGAGTGGAAGACGATCAAACCGCGTTTTTGATCGCGCATTCCCGAACAAATCGGTGACTGTCCTTCGCGCTCCGTACCGACTGGTATCAGGCGCGAGGCCTATGGACGCGGATCATGCGTCGCCTGGCGAAACCGTTGTTCGAGGGCCTCCGCAAACGGGTAGAACGAAAACCAGGGCCGGGCTTCATCGATCACGCGCTGAAATGATGGTCTCTGTACCAACCTCTCGAAATAGGCACGCAAGTGGTCGTAGTCATCGGGGAATGGCACGAGCGTCCTAGCATAGAAAAGTGCCGGGGCAGCGGCGCAATCGGCCATGCTGAAGGCCGGGCTGGCCACCCAGATTCTGGATGCCATCCGGCGTTCAAGCATGTCGTAGGCCGTTTTCAGCATGGATCGCTCTTTGGTCACATCGCCGTTGGTCGCGTGTAGCCGATCACTGACAATCTGTTGCATCGGCACTTGTACATAATGGTCGAAAAAGCGATCCCATAATCGGACTTCCAGCGCGGTCTCCCAATCGTCTGGAACCAGATGGTGCGTGCCTGGAAATCGTCTATCCACGTACTCGATGATGATGCTGGACTCCGGCAGATTTCGCCGGTGAACAGCGTCAAAAATTATTGGGAACTTTCCGATTGGCCACAATGCCTGAAGTTCTGCGCTGTCGGCAGGGTCACCGAGATCGATGATTCTTCTCTCGAATTCGGTGCCGTTTTCGTAGAGCGCGATGAGTACTTTGTGACAGAACGACGCCAGGGGATGGTAATAAAGCGTCAGCGACATCTTTCAACTCCTCGTTGGATGGGAGGGGCGGGAAGCGCAAGGCCCTGATATGAAAAGACGGGGCAATGAACAATCATAGGCGGATCTCAGCAGTGCGTCAGGGCAGTCAATTTCGAATATGCATACTTGCAAACGGAAGAATCCCTGCTTGACTGAGCCACTGGTCGGTTTGTGACTTGTTGGTCATGGCGTTCATCTCAGCGCCCTTGTACCGTTGTCGCTGGTTTGTGCTGTCAGGCTTGCCCGGAGGAAGCCGGACGGTCAATCAAGCTGTGTGCCTGATCCAATTTGTTCAAGGAATAGAATGAAATGACGTTGAAAACTGCGATCGTCCAGATTGGTAAGAAGTACAGGGTTTACACCGAGCATTACCTCAACGCCACCGCCGACAAGACCATTATTCTGGTCAACGGCTCGCTGGCAACGACCGCCTCTTTTGCCCAGACCGTGCGCTACCTGCGGCCACGCTTCAATGTAGTCCTCTACGATCAGCCCTACGCCGGTCAATCGAAACAACACAACCTGCATGACCAGCCGATCCGCAAGGAAGCCGAAGCCGAAATATTGCTGGAGTTGATCGAGCACTTTCGGGCGCAGCATGTGCTGTCATTTTCCTGGGGCGGCGCGGCGACTTTGCTGGCGCTGGCTCAGCACCCACGACGAATCGAAAAAGCGGTGATCAGTTCATTCGCGGCGCGAATCAATACGCCGATGCGCGACTATCTGGAGAGTGGCCGGCACTTCCTCCAGGCCTGTGATCGGCGCAATGTCGCGCGCTTGATCAACAGCACGATCGGCAAGCATCTGCCGTCGCTGTTCAAACGTTTCAACGAACGCCATGTCAGCAGCCTGGACGAACACGAATACCGGCAGATGCACTTTCACGTCAACGAGGTGCTGACTCAGGACACTCATTGCTACGTCTCCTGTGCCGATGCCATCGAAGTTCCACTGCTGTTTATCAACGGCGAACGGGATGAGTACACCTCGGTGGAAGACGCCCGTCTTTTTGCGGCGCATAGCCCTCAGGCTCAATTTCAGACCATCAAGAACGCCGGGCACTTCCTCGATATGGAACACCCGACGGCCTGGACTGACACCCAGCAGGCCTTGCTGGGCTTTCTGCAGCCGGTCGCCAAAATACCGAGCCAGCCCCGAGACCTGACGTTCAGTAGCAAAGCGTCAGTGATTCCGCCCCTTCAATCAGCTAACTGGGTGCGGCTTTAACTGACGCAGCAACTCGATCTGATCCGCCGGGACCAAAGTACGCAAGGCTTTATACAGCGCGCGGGTTTCAAGCAGGTTCCAGACACGCAGCATGGTTTCCAGGGCGTCCAGTGGCTTGCTGATGAAGTCTTTGGCGCCCAGGGCCAGCGCGCGCAGGCGGGTATCGCGGGTGGCGTCGGCGGTGAGCACGAGGATTGGCAGGTATTCGCCGGTCGGGATGCGCCGGTTGAGTTGTTCCAGTACGGCAAAGCCGTCGAACTCCGGCATGTGCAGGTCGAGAATTACCAGGTCCGGCTCGAAGCTGTTGAACAGGTCCAGGGTTCGCAGCGGCTGGGTGCTGCTCAGTACATTGGTCAGCCCTTCGCGGACAAGCAACTGCTCCATCAAGTCGAGGTTGGGCCGCTGGTCGTCGATGATCAGAATGCGCAGGTCGGTGTTCACACGGGCTCCGGTAAATGCTGGTCAAGATGGGCGAGGAATGAAGGGATGTGAATCGGCTTGGTCAGCACCGCCGTCGCTCCCGCTTCCAGCAAGGCCAGATGCGTGAGGTCGCTGGCATCGGCGGTGATCATCAGCACGGGAATGGCACGGGTGACGGATGACTGACGCAAGCGTTGCAGCACATTGAAACCATCCAGATCCGGCAGCGCCACGTCGAGCAAAATCAGCTGCGGCGCATGTTGACGGGCCAGGTCCAGACCCATTTGCCCCTGCATGCTTGAGAGCAACTGGATGTGCGGCCGTCGTTGCAGCAGGGTTTCGATCAGGGCCAGGCTTGAGAGATTGTCTTCGATGCACAGGACTTTGCCCTGGTAATCGGGAGCGGCGAGGGCGGCTGTGACCGTTGGGTGACTGACTCGTGCAACCGGTGGTTCGGTGACTGGCTGCAAGCGTACGAAGGGCAGTTCCAGGGTGAAACTTGCACCTTCGCCAGATTGGCTTTTGACGGTCAGGCTGCCGTTCATCATTTCCAGCAGACTCTTGCTCAAAGCCAGGCCCAGGCCGGTGCCTTCCACGTTCGGATCGGTCTCCAGACGCTCGAATGGCTTGAACAGTTGCTCCAGTCGATCGGCCGCAATGCCCTTGCCGGTATCGCAGACTGACACGGCAATTCGCTGTTGAATAACCCTGACTTCGATGTGCACCTGGCCTTGGGGCCGGTTGTATTTGATCGCGTTGGACAGCAGGTTGAGCAGCACCTGAACCAGGCGTTGCCGATCGGCGACGATCCCGCTGTCGGCGGCCAGCATCGGCAAATCGACCAATTGGATGCCGGCGTCGCAAGCCATGGGGGAAACCAGCGTCAGGGCTTCTTGCAGCACCACCGCCAAGGGCACGGCTTCAACATTCAGCGGCAGGCGCCCGGCTTCGATCTTGGCGATGTCCAGCACCTCGTTGATCAGGGTCAGCAGGTGTTGTCCGGCCCGCAGGATGTGACCAATTTGCGCTCGCTGGCCCTTGGGCGAATCCATGTCCAACAGTTGTGCGAAGCCGAGAATGGAGTTGAGCGGAGTACGCAGTTCGTGGCTCATGCGCGACAGGAACTCGCTTTTGGCGCGGCTGGCGCGTTCGGCTTCTTCTCGTGCGGTGCTCAGGGCTATCTCGGCCACACGGCGATCGGTGATGTCGCGGGTGATCTTGGAAAATCCGCGCAAGGCGCCACTGCTGTCGTATTGCGCGGTAATCACCACGCTGGCCCAGAAGCGGCTGCCATCCTTGCGGCAACGCCAGGCCTCTTCCATGTAATGACCGTCGCGAGTGGCCTCGCGCAGCGCCATGTCGGGATGCTGCGGGCATTCTTGCGACAGATAAAACACCGAAAAATGCTGGCCGACGATTTCCTGTTCGGTGTAGCCCTTGATCCGTTCGGCGCCGGCATTCCAACTGGTGACGAAGCCCTGTGTGTCGAGGGCAAAAATACCGTAGTCCTTCACGCCGTCGATGATCAGCCGCAGGCGCTCTTCGTTGTCGCGCAACGCCCGTTCACGTTCGGCCAGCAACAGCCCGGCTTCGACCAGGCGCGTGCCCAATTGACCAATCTCATCGTTCTCCGGCGGTTGCGGCAGTAACGGCTGACCGAGTGCCAGTCGTTGTGCGTTGCCCTGGACCTGTTTGACCCGGGCGACGATGCCCTTGGACAGGAACAGCACCGCGACAATGGCGCCAAACAACCCGCAGGCCGCGGCCAGCAGGGTGGAGAACAACAAACGTTGTCGAGTGGAGGCCGCGGCCGCGGTGCGCTCAGCCAGCAACGTATCCTCGAGGGTGCGCATGGCGCTGATGCGTTCACGCAATTCGTCGAGGATGTGCTTGTTGTTGATCAGGATGGTGGTAATCGACTCGGGTGTGGCGCTGCGATCGTCAAGCAGTTCAACCAGACCCTCGACCTTGGTCTCGATCAGCGGGGTGATCGCCTCCAGATGTTTGCGCACCCGCTCATCGCGAACATTGCTGTCGAGCCGTCGCAGGGCTGATTCGATCAAGGGCTTGGCTTGCCGATAACCCGGCAGGAAATCCTCGCGGCGGGTCAGCAGATAGCCGCGCACGCTGGCGGCGGCCTCGGCGAGCAGGGTGTGCACGGCCTGAATGTCGCCTTGCACCAGCAGCACGCGACGTACATCCTCTTCCGCGCGTGCGGTCTGACGCTCGGTGATGTAAATCAGCACCAGCGAGAGCAACAGGATTACCAATGGAAGGGAAATCACCACGAGGGCTTTGCCACGTAACGGCAGATCGGCCCAGCGTCGAGCATTTGAAACCTTCATGACTGGGTCACCAGCCCCAGGGCCATGCCACGAACGGCCGCCTGGGTTCGGTCGGCGGCGCCGAGTTTGCCGATGACCCGTTCCACGTGGGCTTTGGCCGTTCCCGTGGTGATACCGAGTTCTTCGCCGATTTCACGATTGCTGAAGCCGCTGGCTACCAACCCGAGGACCTGGCGTTCGCGGGCGGTCAAAGTTTCGGCAGGCGCGGCGCCACTGGCATTGCGTTCGGTCATGCGCCGCAGCAGGCGGGCGCTGACCGCGCTATTGAGGGCTTCCTCGCCCGCGGCGACGCGTTGCAGGGCGTCAATCACTTCATTGCGGCTGGCGTCTTTGAGCAGGTAACCCACGGCACCGGCATTCATCGCCGCTTCCAGGTGATCCGGGCTGTCGTCCATGGTGAAGATCACCACTTTCAGGGCCGGCAGGCGCTGCTGAAGAATTCGCGCCGCGCCCAACCCATTGAGCACGGGCATGCGAATGTCGAGGATGACGATGTCGGGCAACAGCCGTTCGCACGCGTCCACCGCTTCCTGGCCATCGCGGGCCTGGCCGACCACTTCGAATTGCGGATGGCCGGCCAGCAGCGCGACGAAACCGGTTCGGGTGACCTCATGGTCGTCCGCCAGAACCAGACGTAAAACTTCAGTCATTGAGCTGTTCCATTGAGGTCGGAAGGTACGGTGGCGCGCAGTTGCGTCCCGCCATGCACATGGCTGACGCAAGTGAAATCGCCGCCCAGCAGGCTTGCGCGTTCCTTCATCGCCGCGAGCCCCAAGTGCCGGGCGCCGCAGGTGTCGAGTCGTTGCTCCATGGCAAAGCCTTTGCCGTTGTCGTCCAGCCGTAGCGAGGCCAGTCCTTCGTGCAGTTCCAGCGCCAGGATGACGTGGCTGGCCTGCGCATGTTTGAGAATATTGTTGATGCCTTCCTGGGCGATCCGGAACAGGGCGATCTCCACCTGGCTGGGCAAACGTGCTTCGCAACGCATGCTCCAGTTCACTTTGATCCCGGCGTCACGCAGGCGATCCGCTTCTTTGTCGACCGCCTTCAGCAAGCCAAAGTCGTCGAGTACCGTCGGGCGCAGGCCGCTGATCAGTTGCCGGCCTTCACCGACACAGTGCTGGGCCAGTGCAAGAATCGTCTGTAAGTCTGCGCTGAGTTCGTCGGGCAGTGGCGGGCAGCGGCCGGCAAAACCTTGCAGGCGCTGATGCAGCCCGGCGAGGGTTTGCGCCAGGCCGTCGTGCAGGTCGTAAGCCATGCGTTTGCGTTCGTCTTCCTGTGCCCTGAACAGCCTGTGGACCAGATCGGACATGGTGCGCTCGCGGGCCACCAGTGCATCCAGCAACCGCTGGTTTTCCAGGTGCGCGGCCAGCAGGGTGGCGAGCAATTGCAGGGATTCGAGGTCCTCGGTGTCCGGTGCACTGATGCTGACGCTGTTGGCCAGTACCAACGCACCGAAGGCCGCGCCATCGCCGCCGCGCAGAGGCACCCGCAGCACATTGGGCAGAACCGCGCTCGGCTGTTCCTGCCATTGCGGGGTGCGCATCGCGGTATCGGCGAGGTGTTCGAGGCTGCATAAACGATCACGGCTGCCGTGACTGGCGGTGGTCCTGACCTGCGCATCCACGTCCCATTCCAGCAGTAACGCGTGGTCCATCGCGAGGAAGGCACAGGCCCGTTGCAGCACCCGTTGACGCATGGCTGCGGGGGCCAGTTGCGTCAGTTCCTGGCCGGTATCCACCAGCAACCGCAGTCGCGCGGCGCGACTTTGCGATTGCCGATACTGGGTCCGAATGGCCAAGGCGCTACCGGGGTCATGATCAGGGTTTGGCATGGGCATATTCCGGCGCAGGCACGCCCGTTCGGGCTGGGGCGTCATTAAACCTTGTTGACGGGGCAGGGCGCTATCTGCCGAATGGCATAGGCAAATGACTCCGGTTGGCCGATGGCGGGCGACGTTCCGAGCGGCACAGTGTGGCCATCGACCACCATTGGAATCGCGCAATGAAATTCAAGACCTCAACCATCGCCCTGTTGTTCGCCCTGACCACCCCGTTGGCCCAGGCGTTGGAGGCAGTGCCTTACGTCTACAGCAGCGTGGCCGAACAGCCCGGTAACGTGAAGGATCGTGAAATCGCCGCGCTGTTTGATCAATGGAATAGCGCATTGAAGAGCGGCAATGTTCAGAGCGTGGTCGACCTGTACGCGCCGAACGCCGTGCTGCAGCCGACGGTTTCCAACAAGGTGCGCACCACGCCGGCACAGATCAAGGACTACTTCGATCACTTCATGGCGCTCAAACCGGTGGGCCAGATCAACTTCCGTGAGATCCGTCCATTGGGCGCGAATGTGGCAATGGACAGTGGCGTCTACACTTTTTTCCTGACTGAAGCCGATGGCAAAATCCGTCAGGTGCAGGCCCGCTACACCTTCGTTTATGAGCAGGTTGGCGGGCAGTGGAAGATTCTCAACCATCACTCTTCGGCGATGCCGCAAGCGCAGGTGCTGCACGCCGGGAAGTAACGGCCAAGCACAATCCCTGTGGGAGCGGGCTTGCCCGCGATAGCGGTGTATCAGTCAACATTGATATCGACTGACTCGCCCTCATCGCGGGCAAGCCCGTTCCCACAGGTTTTTCCGTGCGTTGTGCTCAGTTCAACGCAAGGTCGTCCACAGGTTGCTGCCCGCGGGCCTGGGCGGCGCGTTGCAACTGGCTGGCGATCAGGGTGTTTTTCAGCAGATAGGCAATGGTCATCGGCCCGACGCCACCGGGCACCGGGGTGATCGCACGGGCGACGGTGCGGGCGCTGGCATAGTCGACATCGCCCACCAGACGATCGCCGGATTCGCTGGCGATGCGGTTGATGCCGACGTCGATCACCACCGCGCCGGGTTTGAGCCAACTGGCGTCGATCAACTCAGGCCGACCCACCGCCGCGACCACGATATCCGCCAGCCGGCACAACGCCGGGGCATCGACGCTACGCGAATGCACCACGCTGACCGAACAGTTGGCCTGCAACAGCAAGGTCGCCATCGGTTTGCCGACAATGTTCGAACGGCCGATGACCACCGCGTGCAAGCCGCTCAAGTCATCACCGCAGGTCTCGTGCAGCAGGCGCATGCAGCCACTGGGCGTGCACGGGGTCAGGACCTCCATGCCTTGCACCAGCCCACCGACGTTTTCCCGATGAAAACCGTCGACGTCCTTGATCGGGTCGATGGCATGAATCACTGCCTGCTCATCGATAGAGTCCGGCAAGGGCAGTTGCACCAGGATGCCGGTCACCGAGGCATCGGCGTTGAGTTGCGCAATCAGTTCCAGCACCTGGGCCTGGCTGGCGGTTTCCGGCAGGCGGTATTCAAGGGAGCGGATGCCGACTTCCTTGGCCCGCAGCAGTTTGTTGCGCACATAAACGTGGCTGGCCGGGTCGTCACCGACCAACAGGACCGCCAGGGCGGGATAGATCTGCTGGCCGGCCAGGGCCAGAACCTCTTCCCGGACCTCGTCGAGAACCTGGGCAGAAATGGCTTTGCCGTCGATATCGCGGGCAAATGCGGGGGTGCTGCTGGTCAAAAGAGTCACCGTTGTCTGATTAAAAAGGGGGCAGTGATCATCAAGGCGTCTTCGCGCGCCGATGATCCATCAGAGACATGCAGGCAGGGACGTACAGGCTACCAGTTGAGGGCAGGCCGATACCACCGCAACACCGGAAGATAAGACAGGCAAGGGATCGTGGGCAATCTGTAGGAGCTGCCGAAGGCTGCGATCTTTTGATCTTGATCTTCGTTATCGATAAAAAATCGCAGACTGCGGCGGCTCCTACAGGGAGCGCATTTGATCCTCCTTGCGGGTCAAGACCAGACTCAACAGCACCGAAGTCAGTATGATCCCGCCGACAACGGCCAGCGACCATTCAACCGGCATGTGAAGCCACGGCATCAGCGTCATCTTGGCGCCGATGAACACCAGTACGATCGCCAAACCGTATTTGAGCAGGTGGAAGCGGTCAGCCATGTCGGCCAGCAAAAAGTACAGGGCGCGCAGGCCCATGATCGCGAAGATGTTCGAGGTGAACACAATGAACGGGTCGGTGGTAATGGCGAAGATCGCCGGGATACTGTCGACCGCAAACATCAGATCGCTGGCTTCGATCAGCACCAGTACCAGAAACATCGGCGTCGCCCAGTACCGACTGTTTTGCATTACAAAAAAACGCTCGCCATGAAACTCGTCGGTGACGCGCAGATGGCGGTGTATCCAGCGCAATATGGGGTTTTTATTGAGGTCAGGCCGCTGATGGGCGAATGCCAGCATCTTGATTCCGGTGATGATCAGGAACACACCGAACGCATACAACAACCACGCGAACTGTGACACCAGCCACACACCGGCGAGAATCATCACCCCACGCATCACGATGGCCCCGAGCACACCGTACAGCAACACTCGACGCTGTAACTCCGCAGGTACGGCGAAGTAGCTGAAAATCATCACGAAGACAAACATGTTGTCGATCGACAGCGACTGTTCGATCAGATAGCCCGTGAGGAATTCGAGGATTTTGCGCTGGGCGATCTCGGGCCCGAACTCGCCATTCAAGTACCACCAGAGCAATCCTGCGAAGGTCAGCGTTAGCACGCACCACGCAATCACCCAGGACGACGCCTCGCGCACCGATACCCGATGCGCCTTGCGCCCGCCGAAAACAAACAGATCCAAAGCCAGCATGGCGATGACGAAGGCAATGAAGGTGACCCACATCCAGAGTTCACCGATGTTCAGGGGTTGCATGTCGTTCTCCCTGTCTGGACTTGTTCTGGAGCCGACAGGGTCATGCTAGCGGGGAGATTGCAGCGAAGAAAAATCGAATATTCTTTACCAATAATTCGTTATTTACGAAGTGTCGCAGATAATTCTCAGCGCGAGCCGAACACCGCCGCAACAGCGGCGTTCAGACGGGGCGGGATTGAGTCTCTCAATGCATCTTGCTGTGATCCTGCATGCCGAGCGCCCGAGTCTCGGCGTCAACCTTGATCGTCTCTTTTTCGCCCTTGGCGTTTTCCACGGTCAGGGTCAGGGGCACTTTGTCGCCTTCCTTAACCTGCGTCGTCAGGTCCATCAGCATGATGTGGTAGCCATGGGGATCGAAGCTCACCGGTTTGCCGGCCGGCAGCGCGACGGACTCGACCTGGCTCATGCTCATCACATCGTCTTTCATGCTGGATTGGTGAATTTGCACGGTGTTCGCGACCGGCGACTGCACGCTGAGCAATTTGCTGTCGCTGTCGGCCTGCAGGGTCATGAAGGCGCCGGTCGAATGCTGGCCGGCTACCGTCGCGCGGACCCAGGCGTCGTTCACCTGGGTTTGGGCGCACACCTGCCAGGCCGTGCCGATCAGGAAAAGGCCCAGGGCCAGCTGTTTAATACGTGGTGCGTAGATCGAAGTCATCAGCAGACCTCCATGACGGTGAGCAGGTCTTCTGCACACTCTTGAGCGGTAAGGGACGCGGACAGCCCCAGGCGCAAAGTGCCTCGGGAGTCGAAAACGAAGCTGGTCGCGGTGTGGGAGAGGGTATAGGTCGAGCCGCTCGGGATCTTTTCAAAGAACACACCGAACTCCTTGGCGGTGGCGGCGGTTTCTTCCAGCGAGCCGTACAGCGCCTCGAAACTTGGATCGAAGGCTTTGACGTAGGCGTCGAGCATTTGCGGCGTATCCCGCTCGGGGTCCAGGGTGATGAAGATCACTTGCAGGCGTTCGCCATCGCGGCCCATCAGTTTTTTCGCCTGTGCCGCACGGGCCAGCGTCGTCGGGCAGACCGCCGGACATTGGGTGAAACCGAAAAAAACCATCGGCATCAGGCCCCGATAGCTGCCCAGCATCCGGTACTCGCCCTGGGCGTCCTTGAGTTTGAAGGTACGCCCCATGATCTTGTCGCTGAGGTCCTTGCCGTACTTGAACGACAGCTTGCTGCTGTCATCGCATCCGGCGAGCAGGCCAAGGCTCAACAGGCTCATGCCTTGCAGGACCGTGCGACGGGTATACAACGTACTCATGGAAAAAAGCATCCTGTGTAGCGACCGGGAATCTACAGTGGCTGATCAATCAGACGAAAAAAAGCGCACGGATGTTAACAAACTGTTGCGCCATGGCGCTCAATCGATGGCCCACCGGTCATGCGCCAAAAGGTCGCGGCCTCGGGATACCCTACTGGGAACAAACACCGAGAAACCTGTGGCGAGGGAGCTTGCTCCCGCTGGGGCGCGCAGCGGCCCCCAAAAAAGACCGCTGCACAGCCCAACGCAGTAAGCCCTTTCACCACAGCAGACCGCACCTACTCAGGCGTATTAATGTGATCCAGCACCCGGTTCGCGGTGATCTCCGCCACCATGATGCTGTTTGAAATGCCCAGCAGGGCGTGACGCGACTCACCTTCCAGATGATCCACCAACTGATGGACCATCACATCGACCGAGGCCAGAGTCTCGACCAAAAAAACCGCCAGGGTTTCGGTAGTCGCCTCTGGGGCCACGGCAAACAGCTTGCTGGGTTTACGCGCGGTGGCTTTGATGTCGGCATTCGACGGGAAGTGGAAGTTCAGAGCCCGCTCGGCGG
Organism: Pseudomonas sp. GW822-FHT02E03; assembly: GCF_058802325.1. Classification (NCBI taxonomy): domain Bacteria; kingdom Pseudomonadati; phylum Pseudomonadota; class Gammaproteobacteria; order Pseudomonadales; family Pseudomonadaceae; genus Pseudomonas; species Pseudomonas sp. GW822-FHT02E03. The sequence continues at coordinate 110,591 of NZ_JBXAOA010000010.1, read as the reverse complement.
CCTCATTGAGCTTCTTTGAATCGGGCTCGTATGGAGAGATCGGATCCCTGTCCGGTGGGTTGGGCGTAACCTTGAACATAAGCTGGCTTCTCTGATTGGGTGCCAACCCTCCTGCTGCTAAACGAGAGGGAGGCAGCTGTACGCAGGTTAGCAGACCGGGGAAGCTAGCAAAGCCGGCGCGCCCGAAGGCGCCCTGCGCACAACCACCATCAAGTGCAGGCATGGGAATGCCTGACTGACAAGAGCTTGTGCACCTTGCTTGTAACCCCGGGCTGCTAAACCCGATCACTGATGGGCAGTGACGCGAATCAAGTTACCGAGCAACCCCAAGGCGCACAAGCCGGCGGATTCTGGCGTAAGCGTAGGCAACGGCGCAAGATCTTGTAGCTTTCAGGAAGTAACCTTCAGGGCTTTTAAACACGCGCATTCCGGCAATGTTGCAAATCCCTGTGGGAGCGGGCTTGCTCGCGAAAGCGGCGTGTCAGGCGACATCAATATTGACTGTGCCGCCGTCTTCGCGAGCAAGTCGAATCGTCGCACCGCCGCTCCCACAGGGATTCGCGCTTAACTCACTGGCATTGCTCAAGCCCAAATAGAACGTAGCCGCATGCACTTTTAAAGAGCCATGCCTGACACCGTGCACCAGTGCGAAGCGGTTTCCTGAGCTATTCCTTCCTTCAGCTCAAACGTCCGCCCACCCGCTCGCGGGGGCCGGAAGCCTGATGAGACGCGCATGGGCCGGTGTCTTTATCACATTTCCCCATCGTTCAGAGGCCGGTTTTCCAGAGCTGAGGAAGTCACACACCGCGGACTGGCACAAAGGCTGCATTGTTCCCCTCAGGCCCATCGAAAACAGATGGGCAGCCCACTCGGTCAACGATGATCGAGCGGCCGAGCAGGTCGTGGGCAACATCGGTGGATCCGGCGAAGGCGCCAGGTCGAACACCGCGAAGAACAGGCAAAGACGCCTGAAACCGAGAGGTTTCAGGCGTTTTTTTTTGCTTTTTTTAACCGTGATTGGCTTTGGCTGGGTGCTTACTATGAATTCCAATGTTGCCGCGTTGAACAAACTGCAAACACTGATCGTGATCGGCAATGGCATGGTCGGACATCATTGTGTCGAGCAGCTCATCGAGCGCGGTGCCCTCGACCACTACCGGCTGCATGTCTTCAGTGAAGAGCCGATGCGCGCCTACGACCGGGTGCATCTGTCCGAGTATTTCGGCGGTCGCGATGCCGAGTCGCTGGCTCTGGGCGAAGCCTCTCTGTACCAGACGCCGGGCGTTACTTTGCATCTGGGCGTGCCGGTGCTGGAAATCGACCGAGCGCGACGCCAGGTGATCACCGCACAAGGTTGCGTCGCTTACGACAAACTGGTTCTGGCCACCGGGTCTTATCCCTTCGTGCCGCCTATTGAAGGTGCGGAAGGTGACTCGCGCCTGGTCTATCGCACTCTGGAAGACCTCGACGCGATTCGTGCCGCGGCGGCCAATGCGCGGCGTGGCGTGGTGGTCGGAGGTGGCCTGCTCGGTCTGGAAGCCGCCAATGCCCTGAAAAGCCTGGGCCTGGAAGCGCATGTGGTGGAATTTGCCCCGCGCCTGATGCCGGTGCAGCTGGACGAGCAGGGTGGCCTGGCATTGAAGGCGCAAATCGAGCGGCTCGGTGTTGGCGTGCATCTGTCCCGTGGCACGCAGTCGATCAGTGCTGGCGAGGAATACCGTTATCGGATGAATTTTGCCAACGACGAATTTTTGGAAGCCGACCTGATCGTGTTCTCTGCCGGCATCCGCGCGCAAGACGCGCTGGCCCGCCAATGTGCGCTGGACATCGGTCCGCGTGGCGGCGTGGTGATTGACGATCAGTGCCTGACCAGCGATCCGAACATCTACGCCATCGGCGAGTGTGCCGCCTGGAACGGCAGCCTCTTCGGTCTGGTCGCCCCTGGTTATCAGATGGCCCGTGGCGTCGCGACGCTGCTGTGCAATCAAGTGGCGGAGCCGTTCCAGGGCGCCGACATGTCGACCAAGCTCAAACTGCTCGGCGTCGATGTCGGCTCCATCGGTGATGCTCATGCCCAGACCCCGGGTGCGCGCAGTTATCAGTTCATCGATGAAGCGACGGCCAGCTACCGCCGCCTGGTGGTGGATGCTGACAGCAAGCGCGTGCTCGGCGCGGTGTTGGTCGGCGACAACAGCTATTACGACACCTTGCTGCAATACATGCAGAACGGCATTGCCTTGCCGTCGGAACCCGCCAGCCTGATTCTGCCATCGTCCACCGGCGCGCCAACCCTGGGCCCGGGCGCGCTGCCCGAGTCGGCGACCGTTTGCTCGTGCCATAACGTCACCAAGGGCTCGATCTGCTCGGCCATCGACGGTGGCTGCACCGACCTCGGCCTGCTCAAGTCGCAGACCAAGGCTTGCACCGGTTGCGGCGGTTGCGCGGGGCTGCTCAAGCAAGTGTTCGAGCATGAATTGATTGCCCGTGGTGTCAGTGTCGACAAGAGCCTGTGTGAACACTTCGCCTACACCCGTCAGGAGCTTTATGCGCTGGTGCGGGTAGAAGGGGTGATCACTTTCGAAGAGCTGCTGGCAAAACATGGCCGTGGTCACACCGGTTGCGACGTGTGCAAACCGGCGGTGGGCTCGATCCTCGCTTCGTGCTGGAACCAGCCGATCATGGACGCCTCGCTGGTGCCGCTGCAGGACACCAACGACACCTTCATGGCCAACATGCAGAAAAACGGCACCTATTCGGTGGTGCCGCGCATCGCCGGGGGCGAGATCACCGCCGACAAGCTGATTGCGATTGGCGTGGTGGCGAAGAAATACGACCTCTACACCAAAATCACCGGCGGCCAGCGGATCGACTTGTTCGGCGCGCAGTTGCATCAGTTGCCGGACATCTGGTCCGAGTTGATTGAGGCCGGTTTCGAAACCGGGCATGCCTACGGCAAATCGACCCGCACGGTGAAGTCTTGCGTGGGCAGCACCTGGTGCCGTTACGGCGTGCAGGACAGCGTGAAAATGGCCCTGACTCTCGAGGATCGCTACAAAGGCCTGCGTTCGCCGCACAAGCTCAAGTTCGCGGTCTCCGGTTGTACCCGTGAATGTGCCGAGGCGCAGAGCAAAGACGTGGGCGTGATCGCCACCGAGAACGGCTGGAACCTCTACGTGGCCGGGAACGGCGGCATGCGCCCACGCCACGCCGAGCTGTTCGCCACCGACCTGGACGATGAAACCCTGATCCGTTACATCGACCGCTTCCTGATGTTCTACATCCGCACCGCCGACAAATTGCAGCGCACCTCGGTCTGGCGCGAAAGCCTGGAGGGCGGTCTGGATTACCTCAAGGACGTGATCATCAACGACAGCCTGGGACTTGGCGCGGAACTTGAAGCGCAGATGCAACTGGTGGTCAACCGCTACGAATGCGAATGGGCCAACGCCCTCAAAGACCCGGAAAAACTCAAGCGCTTCCGCACCTTCGTCAACGATCAACGCCCGGACCCGGACATCCATTTTGTTCAGGAACGCGGTCAGCGCCGGCCGATCATGGCTGCCGAACTCAACCTTATCCCTGTCACCGAGGAGAATGCCTGATGAGCCAGTCCACTACCCAGCGTGTCGAAGCCCCTGCAACCGCAGCCAATGCCCAAGCCTGGCAGGCGGTGTGCAGCCAGCAGGATCTGGTCAGCAACTCCGGCGTCGTGGTCTGGCTCGACGGCGCGCAGGTGGCGCTGTTCTACCTGCCGCAGGCCGAAGGTCGCACCCTCTACGCCATCGACAACCATGATCCGCAATCCGGCGCGAACGTCATCGGCCGCGGACTGATCGGCAGCCTCAAGGGTGATCTGGTGGTAGCGTCGCCGATCTACAAGCAGCATTTTCGTCTCGAAGACGGCAGTTGCCTGGAGTACCCGGAGCAGCGTCTGCGGGTGTGGCCGGTGCGCCTGAACGCCGGCGTTGTGGAAGTCGCGGCGGCTTGATCGCTGCTCTGAACCGTATCGGAGAACGTTGATGAAGACAGCCGCACAGTTGCTCAAACTGAAAGTCGTGCAAAACCAGCAGGTGCACAGCATCGCACCGGATCAGATGGTCCTCGACGCCCTGAAAATGATGGCCGAAAAGAACGTAGGTGCGTTGCCCGTCATCGAAGACGGGCAGGTGGTCGGTGTCATCAGCGAGCGCGACTATGCGCGCAAGGTGGTGCTTCAGGGGCGATCTTCGGTCGGCACGCCGGTGCGCGAGATCATGAGCGCGCCGGTGGTGACCGCCGACAGTCAGCAGAGTATCGAGCGCTGCATGGCGGTCATGACCGACAGTCATTTGCGCCATCTGCCCGTGCTGGAGAGCGGCGAACTGATCGGGCTGTTGTCGATTGGCGATCTGGTCAAGGAAGCCATCGTCGAGCAGGCCGATTTGATTCGGCAACTGGAACACTACATTCGCGGGCATTGAGGGCTGAGCGGGAACGAGCAGGCCATGTCTACGGTGCAGTAGACATGGCCTGTTCGGTACGGGCTTTAATTCGGGTTCGATACTCGTCAGCTCATCCAGTTGCCGCCATCGACGTTATAGGTCTGCGCCACGATGTAATCGCTCTCGGCCGATGCCAGGAAGATCGCCATACCGACCAGATCATCCGCCGTGCCCATGCGCCCATAGGGTACTTCCTGACCCGCCAGCTTTTTCTTTTCCCCAAGCGGCCGGTTTTCATATTTGGCGAACAGCGCGTCGACACCATCCCAATGCTCACCGTCCACCACGCCCGGCGCGATGGCGTTCACGTTGATGTTATGGGGAATGAGATTGAGGCCGGCCGATTGCGTGAGGCTGATCACCGCGGCTTTGGTCGCGCAATACACCGCGACGAGCGCTTCACCCCGTCGACCGGCCTGACTGGCCATATTGATGATCTTGCCGCCATGGCCCTGACGGATCATCTGCTTGGCCGCGGCCTGCAGCGTAAACAGAGTGCCGGACACGTTGATCGAGAACAGCCGTTCGTAGCTGTCGCGAGAAATCTCGGTAATCGGCGCGAGATCAAACAGTGCCGCGTTGTTGATCAGGATATCGAGCTTGCCTGTGGTCGCGATGACCGCCGCGATGGCTCCGTCGATGGATTGCTGATCAGTCACGTCCATCTCGACCGCATAGGCATTCGGCCACAGCTCGGCAGCGGTGGCTTGCGCACGTTCCAGGTTGATGTCTGCGATCGCGACCGTAGCGCCTTCGCGGATATAGGCTTGCGCGAACGTTCTCCCGATGCCTCTGGCAGAACCGGTGATTAGGGCGCTTTTTCCTTCCAAACGTTTCATTTTTTCCGTCCAATCGTAAGAACTATAGAGACGCCCCCATCGAGGGCATTAAAAGCGGTCGTGAGTCTGCGAAGAACCCTGTGGGAGCGGGCTTGCTCGCGAAGAGGGCGGCACATTCAACATCGATGCTGCCTGACACACCGCCTTCGCGAGCAAGCCCGCTCCCACATGGATTTGCGCCAAGCCGTTGCTATTTGGGATAACCCGCGCGTTTCATCTCGCGTTCGGTGGTTTGCTGGGCCGAGGCCAGGGCCTGCTCAACCGGCATCTGCCCGGTGAGCGCCGCAGACAGCAGCTTGCCGACCGACGTGCCGATGGCCTGGAATTCAGGAATGGTCACGTACTGGATACCGACGTAAGGCACGGGTTGGACTGACGGGTGTGCAGGGTCAGCGTGCTGCATCATTTTCAGCGTGACACTGGCGAAGGGTGCAGCCTGCAAATAAGCGTTGCTGTAGGTGGACATGCGAGTGCCCGGCGGTACGTTGGTGATGCCATCCTTATCGGCGACCAGTTGGATGTAGTCCTTGGAGGTCGCCCAGGTCACAAAGGCTTTGGCGGCTTCCTTGTGTTTGGACGTCGCAGGGATGGCCAGCGACCAGGCATAGAGCCAGGACGAACCCTTGTCGGTGACCTGCGTGGGGGCCGCGACGAAGCCGACCTTATCGGCGACCTTGCTTTGAGTTGTATCGGTGATGAAGGAGCCTGCGACGCTGGCATCGACCCAGATCGCGCATTTGCCGCTGTTGAACAGCGCCAGCGTCTCGTTGAAACCATTGCTCGAAACACCCGGCGGGCCGTACTGCTTGAGGGTGTTGACGTAGAAATTCGCGGCGGCGGTCCATTCCGGCCCAGTGAGTTGCGGCTGCCACTGCTCGTTGAACCAACGCGCGCCAAAAGCGTTGGACATGGTGGTCAGCAACGCCATGTTTTCACCCCAACCAGCCTTGCCGCGCAGGCACATTCCATACTGCTCTTTGTCCGGTTGGTGCAGCTTGCCGGCGAACTCGCCGAGCTGCGTCCAGGTCGGGTGCTCGGGCATGCTCAGGCCGGCGTTCTTGAACAAGTCGGTTCGGTAATAGGTGATGGTACTTTCGCCATAAAACGGCAGGGCATAGAGCGTGTCGTTGACTGACAGTCCCTGGCGAACCGAGGGGAAAATATCTTCGAGGTCATAGCTGGCGGGCAGGTCCTTCATCGGCTCCAGCCAATGCTTGGCGCCCCACAGCGGTGTTTCGTAGGTGCCGATGGTGAGCACGTCGAATTGACCGCCCTGAGTGGCAATGTCGGTGGTCAGGCGCTGACGCAACACGTTCTCTTCAAGCACCACCCAGTTGAGCTTCACGTCCGGATGCTGCTGTTCGAACGTTTTGGACAACCGCTGCATGCGGATCATGTCGCTGTTGTTCACAGTGGCGATGGTCACCGTTTCGGCAGCCTGGCAGAGCAGGGCAGAGGACAGGCCGGCGGATAGAAAAAATGCGCTTGGGATGATCTTCATCGTGTTCTCCGCTCTGCGCCTTGGGCGGCAGAGGCACTTATTGTTGTTGTAATCCACGATGCGAGTCATAGCCGCAACGGGATGGCCACAGGATTACAGCAACCCAAGTGGTGAACAAATGAACGGCATACACCGCACTGATACTTTTTTAACCGGGCAGGACAGTGGAAAAAAAGTATCAGTGACCGCCACACAGGGCGCTAGGCTTGCTGTCTGCTTAGTGTGAATCTGATAACAGCGCCGTGGAGTTTCGAATCTCCTTCGATTCGTCCCGGCTTCGCGGTAGCCTTGATAAAACCAACAAAAATGGAATCGCCAGGGTGATGAACCATCACGTAACCGCAGACAAGCCGCCCGCGCTTGAAGTCATTCTGAACGAGCCCCAGCACAGCTTTCGTTGGTACGAGCATGACTATCCCTTCGACCTTGCGCGTTGGAATCATCATCCGGAATTCGAGATCCACTTGATCCGCGAAGGCAGTGGTCGGCTATTGGCGGGTGACTACATCGGCCTGTTCGAGGCCGGCCACGTCGCCCTGATCGGTCCTGGCCTGCCTCACGACTGGATCAGCGACCTGGGCAAAGGCGAGGTGATTGAGGGGCGCGACGTGGTGTTGCAGTTCGACGGTCAGATGCTGATGCAGCTGCGCGACAAGGTCCCTGAACTCAGCGAGTTGCAAAACCTGTTTCGCCAGGCGGCACAGGGCATCGAATTTCATGGCAATACCCGCAAGAAAGCGGCCCGCCTGCTGGAAGAGATCGGCCAGTGCCACGGATTGCAGCGACTGTGCCTGTTCCTGTCATTGCTGCAATTGCTGGCGTCGGCCCCCGACAACGAGAAACAGACACTTGCCAGCCTGCAATATGCGCCCATGCTCGACGCATTGACGGCCCAGCGCATGAGTATTGTCTTCGACTACATCCTCAACGATCTCGCGGATGAGCTGCGGATGTCCGTCATCGCCCAGCGCCTGGACATGAACGAACCGGCCTTCTCCAAATTCTTCAAGCGCGCCACTGGCCATACCTTCGTCGACCTGACACGCAAACTGCGGGTCCAGCGCGCCTGCCGTTTGCTGGCGCAAAGCAGTTTCAGCGTTGCAGATATCTGCTTTGAAGTGGGTTACGCCAACTTGTCGAATTTCAATCGGCACTTCCGACATGAAATGCAGGAGACACCCAGCCAGTATCGGCAGCGGTTGCAACGGGTGGTGGCGGTCAGTCATTAAAGGGCACAAGATCAAAAGATCGCAGCCTTCGGCAGCTCGGATGTACGCGACCCATGTAGGAGCCGCCGAAGACTGCGATCTTTTAAGGCTGACGGGATGGACGTGGAATTATTTTTCTCCAGTTCTTGACATGCCTTTCGAACCAGTCCAGAATTGCGTCCATTCCTGCTTAGGGAACACGAAAACCCCTTAGATTTCAAAGGGTTGGATGCTAGATTAGAATCTTGTTTCCAGATACGAGTTTACACGTTTGATGTTGTGCTACTGACGTCAGATGTTTGAGGCCGAATAGCAAAATGGTTATGCAGTGGATTGCAAATCCACCTACGCCGGTTCGATTCCGACTTCGGCCTCCACTTTAAACGAGCTCCGTAGATCCATGATCTACGGAGCTTTTTTATTTTCGCAGTCCTGCAAGATTTAGTCTTGAAAAGGATCTTTGCGAACTTGCTTCACCGGGGCGGGATGTATATATTTCCCCCTCTGTTGCACAAGCGTCAGAACTGCCAGATCGTTATTGGTCAGTCTTCAGACCGCTTTACCGCGCTACCGCCCGAATGGCGAAACTGGTAGACGCATGGGACTTAAAATCCCCCGCTCGTAAGGGCGTGCCGGTTCGATTCCGGCTTCGGGCACCATATTTATCAAAGGCCTGCATGAGGTTTCTCATGCAGGCCTTTGTCGTTTCTGCCTCTCAATTTTTGACAGGCGCTATCGTTGATACCCGTCACAAGAATTTCAGCTGCGATGCTCGCTATCTCGCTTGTATCGACCCTGAGTACCTTCAGTTCAAAAAGCAGCTACTTCTGCGTCCATTTCCCACCACCGGTTTCGCAATCGATCCTGGCTTGCGGCAGGTTCTCGACGCTGTAGTAATACGTGATGACCTGGGCATTGTCAGGAATGTTCAGCGGTTTGCTGTTCTTGTCTTTGCTGATGGATTGAGGGTTGGCTAGCGCCTCTGGAGTCAAAGTGCCCAGGCAGGTGGCCTGATAACGATCGGCACACTGTGGGACTTTTTTCTTGGTGCTGGTCAGCATTTCCTTGCTCTCATTGCTGCAGGACCAATCAATAGAGTCCACGGGCATCCCTTCGTACTCATAGCAGCTGTGTGTTTCGATCGCGGGAACTGAAGGGCTTTGGGATCGGGTTTTGACGTCGCATCCTTGTGCCATCGCCAGCCCGGGGCACAGGCAGATGATCAGAAGCAGAAGAAGTCTGTTCATCGGTATTTCCTCTCATCCAGCGCCCCATGCGGGGATCGGGAAGTCAGCTACACAAATGGCTGGCCGGTAAAACCACGTGGCAGTCTTTGCAACCCGGGCATTTCGATCAGCCGCTGGGTCCAGGCCGCGCGCCAGTCATTGGCGGCGTGGGTGGCTTTGGCCTTGCGTGCGGCCCGACGTGCAGCGTTGCGTTCGGCTTTGCGCGCTTCTTTGAACGCATCGGTGTTTCGGCAGCTTCGGCATTTCACCCGGGTCAGTATGCTGCTTGAAGTCAGGTTGCTGCCTTTGTGTCCGCAGGCCAGGTGCCCGCCGACTTTGAAGTGAGTGACCATGGGGTATCTCCTTCGTGATGTGTAATCGTTCGACAGACGGGCGAGGGCGTTCGTTCGTTATACAACAGGCAAAAAAAGGCCCGCATGCGGGCGGGCCAGGGGGATTTCTTGAAAGGAGTGGATGCACTGTAGGGGATGAGTTGTGAAGGCCGTGTGAAATGGGAAAAGACACAAACAAAAAAATCCCGGCAAATTTGGCCGGGTGGGTGTGTAGCGCATGACAGGCAGGTATAAACCTGGTGACGATTGTCACCGTTCAGGTGCCCTGAAGGGGGCTTTGTGTATGGCTCAAGTACTTGGGTCGACTCATCTGAACCGAGGCAGCGGCGGCTCTACAGGTTTGAGTGCAGACAGCGCGCTGCGAATCTGCGGCGTGTCTTTCTCGATGTCATTCAGACGATCGCGAATCCTGAGGGCTGTCGGATGCCCCCCTTGATTATCAACCCAGTCGGCGATTTCCTTGCAGGCAGCGGCAAGGCGCGCCTGACGGGAGTCAAGCAGGGTAAGCAGGGTGGTGATGGACTCTTTCTCGGACATGACATACACCTCCGTTCAAAGAAATCGGGTAAAGGGCAACAAAAAGCCCGCGGGGGAGCGAGCTTTCTGCCGATGGGTCGCTGATCCTTCAGCTCCTTTGAGTATAGACCCGGAAATAAAACAGGTCAGCTTCAGGCCAGCCGGGACTTCGGCGAGCTGACCGCGTTAAGCCGCCGACATTCGCGTGCGGCGTCCTCTTCAAGATCGAAGCCGTCACCGATGAAGCCGCGAGTGCGGGTATCGGCGATGCGATACCAGACGGCAGCATCGGGTGGCGGGTGATCGGATTCTCCGGCCCGGCGGCCATGAATGATGATCTTGTTGCAGCGCTTCACAACGAAAATGTCTTCCATGGCGTCACCGAAGCTATTCATATTCAGATCAAGCATAGAAGCCCTTTGCAATCACGCAAAAAAAGGACAGGTCAGTTCGTCGGTTTAGTTCGCCTCGAAGAGGTCTTAGGGTGTTTCAGCCGTCTCGATAAGCTTCTCCAGAAGCACAGCCAACGCGACTTCTTCTGCCCTCAACCTTTTACGTCCTCTTGATCGCGGCAGTCTGGATAATGCGCCCTGCATGAAACCATCGACGACCGCCGGATGGATGTAGCACTTGCGGCAAACCGCCGGAGTGTTGCCCAACTGCCGGGCGACGTTCTTGACCATTTCCACCACATGGCGCTTCGCGTCGGCTTCCGATTCCCACTGCAACTCGCGCAGCACCGCCAATGCCAACGCACTGCCGGCCCAGGTGCGGTAATCCTTGGCGGTGAAATCGGCGCCCGTCAGCGTCTTTAAGTAGGCGTTGACGTCGGAGGAACTGATGGTGTGCCGCTCGCCGTTTTCGTCCAGATACTGAAAGAGGTTTTGCCCGGGGATTTCCAGGCAGCGTTTGATGATTCGCGCCAGGCGCCGGTCTTTGACGGTGATCTGGTGCTCGATGCCGCTCTTGCCGCGAAACTGGAACAGGATTGCGCTGCCGTTGACCTCGACGTGACGGTTGCGCAGGGTCGTCAGGCCGTAGGAGCGATTGTCCCGGGCGTATTGCGTGTTGCCGACGCGGATCAGCGTCGCATCGAGCAAGGTAATCACCGTGGCCATGACCTTGTCGCGGCTGAAACCGGGCGCGGCCAGCAGCGTTTCCAGTTGTTTGCGCAGTTTCGGCAGGGCCAGGCCGAAGTCCCGCAAGCGCGAATATTTGTCGGCATCGCGCACTTCTCGCCAGCGCGGGTGATACCGGTATTGCTTGCGACCGCGAGCGTCGCGGCCGGTGGCTTGCAGATGGCCGCGCGGGTCGGCGCAAATCCACACATCGGTGTAGGCGGGCGGCACCGCGAGTGCATTGATGCGTTTGATTTCATCCAGATCGGTAATGCGCTGACCCGCCGGGTCGAAGTAGCAAAACTTGCCGCGCAGGAGTTTGCGGGTGATGCCGGGCTGGCTGTCATCGACGTAATGCAGGTCGGGCGGCAGAACATCGGGCAACGCGGTATCTGGCATGGTGGGCAATCCTGGGCGACGAATCATGGGGCGTTAAGCCATTGACCTCGCGTCATCGTCGGGGTGCCGACGGATTCAGGCCAGCACCGCCACCGCTTTGATTTGCGCCCAAAGTTGCTGTCCGGGGTGCACGCCCAGTTGATCCCGGGAATAGCGGGTGATTCGCGCCAGTAGCGGTGTGCCGGCCGCGTTCAGGCGGATCAGTACGTGAGCGGCGTTATCGGCACCGATTTCACTGATCACCGTGACCGGCAGGCGATTGAGAATGCTGCTTTGCTCGACTCCTTGCAGGCTCAGGCTGACATCCCGCGCCTGGACCTTGCAGCGCAGCGCCTGGCCCTCGGCCATCGGCGAATGGGCGACCCGAATGCTCAGCTCCGTGTTGGGCAGTTGCAATGTCAACAACTGGTAGTCGGCGTCATAGGCGCTGACATGCCCTTCGATCACCACACCGGCATCGTCGCCAAGCGCCAGCGGCAGATCGAGCCGGGCCAGGGTTTCGCCGATGGCGCCGCTGGCCAAAGCCTTGCCATTGCTGAGCAGAACGAGGTGGTCGGCGAGCCGCGCGACTTCATCCTGGGAGTGGCTGACGTACAGCACGGGGATGTCTAGCTCATCGTGCAGCCGTTGCAGATATGGCAGGATTTCGTTCTTACGCTGGGTATCGAGCGCCGCCAGCGGCTCATCCATCAGCAATAGTTTCGGGCTGGTGAGCAGGGCACGAGCGATGCCGATCCGCTGGCGCTCACCGCCAGAAAGGTTCTGCGGATCACGGGCCAGCAAATGGCCAATCCCCAGCAACTCAGTGGCATGGGCCATGTCGACCCGGCGCTGTTGGCGGGGAATACGTCTGAGGCCGAACTCCAGATTGGCCCGCACCGATAAATGCGGGAACAGGCTGGCTTCCTGGAAAACGTAACCCAGGGCGCGTTTATGCGGCGGTACGAAAATCCCCTTGTCGCTGTCCTGCCAGACTTCATCGTTGACCTGAATAAAACCCTGCCCGGCCTGTTCCAGACCGGCGATGCAGCGCAGGCACGTGGTCTTGCCCGAGCCGGAATGGCCGTAAAGCGCCGTCACTCCGCGGCCGGGCAGTTGCAGGTCCACATCCAGGGAGAATCCCGAATAATTCAGTTTCAAGCGCGCATGAATCATCGATCAGCTCCAGACCGCTTTGGTTTTACGGCTGGAGTAGAGCGCCAGCAATACTGCAAACGAGAACACCAGCATCGCCCCGGCCAGCCAGTGAGCCTGGGCGTATTCCATGGCTTCGACGTGATCGTAGATCTGCACCGAGACCACGCGGGTTTTGTCGGGAATGTTGCCGCCGATCATCAGTACTACACCGAACTCGCCAACAGTGTGGGCGAAACCGAGAATGGCCGCGGTGATGAAACCGGGGCGGGCCAGCGGCACAATCACGCTGAAGAACGTGTCCCAGGGATTGGCGCGCAAGGTTGCAGCCACTTCCAGTGGGCGAGTGCCAATGGAAGAAAAAGCATTTTGCAGTGGTTGGATCACGAACGGCATCGAGTACAGCACCGAGCCGATCACCAACCCCGCAAAACTGAAGGTCAAGGTGCCGAGCCCTAGCGATTGGGTGAACTGGCCGACCCACCCGTTAGGACCGAGCGCCAGCAACAAATAAAAGCCAATCACCGTGGGCGGCAGCACCAAGGGCAGGGCGACGATCGCCCCGATCGGGCCGCGCAGCCAGGACTGGGTACGCGACAGCCATAACGCAATCGGAGTGCCGATGACCAACAGGATCACGGTCGTCAGGGACGCCAGTTTGAGAGTCAGCCAGATGGCGGAATAATCGGCACTCGATAGCGTCATTTAGAGTTGGTAACCGTAGGATTTGATGACAGCGGCGGCTTTCGGACCTTTGAGGTAGTCAACCAGCGCCTTGGCGGCCGGGTTGTCCTTGCCCTTATTGAGGATTACCGCGTCTTGTTTGATCGGGTCATGCAGATCGGCCGGAACGATCCAGGCCGAACCGCTGGTGACTTTGCCGTCTTTGTAGATCTGCGACAAGGCCACAAAACCGAGTTCGGCATTACCAGTGGATACGAACTGGTAGGCCTGGGTGATGTTCTGGCCTTCAACGATCTTGTCTTTGACCTTGTCGGTCAGCCCCTGTTTGGCCAGCACTTGAGTGGCAGCCAGGCCATACGGGGCGGCTTTCGGGTTGGCGATGGACAGATGCTGATACTGATTGTCGCTCAGCACCTTGCCCTTGGCGTCGACATAACCCTCCTTGGCCGACCACAGCGCCAGGGTGCCGATGGCGTAGGTGAAGCGCGAGCCTTTGACTGTGTCGCCTTCGGTTTCGAGTTTTTTCGGGGTGATGTCGTCTGCCGAGAGGAACACTTCGAACGGCGCACCGTTCTTGATCTGGGTGTAAAACTGGCCGGTTGCACCAAAGGAGGTGACCAGTTTGTGCCCGGTGTCTTTCTCGAAATCGGCCGCGATGGCCTGGATCGGCGCGGTGAAGTTGGCAGCAACGGCGACTTGGACTTCATCCGCCAGGGCTGACCCGAAAGCGAACACGGTGAGCAGGCACGCGGGGGCAAAACGTGAGGCACGAATGGTCATGGAGCGGCTCCGTGGTAGGCGAGTGAAACGCTATATAGCGGAATATATAGCGAATTGCCTGTAAACGGAACTTGTCGGATGCAGAGTGCAGGTTGGTACTGAATGCCGTTGGAACCTGTGGGAGCGGGCTTGCTCGCGAAGACGACGGTACAGTCAACATTGATGTCGCCTGACACACCGCCTTCGCGAGCAAGCCCGCTCCCACAGGTTTGGCGTCTAGCAGTGGGTTAACTTGGCCAACGCCTCATCCGCCAACCGCCGGGTCAGCTCTGCCGAAGTTGTTTCAACCCCCAACGTGAACGCCTGCCCGGCCCAAAGGCTGCTGAAATCCGCTTCCCCTTTGGCCCGCAACGGCATCAACGCACCGCCCGCCAGAGGGAACGTCGGCGCCTTGGCACTCATCGGCCCCAGCTCACGCATCACCCGATTGAGAATCCCGCGTGCCGGGCGCCCGGTGAAAATGTTGGTGACTGCCGTTTCGCTTTCCTTGGCCGTGCGTAACGCCTTCTGGTGAGACGCGCTGACCTTGGCCTCCGGCGTGAACAAATAAGCCGTACCCACCTGGACTGCCGAAGCGCCCAGCAGAAAAGCCGCCGCCACGCCCCGCGCATCTCCAATCCCGCCCGCCGCAATCACCGGCACTTTCACCGCATCGACGATTTGTGGCACCAGGGCAAATGTCCCTACCTGGCTGCTCAGGTCATCACTGAGGAACATCCCCCGGTGGCCACCGGCCTCGTAACCCATGGCGATGATCGCGTCGCAACCATGCTGTTCCAGCCAAATGGCCTCTTCGACGGTAGTCGCCGAAGAGAGAATTTTCGCCCCGGTAGCTTTTACCCGATCCAGCAGGGATTTTTCCGGCAGGCCAAAGTGAAAACTCACTACTGCGGGACGAAACTCTTCGATCACTTCGCAGGCCGCGTTATCGAACGGAGCGCGATTGGACACCGGTGTCGGTGCGTCGAAGTCGACACCCAATTCCCGGTAATACGGTTCCAGCAGATTCTTCCAGTCCCGGGCGCGTTGCTCATCGGGTGCCGGAGGTTGATGGCAAAAGAAATTGACGCTGAACGGGCGCTGGGTGTGTTGGCGAATCGTTTTCAGCTCCTCGCGCAACTGCTCGATGCTCAGCATCGCGGCGGGCATCGAGCCCAGGCCGCCAGCGTTGCTCACCGCAATCACCATGGCCGACGTCGTCGCGCCGGCCAAGGGGCCCTGGATGATCGGCAGTTCGATCCCAAGCAGGTCAAGAATGCGGGTGTCTGGCCATTGACTCATGTGCAGTGTTCTCCGACGTCGGTAGAAGCGAATTTGTATCAGTAATGACTGACGCAAGGCCAGTCGAGTTTGAGGATTGGCTTAAAGTCGGCTACGGCGATGTGTTTTCATGTGTTATTTCAACAGCACGACAACTGAGCGATTCCATCGGGAGGCAGTGATGTTCAAAGGCATTTTGATCGACAAGGACGACAACGGTTACCGGGCCACGTTGCAAGAGATCAGTGACGATCAATTGCCTGAAGGCGATGTGACCGTGCGTGTGGCGTACAGCACGCTGAACTTCAAGGATGGCTTGGCGATCACGGGCAGCAGCCCGGTGGTGCGAAAATTCCCGATGGTGCCGGGGATCGATCTGGCGGGCGTTGTCGAAGTCAGCGGTCATCCGGGCTACAAGGTTGGTGATCAGGTCCTGCTCAATGGCTGGGGTGTGGGCGAAGGGCACTGGGGCGGATTGGCGCAGAAAGCTCGCCTGAATGGCGACTGGCTGATCCCGTTGCCCCAAGCCTTCACCGCCGCGCAAGCGATGGCCATTGGCACGGCCGGTTACACAGCAATGCTGAGCATCCTGGCGCTGGAGCACAACGGCGTGAACCCCGATCAAGGCGAAGTGCTGGTGACAGGCGCCAACGGTGGCGTAGGCAGTTTCGCCATCGCGCTGTTGAGTAAACTCGGCTATCGCGTGGTGGCATCCACCGGTCGTACATCCGAGCACGACTACCTCAAGCAATTGGGCGCCAGCGAAATCATCGATCGCAGCACATTGTCAGAACCGGGCAAACCGTTGGCCAAGGAGCGTTGGGCGGCGGTGATTGACTCAGTCGGTAGTCACACGCTGGCCAACGCTTGCGCCAGCACTCGGGCCAACGGCACTGTCGCTGCCTGCGGTCTGGCCCAAGGCATGGACTTCCCGGCCTCCGTTGCGCCGTTCATTTTGCGCGGTGTGACCCTGGCCGGCATCAACAGCGTGACCCAACCCAAAGCCAAGCGAATACTGGCCTGGAATCGCCTGGCCAAGGATCTGGACTTTGCCTTGCTACCGCTGATCAGTCACGAAATCGGCTTGAGTGAAGCCATCGACGCGGCCCAGCGCCTGCTTGCCGGCCAGTTGCGTGGTCGGGTGGTGGTCGACGTCAATCGTTGATCGTCTCGGCGCCAATCAAACAGACAAATTGTAGAAACAAGGAAATAGCGACAATGGATGTAAAGCTGCGTGAAGTGCTGCCCTTTAGCGTCTCTGGGTTGCAGGTGCGAACCCTTAATGCCGCAGAACAGCAGCCAGATACCGCGCGTATCGGCCCTATGTGGGAACAGTTTTTCGTCGAGGACGTTTTCGACAAAATCGCCCACAAACAGCCGGACTCGTTTATGTACGGCGTCTATTCCAACTACGAATCCGACGCCTCGGGCCACTTCGATGTAACCGCGGGTGCAGCGGTCACCGCGCCCTCCGAGGACTTTGCGCAGATTCAGGTTGAGGGCGGCGATTACCTGGTGTTCAGCGCCAAAGGGCCGATGCCCGACAGCGTCATTCAGACGTGGGGCCTGGTCTGGGCTTACTTCGAGGATAACCCGCAGGTTCGCCGCAAGTTCGCCACGGACTTCGAGGTCTACACCGGCCCGGAGACCGTGGCGGTCTACATCGGCATTCAGGACTCAGCCGCGTTTTCGCGTTCAAGCAACTGACGCTTGCGCTCCACACCCCAGCGATAGCCCGACAGGTTGCCGTCGCTGCGCACCACGCGATGGCAAGGGATCGCCACCGCCAGGCTGTTTGCGCCGCAGGCCTGAGCCACGGCGCGTACGGCTTTGGGCGCGCCGATGCGCTGAGCTATATCGGCATAACTGGCGGTGCTGCCAGCGGGAATCTCCCGCAGGGCTTGCCACACCCGCTCCTGGAACGCCGTGCCGCGTACGTCCAGCGGCAAGTCCAGGCCGAGGGCCGGGGCTTCGATAAAGCCCACGACTTTGGCGATCAACTGCTCGAACTCATGATCGGCGCCAATCAGGTTGGCGCGCCGAAACTTGTCCTGCAGGTCACAGACCAATTGATGCGGGTCGTCCCCCAACAGAATCGCGCAGACGCCGCGCTCACTTTGCGCCACCAGAATCGCTCCCAGAGAACACTGGCCGACGGCAAAACGAATGTCGTTGTTCTGCCCGGCCGCACGGTAATCGCCGGGCTTCATGCCCAGCACTTGATCCGCGGCCTCATAGAATCGGCTGTTGGAGTTGAATCCGGCGTCATACAGCGCGTCGGTGACCGTGCCTCCGTCCGCCAGGCGCTCACGAACCTTGCGTGAACGATGGGCGGTGGCGTAGCCCTTGGGCGTCAGGCCGGTGATGGCCTTGAACACGCGATGGAAGTGGAAACTGCTCAGGCCGGCGGCGTCCGCCAGTTCATTCAGCGCCGGCAACGTCTCGGCGGATTCGATGTGACGGCATGCGGCGGCCACGGTTGTGGCGTGCTGTGCGGCGACGTCGCTTTGATCCTTCGCGGCTCGTTTGCTGGGGCGATAACCCGCCGCCTGAGCTTGCTCGGCGGTGTCGAAGAACTCGACATTCTGCGGTTTCGGCAAACGCGCCAGGCTGCTGGGGCGGCAGTAGATGCCGGTGGTTTTCACCGCATACACAAACTGCCCGTCGGCGCGGGGATCGCGTGCGACCACGGCAGCCCAGCGAGGATCGTTTTCGGTGGCGATATTTTTCGAATGAGTTGTCATGGCTTCATGTCCGTTGACCCGTTTCATGCAGATTAACCAGCCGGCAGAGACGCTACACTCCGGGTCTTGCGGTTGAATTCAACGGTTTCATCCTGCGGTACGAAAGGTGAAGTTGATCCGTTGTTCGCCCAACTGAGGGTGATAACCCTGCTTGATCGGCAATACGCCGTGATAACGCAAACGGTCGACGCCGCCCCAGACCACGATATCGCCGTGCAAAAGCGGCACGCGTTGGCTGTTGGCGCTGCGTTCGAAGCCACCGAACAGGAACGTCGCCGGCAACCCCAAGGACACCGAAACGATGGGAGCCGCGTAGGAATCTTCGTTTTTGTCCTGATGCAACGACATTCTGGCACCGGGAATATATCGGTTGATCAGGCAGGAATCCGGTACGAAATCCATAAAGCCTGCCTCTCGCGCCGCCGCTTGCGCCAGCTCGAAAAACACCTCGGGCATTTCAGGCCAAGGGTCGCCAGTCTGCGGATCATTGCGGGTGTATTGGTAGCCGCTGCGGTCAGTCGTCCAGCCCCAGGTGCCGCAACTGCTCAGTGCCACCGACATGGTAAAGCCGCCGGGCGTGACCATCTGCCGAAAGGGCGCGGCTGCCAGAACCGTCTCCAGTGCCGGCAGCAATCGCTCGAGCCAATGCAGGGCGAAGCCTCTAAGGACGTAGGATTGTTCGCCGATTTGCTCGCGCCTGGGTTGTTGCTCGGGTTCGGCGTCGGCAAACAGATCGAAGGTGATAGGGCTCATGGGGTCATAGCGCATCGTGAAAGATGATTCCAAGGGTATGCCGTTTTCCACTGTGCAGGCGACTCACGCCGTGACGCATCGTTACTCGGTAATAGTCGCGAACACCTTTTACCGGACGCTGATTCACGGCAAAAATCAGCGCGTCGCCTTTCTTCAGGTCGATGACTTGCGGGCGCGACTGCATCCGCGGACGTTGTTCAGTCAGCACAAACTCACCGCCGGTAAAGTCTTCCCCTGGTTCTGACAGAAGAATTGCCACTTGCAGCGGAAAGACGTGTTCGCCGTACAGGTCCTGATGCAAACAGTTGTAGTCCTGCGGCCCATATTGCAGCAACAAAGGTGTCGGGCGTTCCTGACCGGCGGCATGACAGCGCTGCAAAAACGCTTCGTGCGATTCGGGGAAACGGGTCGGCAGGCCCATGGACTCGTACCAGCGATTGGCGATTGGAACCAGTCGAGGGTAAAGCGCGCTACGCAACCGGGCTACCGGATCCGGCAACGGGTACTTGAAGTACTTGTATTCACCACGGCCAAAACCGTGGCGAGCCATCACCACTTTGGAGCGAAAGGGCTCGGGCCGGTCGTACAGCGCGCTTATTTCATCGCAGGTCTGATGGCCTAAAAACGACCGGATTAGCGCGCAGCCATCCTGATCGAGTTGCTGCGCAAGCGCGCCCCAGTCGAGGGCATCGTGGTGAATCGGGTCGGTAAACAAGGGTTCTGCCTCCTTGACCAAAAGGTCGAGGCGGTCAGTTTAGTGAGCGTTGCGGGAGTGGGCACTCCGGCGCTTGCGGTCGAATTCGAAAGGGGAGCAGACGTCCATGTTGTCGCTCCAGATCGCTTTACAGCGCTTTGCTCACGCTGATCTCGCTGATGACATCTTCAGTCTGGCCATGAATGACGTCGAGTGCGGCCTTGGCTTCTGCTTCCGTGCCGTTCTCCAGCTGGGCGAATTCAAAGCGGCGCTCGCCGTTGAGTTTGTATTTGATGACGTACTTGGTCGTCTGGGCCACGGTCATACCTGCCTGTTTGGGTGTGGGCTCAGCTCAGTTTCGAGCTGGAGCGGCGGATGATCTTGATCGAGTGCGTCAGGGTCGGTTTGCGGGTCACGCTGATCGGCCGGCGATTGACCGTGTCGATGGTGATGTTCCAGAAACCGGTGCTTGGCGCAGTGATGCGGGCCGGGAAGGTGTCGAATGCGCCGCCGTGGTAAGTATGACGGCCGCCATTCTTGAAGCTGCGAAAGTTGGCGTCGTTCATCAAGCGGATGTTGCACATTTGGGAGCACTGGATGACGACGATGTCGTCTTCGTTGAGGTGCTCGCGCTGGTGGATAAATTTCATGAGGCGCCTCCAGAAGGGCTTTTTCTACAAAATCAAAACGATAGCATGGGCGATTGGCGCAGTTTATCAGCCCGAACAGGTTATTATCCGGCTCTCGAGGTGCGCTTTGACAATTAAAAACAGTTATACGGAATTCTATGAGCGATAAAAGCAGTGAGCCTCGGAGAAAACCAGCATTTGTGCTGTCGGAAGGTCTTTATCGGAGGTTCTGTATGAAGTGGGGAGTTCTGGTCGGGCCGTTGGCGTTGGCAGTGGGTGGATGTGCGAGTGTCTCGGACATCAATGAGACACTGCCCACCATGAGCGTGATATCAGGCAAGAATCCCCATGAGTACGCCCAATGCCTGGTCGAAAAGCTCGCCGATAGCCGTGGAGCCCTGCAAGTCGAACCGCAAAAGGAAGGCGTGCGAGTTATCGTGCCGCAAAAGTTCTCGTCGGGGCCGGCCGCCGTATTTGAAATTGAAGACCGCTCTGGCGGCAGCAGCATCAAGCTGCATGAGCGCATCTCCAATGTGCCATTGCGCCCATGGGATGTACGCAATGCCGCCACCGCATGCATATCCGGCTGATAAACTACCCCCAGTCAGCATCGATGCCGTCAAAGTTGCACTTTGACGGCATTGTCATTTCTGGAGTCAAGCATGAAGCGAGAGCAGGTGCGGGAGCGCCATGCAGAGGGTCATATCTCTGCCACCCACGTGATTCAGAACCCGGCAAACCCGGGGGAGTGGATCGTGTTTTTCAAGAAAAGCGCCGGGCGCAGTTTTTTCCTGGTGGATGACAACGATGAAGTCGAATCCTTCAGTCGTCTCGACGATTTGATCGAGACCGTGCGCGGGCTCGGGATCAAATTCGCCGAAATTCATATGTAGGGCAGGGCGAGCCCTAATCCCGGTAAGTCAAGACACTGAACCTGTGGGAGCGAGGCTTGCCCGCGAAGAATACACCGCGGTTTCTCAGGTATTACGCGTCATCGTTCTTCGCGGGCAAGCCACGCTCCCACAGGATTTGCGTAGCTCAAGTTTCTTAACTTACCGGCATTGGGAGAGCTACTTGCAGACCACCACCACACTGCGGTTCTTGTAGTTGCCGATGTCCGCGCCCAAGGTCTTGTCGCTTTCCTGGGGCGAAGGTGTACCGTCGGTACCGACGATCCGATAACCGGTGCCAGCGCAAGAGGCATCGGCTTTTTCGTAGCAGGTGGCCCAGTCGTTGGCTTCCCCGGAGCAGTCGATGCTCAGGCCTTGTTCGCCATTTTTCAGGTAAGTGGTTTCGGACGTGGCGCAGCCGCTCAGGGCCAGGACTGCAATCAGTGGCAAAAATTTATTCATGTCGTGGTGGTCGTCGGTGATGGGGGCTAAAAGGCTGTGACAGCGGTGGCATCGAAAGATTGTAGCGAATGGCCACTTCTCTGCAGATAATCACAAAAAAGCCCTGCACAAAGGCAGGGCTGCGTCGTGTCAGGTTCAGCTCAAGGCTTGTCCTTGCCGCGCCGCTTGGGGCCTGCGGGTTGATCCTGCAACACCGATGCCACTTCAATCGCCAACGCTTCTGTAGGGAACGGCCCGGCAATATTTTCGCCGCCGACGCTGTCTACCCACCACTGGCCGTCTTTTGCCTGATTGATCAGGTACCCGTTAACACTTTTTGCTGCCGACATCTATCTGCCTCGTTGGCTGGTTCAATCGCGCAATGATAGCGCCAAATGCCCTCAACGGGTGCCTATGGTGTAGGGTGGGGCGGATTGTCTTTCGGATGATGACCGCGCAGATCTGCCGATCTCTGCTATCTATAAGAGGTTGTGCAATGTATCTGCGGAACTATCCATCAGAATATTTCTCTATGATGGCATCGGTTAGCCAGCGCGGGGCATTGTAAGGTGCACGCCGCCTGATTAGACTGCGCCGAAACTCGTACACACAGCCCTTTCAAGGACTTATATGATCAAGAAATGCTTGTTCCCAGCAGCCGGTTACGGTACTCGCTTCCTGCCAGCGACTAAAGCCATGCCCAAAGAAATGCTGCCGGTGGTAAACAAGCCACTGATCCAGTACGGCGTCGAAGAAGCACTGGACGCCGGGTTGACCGAAATCTCCATCGTCACCGGTCGTGGCAAGCGCGCTCTGGAAGACCACTTCGACATCAGCTACGAGCTGGAAAACCAGATCAAGGGCACTGACAAAGAGAAATACCTGGTCGGTATCCGCAAACTGCTCGACGAGTGCTCGTTCTCCTACACTCGCCAGACCGAAATGAAAGGCCTGGGCCATGCGATTCTGACTGGCCGTCCGCTGATCGGCGACGAACCGTTCGCCGTGGTACTGGCGGATGACTTGTGCGTAAACCTGGAAGGCGACGGCGTACTGACCCAGATGGTCAAGCTGTACAAGCAGTTCCGCTGCTCGATCGTTGCCATTCAGGAAGTCGACCCGCAAGAAACTCACAAGTACGGTGTGATTGCCGGTGAGATGATCCGCGACGACATCTACCGCGTTCACAGCATGGTTGAAAAACCAAAGCCTGAAGATGCGCCGTCGAACCTGGCGATCATCGGCCGCTACATCCTGACCCCGGACATCTTCGACCTGATCGAACAAACCGAGCCAGGCAAGGGCGGCGAAATCCAGATCACCGACGCCCTGATGAAGCAGGCACAAAACGGCTGCGTCATGGCCTACAAGTTCAAAGGCAAGCGTTTCGACTGCGGTGGCGCCGAAGGCTACATCGACGCGACCAACTTCTGCTTCGAGAACTTCTACAAGACTGGCAAGGCTTACTGATAGCGCTTGAGCTGCTTGTATTGAAAAGCCACCTTCGGGTGGCTTTTTCATTTTCCGGCCCCACATAGTTTGCAACGCTTGCCCAAAGGCCGCTCGCAGGTATGCTGGTGGCCTGCCGAGGAGATAGAAATGGCCTACGATTTTGACCTGTATGTGATTGGCGCCGGTTCCGGCGGTGTGCGGGCTGCGCGGTTTGCGGCCGGTTTTGGCGCGAAAGTTGCCGTGGCTGAGAGCCGTTATCTGGGCGGTACGTGTGTGAACGTCGGCTGCGTGCCGAAAAAATTGCTGGTCTACGGCGCGCACTTCGCCGAAGACTTCGAACAGTCGCAAGGCTTCGGTTGGACCCCGGGTGAGGCGAAGTTCGACTGGGCGACGCTGATCGCCAACAAGGATCGCGAGATCAATCGCCTGAACGGCATCTATCGCAATCTGCTGGTCAACAGCGGTGTGACCTTGCATGAAGGCCACGCGAAAATCGTCGATCCGCATACCGTCGAGTTCGATGGCAAACGCTACACCGCCAAAAACATCCTGATCGCTACCGGTGGCTGGCCGCAGATTCCTGAGATTCCGGGGCACGAGCATGCGATCAGTTCCAATCAGGCATTCTTCCTTAAAGAGCTGCCCAAGCGCGTTCTGGTGGTCGGTGGTGGTTACATTGCGGTGGAGTTTGCCGGGATTTTCCACGGGCTGGGTGCCGAGACCACGCTGCTGTATCGCGGTGATCTGTTCCTGCGTGGCTTCGACGGTGCGGTGCGCAAGCATTTGCAGGAAGAGCTGACCAAGCGCGGCATGAACCTGCAATTCAATGCCGATATCGAACGCATCGAAAAGCAAGCCGATGGCAGCCTGAAAGCCACGCTCAAGGACGGTCGTAAGCTGGAGGCGGATTGCGTGTTCTACGCCACCGGTCGGCGTCCGATGCTCGACAATCTGGGGTTGGAAAACACTGGCGTCAAACTCGACAAGAAAGGTTTTGTCGAGGTCGATGAGCAGTATCAAACCGCAGAGCCATCTATCCTGGCTCTGGGCGATGTGATCGGGCGAGTACAGCTCACGCCGGTCGCGCTCGCGGAAGGCATGGCCGTGGCGCGGCGTTTGTTCAAACCCGAGCAATATCGTCCGGTGGATTACAAGATGATCCCGACCGCCGTGTTCAGCTTGCCTAACATCGGCACTGTCGGCCTGACCGAAGAAGAGGCGCGGGAGGCCGGGCATGAGGTGGTGATCTTCGAAAGCCGTTTCCGGCCGATGAAGCTGACCCTGACTGAATGTCAGGAACGAACCTTGATGAAGCTGGTGGTGGACGCCAAGACCGACAAGGTCCTGGGCTGCCACATGGTAGGCCCGGAAGCCGGCGAGATCGTTCAGGGGTTGGCAATTGCCTTGAAGGCAGGCGCGACCAAACGTGACTTCGACGAAACCATCGGCGTGCATCCGACTGCCGCCGAAGAGTTCGTCACCATGCGTACGCCGGTCGCGAGTTAATCGTCCTTACGCGGCGCTGATGCGTCTGGCTCTGTCGCAACGACAGCGGCCAGGCGCACGCTTTCATCCAGGCTTGCCTGCAACTTGATCAGTTCAACTTCCAGCGCTTTATTGATGTGCGACTGCTCGTCGATGTTCTGCTTGAGTGACTGGCTTTCCAGCATGGCAATGCGCAAGCGTTCCTGGAGGAGGGTGCGTTCGCTGTCGATACGGTTGACCTGGTCCAGCAGCTGATCCTGCCGGCTATTGGTGTGCTTGAGTTGCTCTTGCGACAGGCTCAACTCTCGCAGCGTTCCGCGGTTTTCCGTCAGTAAGCGCTCGTTGTCGCGATGCAGTTGGGTGATTTCATCCTGGCGAACCAGTGCGCTTTGCTGGGCCTGGCGCAATTCCATTTGAATCTGCTGCACCTGACCTTCGTGGCGGCGCTGTTCCTGCTCGCGCTGGTCTTTGACGGCATTGCGGTAGTGTTCCAGCGCCTCACGAGCGTGCAGGTGCTTTTCTTCCAGCGAGCGAATCTGCTCATCCTTGTCTTGCAAGCGTAATTCGAAATCTGCCAGCGCCTGGTTCAATCCGGCATTGCGGGTTTGTTCGCTTTGCAGCATGGAGCGGGTGTCATGCAGTTCTGCCGATTCCTGGGTCAGTGCCAGACTTTGAATTTCGTATTGCTGGTGCAATTCGATATTGGCCTCACGGGCCTCGTGCAACTGGATATCCAGCTCTTTTCGTTGTTGCTCGAACTGTGCGCGTGCCTGGTCGATGGGTTCTTGCGCTTGCTCTTTCAGGCGTTGCGCCAGCCGCGACACCAGGCTTGTCAGCTCATCGTCGATAGGCTCGGAAGGTGCTTGTGCGGGCTCAGCGCCGTCATCGAGCTCCTTCATATAGCGATGGATTGTGGTTTTTGAACCGGTATTGCCCATCTCGATCCGCACCGCGTCGATGCTTGGGTGTTCGCCCCGAGCGAGGATTGCTGAGCGTGCCGCTTGCACCAGTGCTTTGTTTACGCCGCCACGTGCCATGTGTTCTCCTACGATTTGATACTGTGGTACGTACCACCAATATTCGCAATGTACCATGATATGAATAAAGTTGAAATTCTGTGATTCATCATGCGGGATATACTGGTATTACCCCGTGTGATGCGCTGTAATCCGGGTTTCACCCGCTACAGCGGTACGTTTTCGAGAACTGAGCCCATGACCGATCTGGATCGCTACCTGCAAGCCGCCACCCGCGACAACACCCGTCGCAGCTATCGCGCGGCCATCGAGCATTTCGAGGTCAGTTGGGGTGGGTTCCTGCCGGCGACCAGTGACAGCGTGGCGCGCTATCTGGTGGCTCATGCGGGCGTGCTGTCGATCAATACTTTGAAGTTACGTTTGTCCGCGTTGGCGCAGTGGCACAACAGTCAGGGTTTCGCCGATCCCACCAAGGCGCCCGTGGTGCGCAAAGTGTTCAAGGGCATTCGCGCGCTGCACCCGGCGCAGGAAAAACAGGCCGAGCCATTGCAGCTTCAGCATCTGGAGCATGTGGTGGCCTGGCTGGAGCAGGAAGCGCAAACCGCCAAGGCGCAGGGCGATCAACCGGGTTTGCTGCGGGCCAGACGCGACACGGCGCTGATTCTGCTGGGCTTTTGGCGCGGTTTCCGTAGCGATGAATTGTGTCGCGTGCAGATTGAGCATGTGCAGGCCAGCGCCGGCTCAGGCATTACCCTCTACTTGCCTCGCAGCAAGAGCGACCGCGAGAACCTCGGTCAGACGTACCAGACGCCAGCCTTGCAGCGTTTGTGTCCGGTGCAGGCCTATATCCAATGGATCACTGACGCCGCGTTGGTCCGCGGGCCGGTATTTCGGGGTATCGACCGCTGGGGCCATTTGAGCGAGGAGGGCTTGCACGCCAATAGCGTGATCCCGTTATTGCGTCAGGCGCTGGAGCGTGCCGGTATTCCGGCCGAGCACTACACCAGTCACTCCTTGCGGCGTGGATTTGCCACCTGGGCTCATCAGAGCGGTTGGGATTTGAAGTCGTTGATGAGTTACGTGGGCTGGAAGGATATGAAGTCCGCCATGCGCTATGTTGAATCCAGCCCGTTTATCGGGATGACCCGCATCGCTGAAAAGCCATTGGCGCTGTAGATCACGTTTTCTTCTATTAATACTGTCGGCTAATAGCGAAAACCAATCAGCAGCATCAGGTTTGCCAATGAGCCAGCCGGCGATCGACTGGGTAGGATTCACCCATCAACTTCTTAACCCCTGACGGAGAGTCATCGATGCCTATCATCAACAGCCAAGTTAAACCGTTCAAAGCTGACGCCTTTAAAAATGGCGACTTCGTAAAAGTGTCGGACGCTGACCTGAAAGGCAAGTGGTCTGTCGTGTTCTTCTACCCAGCTGACTTCACCTTCGTCTGCCCGACCGAACTGGAAGACCTGGCTGACAACTACGCCGAGTTCCAGAAGCTGGGCGTCGAAATCTACAGCGTTTCCACCGATACCCACTTTGCCCACGCTGCCTGGCACAACACTTCGCCAGCCATCGGCAAAATCCAGTACACCATGATCGGCGACCCGACTCATGTCATCTCCCGCAACTTCGACGTACTGATCGAAGAAGCTGGTCTGGCTGACCGTGGCACCTTCGTGATCAACCCTGAAGGCCAGGTCAAAATCGTTGAACTGAACGACGGCGGTGTAGGCCGTGATGCTTCCGAGCTGCTGCGCAAAATCAAGGCTGCTCAGTACGTTGCTGCTCACCCGGGCCAGGTTTGCCCAGCCAAGTGGAAAGAAGGCGAGGCCACTCTGGCTCCGTCCCTGGACCTGGTCGGCAAGATCTAAGTCTGTGACGCGCTTCATCAGGGCGGAACTCCGCACCTCCTAAGTAAGCTGCACCGCCCTCAAAAACGCCCGGGCGAGATTCGCTCGGGCGTTTTTTTTCGACACGAATAAAGGAAATCGCCCGTATGTTGGACGCCACTCTTAAAGCCCAGTTGAAATCGTACCTGGAACGGGTCACCCAGCCGATCGAGATCGTTGCATCCCTCGATGACGGTGCGAAATCCCAGGAAATGCTCGCATTACTCAAAGACGTTGCCAGTCTTTCCACCCAGATTACTTTGCTCGATAACGGTGACGACGCACGCAAACCATCGTTCTCGATCAATCGCCCAGGGGCCGATATCAGCCTGCGTTTCGCCGGTATCCCGATGGGCCACGAATTCACATCCTTGGTGCTGGCTCTGCTGCAAGTCGGCGGCCACCCCTCGAAGGCCAGTATCGAAGTGATCGAACAGATCCGCTCGCTCAAAGGCGAGTTCAACTTCGAGACGTATTTCTCGCTGTCCTGCCAGAACTGCCCGGACGTGGTCCAGGCGTTGAACCTGATGGCCGTGCTGAATCCGAACATTCGTCACGTCGCCATCGACGGCGCGCTGTTTCAGGCTGAAGTCGACGAGCGCCAGATCATGGCCGTCCCAAGCATCTACCTGAATGGCGTCAACTTCGGCCAGGGCCGCATGGGCCTGGAAGAGATCCTCGCCAAGATCGACACCCGCGGCATCGAGCGCCAGGCCGAGAAAATCAGCGCCAAAGAAGCCTTTGACGTACTGGTCGTCGGCGGTGGCCCGGCCGGTGCTTCGGCGGCGATCTACGCTGCTCGTAAAGGCATTCGCACCGGTGTGGCGGCGGAACGTTTTGGTGGTCAGGTGCTAGACACCATGGCCATCGAGAACTTCATCTCGGTGCAGGAAACCGAAGGGCCGAAACTGGCCGTGGCGCTGGAAGAACACGTCAAGCAGTACGACGTGGACATCATGAACCTGCAACGCGCCGACAAGCTTGTGCCAGGCAAAAATGGCGCGCTGCACGAAATCCATTTCGCCAGTGGTGCGTCCTTGAAAGCCAAGACCGTGATTTTGGCGACCGGCGCCCGGTGGCGTGAAATGAACGTTCCCGGTGAGCAGCAATACCGTAACAAGGGCGTGGCGTACTGCCCACACTGTGACGGTCCGCTGTTCAAAGGCAAGCGTGTGGCGGTGATTGGCGGCGGTAACTCCGGCGTCGAAGCGGCCATCGACCTGGCTGGTATCGTGTCCCACGTGACTCTGCTGGAGTTCGACGTACAACTGCGCGCCGATGCGGTATTGCAGCGCAAGTTGCACAGCCTGCCGAACGTTACGGTGATCACCAGTGCGCAAACCACTGAAGTGACTGGCGATGGTCAAAAGGTCAACGGCCTGCGCTACAAGGATCGTCAGTCGGACGAGTTGCGCACTGTCGAGCTGGAAGGAATCTTCGTGCAGATCGGTCTGTTGCCTAACACCGATTGGCTCAAAGGCACCATCGAGCTGTCGCCGCGTGGCGAGATCATCGTCGATGCCCGCGGTGAAACGTCGATGCCTGGCGTGTTTGCGGCCGGTGACGTGACCACCGTGCCGTATAAGCAGATCGTGATTGCGGTGGGCGAGGGCGCCAAGGCTTCCCTCAGTGCATTCGATCACTTGATCCGCACCTCGGCGCCTGCATAAACGCCGACGCCGAAAACACAAAACCCCATGAGTGATCATGGGGTTTTTTGTGTCTTGCACTGATCGTTCCTACGCTCTGCGTGGGAATGCAGCCCGGGACGCTCCGCGTCCCAAAGCGTGACGCAGAGCGTCACAGGAGGCGTTACCACGCAGAGCGTGGGAACGATCATTTCTGTGTGTGGCGCTTACAGCGGTGCCGGCTGAATGATCTCGACCCAGTAACCATCCGGGTCCTTGATGAAGGCCAGGCTCTTCATGCGGCCGTCGTTCAGGCGTTTCTGGAAATCGCAGCCCAGCGCTTCGAAGCGCTCGCACGCGGCACGAATGTCCGGTACCGAAATGCAGATATGGCCGAAGCCGCGTGGGTCGGTGTTGCCATTGTGGTAGGCGAAATCCGCGTCGTTCTCAGTGCCGTGGTTATGGGTCAGTTCGAGAATGCCGGGAATCGATTTCATCCACTCGGTGCGAGCCGCGGCATCGGCCGGGATCTGGTTTTTATCGACCAGCGCCAGGAAATACAGGCTGAACTCGGCTTCCGGAAAATCGCGTTTCTCCACCAGCGAGAAACCCAGGACGCGGGTGTAGAAATCCAGCGACTTGGTGATGTCCTTGACCCGCAGCATGGTGTGGTTGAAGACGAACTTCTGGGTGGCGGTGTCGGGTTGTGCAGTCACACCGGGAAATGTATTGAGTTCGTGCAGGCTCATGGGGCCCTCCAGAAAATCCAAGAATGGTCACAATGATACGCAAGGGCTCCGGCATCGCCAAACCAAAACCGCAGGCTTGCCTGACAGCCGGGTGAGGCTCAGACTTTACGGCTCAATTCGTGAGTGTTCATTGCAATGACCCGATTCTGTCAATCGATGTTCGTCCTGATGTGTCTGCTTTCAGGTGTTACCCCCGTTTATGCAGAAGCTCCGGTCGTGATTTGGCCAAGCGGATGGACTGTCGAGGCTATTTCGCAAGATGAGACTAAACCGCAGGTATCCCGGCAACGCGCGGTAAAAAACGATCAGGACGGTACGCCGGTGATGGTGATGGAGTTGACCATGACTCAGGTAGAAAGTGGTCATCAGGTGAACCTGGAAGGCGTGCTCCTGGAAATGCGCAAGTCGGTGCAAAAGGACTTTTTTCAGAGTGGGTATCAGAGCGTTTGCACTAAAATTCACCCGACTACCTTAAGCCGGCTATCGGCGCTGGAAACTACCTGCACGATTACGCAGAACGGTCGACATGTGCTGTCTCAAACATTGGTCGCTGCGGTTGACGCCGATAAGGCCTATGTTCTTTCTTATGCGGGGCAGGCAGAGGTTTATAAGGCAAGTCAGGACGACATAGCGGCGGCTCGAAACAGCTTGAAACTTTAGTTTAAGGTTTGCGTATCAGTAGATTTCAGCGTGTTCGGCATTTTTTAGATAGCCAAAGGGATTAAGCATAAAGTTCATCGGAATGTAACGAGTTGATCGGCGACTTTCGTTGCATTTAGACGCTGTCTATGAAAAAGCCCTGCATTGCAGGGCTTTTTTATGATCGCGAGTGCTTAGCCTCGCAGCCAGGAATCAACGGTGGCAGCACCGTATTGTTCCTTCCAGGCTTTCAGGCCGCGATGATTGCCGCCCTTGGTTTCAATCAGTTCACCGGTGTGCGGGTTCTGATACACCTTGACCACGCGAGCGCGGCGGGTTTTAGGCGCTGCTGCCTGCTGCAGGCCGGATTTTGCCGGGTTTGGATCGAGGATGGCGATGATGTCGCGCAAGCTCTTGCCGTAGGTTTTCATCAGCCCCTGGAGCTTTTCTTCGAATTCGATTTCTTTCTTGAGCCCGGCATCGTTCTTCAGCGATTCCAACTGCTTGAGCTGTTCTTGAAGGGCCTTTTCAGCTGCACGGAATTCAGCGAGTCTGGACAATATCTTTACTCCAATAGTGTGTTTGGCTGATACCAACCGCAAACAAAGCTATAAGCCAAGAGCCTTGAAGCGACTCGGTGATAATGGCACACCTGCCAGTTCTGCACAGGCATGAAAAATTGTAGTAGTTAATTGGCCAAGAGTAAATCCTGACTTTTTCTTCATGTAACAAGAGTAGTCTTTTGATTCAATTTGGTGCGCATCTTCATGGCTTCGCCCCTTAGAGCGGTTAGTTAACGATCACTTAATGCTCTAATGAAGTCTGCGCCGGGCATCGGCCGACCAAACAGATAACCTTGCAGGAAGTTCACGCCGTGGGCCGTCAGATAGTCACTCTGTTCTACGGTTTCCACGCCTTCGGCGACAATACCCAGATCGAGTTTGGCCGACAGTTCGATGATGCTGTCCAGAATGTGCCGGGACAGGGCGTCAACGCCAATCATGGAGACAAAGCTCTGATCGATTTTCAGAAAGTCCACATTGAACTGACGCAAATAACCCAGGCTTGAGTGACCCGTTCCGAAGTCATCGATCGCGATCATCACGCCCAACCCGTGAAGCTGCTCGAACAATTGCAGGGTGATGGCTGTCGGCTCGATGAGTTCGCGTTCGGTCAGCTCCAGCACCAGGTTGATGCTGCCCGGGGCGAAAGCGCTGAGGAATTCATGGCAGTCTTCGACCAGTTCCAGATCCCGGCAGTGACTGGCGGTAATGTTGATGCCAATGTGAAACGGCCTGTCGAACGAGGTCGACAGGGGAGCCAGCAATGCGCAGGTCTGTCGCATCAAGGAGCGAGTCATCGGCACGATCAGCCCGGAATGTTCGGCAAACGGGATGAACAGATCAGGGCGTACCAGGCCTTCTTTGGGATGTTTCCAGCGCATCAATACTTCGGCGCCGGACCACTGCTTATTGTCGCCGTGCACCACGGGCTGAAAATACGGAATGAACTCTGCTGCCTCCAGCGCCCGCTGCATTTCACGGCTCGGCGACGTCGAACGCTTCTGCAGGACATGCCCGATCGAACCTGATACCACACCGAAGAACATCAACAGACTGAACAACGGCGGGTACTCACTGCGCATGTAACGCCAGGTTTCTCCTTCGGGGAAACCGGCGGCCACCGTAAAGGCATATCGCGTAGACATCAGCGTGTTTTGCGCCACCGGAAAAATGGGCAGGGCGTCGTTGTGGACTTTGCCGTCGGCGGACAGCCAATTAGGGCCTACTTGCAGCAACAATAATGTTTTGCGACCGATCAGGCGCAGCACGTTACTCAGGTGATAACCGTCCAGCGTGGTCAATGCGCCCTGGTTTCCTTCATTCAGCCGATACACCAACAACGCGGTATTGGGCGTGACTGGATTGCCGTTCATGAGCCATAGCTTGCCTTGGGTGTAATCGCCGGGATTGATCTTTTCCTGATATTCACCGAACAACGAACTGCAATAGAGGGTGGTGTTCCATACAAGATTGGTCGAGCGCACGAACGGCCGGCGGGTGACTTGTTCACGCAGGGTCAGTTTGACATCGTTGCAATTCTGGCCGGCCAGAGGCAGTAGTTCTTGCGCCGCTAGTGCGGTGTTGTCGAGCATCAGCTCGAATTGGCGAATGGCTTCTTCGCCAGTCACTTCAGAACTTTGCTTGAGGGTACGTTCAGCCTGCAGATAGAGAATGGCGAACCCCAGCAAAACCGGGAGTAGCCCGCTCAGAACAGTCACAACGATCCGGGTGCCACGTTGACGGCGGTTTTTGACGTTCAATGGCATTCGCAAATCCATCGCGATAAAAGAGGGCTCTCAAAGGCTGGCTGGGCGACACGCCTCCCAGAAGAGTTCAGCGATAATAGTTGGCCGACAGCACTTATGCCGTTCAATGATCATTCAGGCTTGAAGCCAGTTTGATAAAGGCCTGCGTCGCAGGTGATGACTGACGCTGATCGAGCACCGCCAGCCCGACTTGGCGGCTGACCGGTGGCGACAGCGGTTTTTTCACGTAACGGTTGTCGTTGTGGTCAGGCAAAGAGCCTTCGGCGACAACGGTCAGGGCGTCGCCACGGCCGACGGTGTCCAGTGTGCTGAGCAACTGCGAACAGCGATAGCGAATGTTCGGCGTCAACCGCGCCGCATTAAACAGGCGCGACACCAGTTCCGAAGAGCCGGCTTCGGTCAGTACAAAAGGGTCGTGGCATAAATCGCTCAAGCTCAAACTGTCGCGACCGGCCAGCGCATGGTCGGCAGGCAGCAGCGCAACCATCTGGTCTTCGATTAGCCCAAAAGTGTCGAAACGCTCCAGGGGCAACACCACGAAGCCGATATCGATACGTCGCTCTTCCAGCCACTGGATCACTTGGCGATCCGGCCCTTCGTCGATGTGAACCTCGATGCCCGGGTGTGCGGCGCGGTAATGCTGCAGGATTTTCGGCAGCAGTTTGATCGATGAAGTCGGGCCGAACGAGCCGATGCGCAGGGTGCCGCGTTTCATTCCTCTAGCATCCGCCGCTTCCTGGCGCAACGTGTTAGCCAGCCCGAGCATCGCCCGAGCGCGTAGTAACAGCTGCTGGCCGATGTCACTCAGCTCGACCTGGGACTGATGCCGGCGCAGCAGTTCTACTCCCAGTTCCTGTTCCAGCGACTTGAGCGCGTGGGACACCGCGGATTGGGAAATCTCCAAACGATGGGCCGCCGCCGTGAAGCCGCGCAGCTCGGCCACCAGCGAGAAAATCTCGAGTTGAGTCAGGGTCATGAGTATTTACTCATTTTACGATGATAGGGCATTAGTCGAATGATACGGCATGTGCCGAGGCCAGTCGCAATCTGTAGCAGCTGGCGAAGCCTGCGTTCGGCTGCGAAGCAGTCGTGAATCCGGCTAATGCGGGCTGCCTGACGTGCCGCAGATCCCTGATCTTGCGACTACTGCGCAGCCGAACGCAGCCGAACGCAGCCTCGCGGGCTCGGCAGCTGCTACGGGTGCCTTTTGGCTTAACTGACTGGTTATGCCATGTACCCGATTTCTGATGGTGGAGACTTGATGACTACGTACGAACAGACACTTGCGAAAACTTCCGATGTACCGGTTTATCTGAAACTGGCTGCGGTCACCATGATCTGGGGCGGGACGTTCGTCGCCGGGCGATTTCTGGCCGACAGCCTCAGTCCGTTATTGGCCGCGAGCCTGCGGTTCTTGCTGGCGAGCGTGGCGTTGCTGCTGTTCCTGTTGCTGGCGCAGGTGCCTTTGGTGCGCCCCAGCCCTCGACAATGGCTACAACTGACGCTGCTGGGGTTCTTCGGCATCTTCTTCTACAACCTGTGCTTCTTCTACGGGCTGCATTACATCAACGCGTCACGGGCATCGTTGATCGTGGCGTTGAATCCGGCCGTGATCGGCCTGGCGTCGTGGCTGCTGTTCAAGGAACGACTGAGCCGGGCAAAAGTGACCGGTATTGCGATCTGCATAGCCGGAGCCAGCCTGGTGATCGTCAGCCGCAATCCGCAATTGCTGGCCGGTGGTACTGATGCCTGGATCGGCGATCTGTTGATCTTCGGCTGCGTGCTCGGCTGGGGCATTTATTCTCTGTTCTCCAAAGGCCTGAATCAAACGTTGGGGCCGGTGCAGACGGTGACGTACTCGATTTTGCTGGGCACGCTGATGCTTTGGGTGACCAGCGCCGTGCG
This sequence comes from Pseudomonas sp. GW822-FHT02E03, assembly GCF_058802325.1. NCBI lineage: Bacteria > Pseudomonadati > Pseudomonadota > Gammaproteobacteria > Pseudomonadales > Pseudomonadaceae > Pseudomonas > Pseudomonas sp. GW822-FHT02E03. The sequence goes on along the minus strand of NZ_JBXAOA010000010.1, from coordinate 75,882 downwards.
TGGTGAGCTGAGTGTGGCGGCGCTGGCTGGCCTCGGCACGCAACAATGGTTGAGCCTGCTGTACCTGGGCGTACTGGGTTCGGCATTGGCCTATATTGGTTATTACGACGGTATCCGCAAAATCGGTGCGACGCGTTCGGGTGTGTTCATCGCCTTGAACCCGCTGACCGCCGTTCTGTTTGGCGCATTGTTGCTGGGCGAGCAATTGACACTGGTGATGTGCCTGGGCGGCGGGTTGATCCTGGCGGGGATTTTTCTGTGCAACAAACCGCTTGCGCACGCTACAAAAAGGGGGTTTTTATAAGAAGGCGGACAAACTGATTTACGCTGTGTAGAATCGGGTTACGCATATAAGAATAATCGTCTTCTGGCAGCAGAAGCCTCGCCCGCAAGAGCCTTGGGTCGACAATGAAGAGTTTTGGGTTTCAATTGATCTACGGTGACTTCCTCGCCCGCAGCGTGCGGGGCATCTCCTGCGCGCCGCCCGCCAGTCTCAGCATTGCTAGCAACTAACGATTCGTTAATTGATAAGAAATGATGAGGCGCCAAAATGGCAGATTTATACGAAAACCCAATGGGCCTGATGGGCTTTGAGTTCATCGAATTCGCATCGCCGACCCCGAACACCCTGGAGCCGATCTTCCAGATCATGGGCTTCACCAAGGTCGCGACCCACCGTTCCAAAGACGTGCACCTGTATCGCCAGGGCCAGATCAACCTGATCCTCAACAACGAACCCAACAGCGTGGCGTCGTACTTCGCGGCCGAGCATGGCCCGTCGGTGTGCGGCATGGCGTTCCGCGTCAAGGATTCGCAAAAGGCCTACAAGCGTGCCCTGGAACTCGGCGCCCAACCGATCCACATCGAAACCGGTCCGATGGAACTGCATCTGCCGGCGATCAAAGGCATTGGCGGCGCGCCGCTGTACCTGATCGACCGTTTCGGTGAAGGCAGTTCGATCTATGACATCGACTTCGTGTTCATCGAAGGCGTTGACCGCAACCCGGTCGGGGCCGGCCTGAAGATTATCGATCACCTGACCCACAACGTGTATCGCGGGCGCATGGCCTACTGGGCCAATTTCTACGAGAAGCTGTTCAACTTCCGTGAAATCCGTTACTTCGACATCAAAGGCGAATACACCGGCCTGACCTCCAAGGCCATGACCGCGCCGGACGGCATGATCCGTATCCCGCTGAACGAAGAGTCCTCCAAGGGCGCCGGGCAGATCGAAGAGTTCCTGATGCAGTTCAACGGGGAGGGCATCCAGCACGTGGCCTTCCTCAGCGATGACCTGATCAAGACCTGGGATCACTTGAAAAGTATCGGCATGCGCTTCATGACGCCGCCGCCGGACACCTACTACGAAATGCTCGAAGGCCGTTTGCCGAACCACGGCGAGCCGGTCAACGAATTGCAAGCGCGGGGCATTTTGCTGGACGGTTCATCCGAGTCGGGCGACAAGCGTCTGCTGTTGCAGATCTTCTCGGAAACCCTGATGGGCCCGGTGTTCTTTGAATTCATCCAGCGTAAAGGCGACGATGGCTTCGGCGAAGGCAACTTCAAGGCACTGTTCGAATCCATCGAGCGTGACCAGGTTCGTCGGGGTGTGCTCTCTACCGATTAACCCGGTTCAGGCGTGAAAAAGCCCGGTCAGCAGCAATGCTGGCCGGGCTTTTTATTGGCTGACGTAAATCCAATGTGGGAGCGGGCTTGCTCGCGAAGAGGGAGTGCCAGTCGACATTGACGTTGCCTGACACACCGCCTTCGCGGGCAAGCCTCGCTCCTACAATTACATCGGCCGGCGTCGTTGCCGGACCAGATGCTTGAACCCTTCAAACACCAACACCAACACCGCCAACCAGATCGGAATATAGGTCAGCCATTCGCCGGCCTTGATACTTTCCCCCAGCAGCAACGCAACGCCGAGCAACAGCACCGGCTCGACGTAACTCAACAACCCGAACAGGCTGAACGGCAGCAGCCGACTGGCAATGATGTAGACCACCAGCGCCGAAGCACTTATCACTCCGAGTATCGGGATCAACAGCGACAGCCACGGATGTTGATCAAACACGCCGAAACCTTGCTCGCCGCCCTGCACGAACCAGAACGCCACTGGCAGCATCAACGCCATGTCCAGCCAGAGCCCGCCAAGGTTGTCCGTGGCCAGGCGCTTGCGCAGGATGAAATAGATGGGATAACCGACCACCACCAGCAAGGTCGCCCAGGAAAAACCGCCGACCTGATACAACTCGTTGAGCACGCCGAGGCTGGCGAAGAACACGGCTATTTTCTGCAGATAGGAAAGTCGCTCGCCATAGACGATTCGCCCGGTCAGGACCATGGACAGCGGCAACAGGAAATACCCCAGCGACACGTCGAGGCTATAACCGTTGAGCGGTGCCCACATGAACAACCAGAGTTGCAGACCCAGCAGCACTGCGGAGCCAATCAGGCCGACAATCAGCTTCGGCTTGCCAGCCAGCCGCCGAACAATCTCGACCACGCGCTTCCATTCACCGGACACCACCATGAATACCGTCATGCACGGCGCGGTCAGCAGCATCCGCCAACCGAAGATTTCTACGCCGCTCAAGGGGGAGAGCAGCGATGTGTAGTAATACATGACGGCAAACAGCATCGAGGCTGTAACCGATAGAGCGATACCTTTAGACAAGCTGTCCTCGCGGGTTGAAGGTCAAACGGGGCGCGCAGGATACGTGGTTTTTGTGTTGAATATTGGGCGAGTGATCAATATTTACCACATCCTGGCTGATCCTCAGCCAAAGCATAGTCAGCAGGTCGACACTCAACCTGTGGGAGCAGGGTCATACACACTATTTGCGGTCGACACAGAACCCTGTGAGAGCGGGCTTGCTCGCGAAAGCGGTCTACCGGCCAACATCAATGCTGAATGTGAAACCGTCTTCGTGAGCAAGCCCACTCCCACATTAGGCCGTGATCGCCAACAGATCTTGTGATTGACACAAAACCCTGTGGGAGCGGGCTTGCCCGCGATAAATCTCAAGCCGTATGCGGTTTACGCCCCGGTACAAAGTGGCTCACGTCATTGAACCCCGGCGTCGACGCGTGACCCGGTGTCACCAGCGAATCAATAAACGCCTCGTCCTCAGCCGTGATCTTCACCGCCTGTGCCTTGGTGTACGCATCCCACTGTTCCTCAGTGCGAGGCCCGACGATGGCCGAAGTCACAGCGCCATTGTTCAGTACCCAGGCAATCGCGAACTCGACGATGCCCACGCCACGGCCCTGCGTGTATTCCTGGATCTGTTGGGCAATGCGTAATGACTCCACCCGCCATTCGGTTTCCAGAATGCGTTTGTCCTGACGGCCCGCGCGGCTGTTGGCGTCCGGTGTCACGTCGGGCGCGTACTTGCCGCTGAGCACACCACGCGCAAGAGGACTGTATGGCACCACACCGAGGCCATAGTTTTGTGCAGCAGTGATCTGCTCGGTTTCCGCCTGACGGTTGACGATGTTGTACAGCGGTTGGCTGATGACCGGCCTGTCGACACCGAGTTTGTCGGCGATGCGGATGACTTCGGCAATGCGCCATCCACGGTAGTTCGACAGGCCCCAGTAGCGGATCTTGCCCTGGCGGATCAAATCGCCAATGGCTGACACCGTGACCTCCAGCGGCGTGTTGTGGTCTTCGCGGTGCAGGTAATAGATGTCCAGATAATCGGTGCCCAACCGCGTCAGGCTGGCGTCGATGCCATTGAACAGGTGCTTGCGGCTCAGGCCGCTGCGGTTCGGCATACCGTCCACCGGTCCGAAGCCGACCTTGGTGGCCAATACCCATTCCTGCCGCCGACTGGCGATCGCTTCGCCAACGATCTCTTCGGAACGGCCGTTGGTGTACACGTCCGCAGTGTCGATGAAGTTGATGCCCTGGTCCCAGGCCTTGTCGATGATTCGCAGGGAATCTTCGGTGCTGGTCTGTTCGCCGAACATCATGGTGCCCAATGTGAGGGTCGACACCTGTAAACCCGAATGACCCAGCGTGCGATAGCTCATGACGAAATCCTTTTACCGGTCAGAAAGCCCTAATCAAATACCAGAACCGTGACTGGGAGCAATCGGAATTATTAGGCCAGATCACCCGTGGCGAGGGGGGCTTGCCCCCGTTGGGGCGCGAAGCGACCCCGGCATTTCAAAGTTGAACCTTTACGACTGCTTCGCAGCCGAACGGGGTGATGCGGCACTCCGACAAGCCCCCTCGCCACAACAGCCCCTCGCCACAAAAGCATGCAAAGCAAAAAGATCGCAGGCTGCGCCAGTTCCTACTGGGTGTACATCATCCCCGTGTAGGAGCTGGCGCAGCCTGCGATCTTTTGATCTTGCCCTTTTAAACCCGCAACGTCCGCGTCATGCGCAGCGCCAGCAAACTCCCACAAACAATCACACCCGCCAGCAGATACAGCGCCGCATCAGTCGAGCCGGTGCTGTCCTTGACCCAACCCACCAGGTACGGGCTAAGAAAACCCGCCATCTGCCCCATGGAGTTGATCAACGCCAACCCACCGGCAGCCGCACCCGCGCTGAGCATGGCGGTCGGCACGGGCCAGAACATCGGCAGGCCGGTGAGGGCGCCCATGGTGGCGATGGTCAGCCCGAGAATGGCAATGGCGGGGTTGGCAGCGAAGTTCACCGCAATCAACAGACCCACCGCGCCCATCAGCATCGGCACCACCAAGTGCCAGCGGCGTTCTTTGCGCAAATCAGCGGAACGACCGACCATCAACATAAACACCGCCGCCAGCAGATACGGAATCGCACTGAGCCAACCAATCACCAGGTTATCGCTGAAACCCAGATTCTTGATGATCGACGGCAGCCAGAAGTTGATCGCGTAGACACCGCTCTGGATGCAGAAATAAATCAGGCCGAAAGCCCAGATCGCCGGGTTCTTGAACACCGCCAGCAGGGAATCGGTAGCAGTTTTCGGTTTGCTGGCCAGGTCTTGAGCGTGATCGGCCTCAAGCACCGAACGCTCGTAAGGGGTCAGCCACTTGGCGTTGGCGTAACTGTCGCTGAGCAGGAAGTAGGCGAGGGCGCCGAGAATAACGGTCGGTATGCCTTGCAGCAGGAACATCCACTGCCAACCGGCCAAACCAGCCTGGCCTGCGCCGAAGTGGTTGAGGATCCAGCCGGAAAACGGACTGCCAAGCAGACCGGACACCGGGATCGCCGACATGAACAGCGCCATAATGCGGCCACGACGGAACGTCGGGAACCACTGCGAGAGATAAAGCACCACTCCCGGAAAAAAACCGGCTTCGGCGGCACCGGTAAACAGGCGCAACGTGTAGAACTCGGTCGGTGTGGTGACGAACAACAGGCAAGTCGACAGCGTGCCCCAAGTGATCATCATCAGCGCGATCCAGCGTCGCGGACCGAATTTGGTCAGGGCCAGGTTGCTCGGTACGCCGCAGAGTACATAGCCGATGAAGAAGATCCCGGCACCGAGGCCGTACACGGTTTCGCTGAATTTCAGTGCGTCGAGCATCTGCAGTTTGGCGAACCCGACGTTCACCCGGTCGAGGTAATTGAACAGGTAGCAGATGAAGATGAAGGGGATCAAGCGCAGGGTAATGCGTTTGTAAACGGCGTTTTTGTCGTCAGCGGTGGCCAGGGTAGCTGCGGCGCTCTGTGACATGGCGGGCTCTCTCTTTATTATGATTTTTTGCGACGCAAGGGTAACGTTGATCGCCCAGTGAGTCTCGGCCACCCCTTGGGTGATTGTCTTTGTGCCTGAGCACAGGGTTTATGACCAAGGCCTGTGCGGGTGAACAACCCGTTCCATCACGTTTTCAAGGAATCGCGCTATGTTCGAACTCGATCACGACCTGGCCCAGGACATCGTCGACCGGGCGATGGCCATCCTGCCGTACAACGTCAATGTCATGGACAGTCAGGGACTGATTCTCGGCAGCGGCGAGCCGGAGCGCATCAACACCCGCCACGAAGGCGCACAACTGGTGCTGGCCAACGGGCGCGTGGTGGAGATCGACGCGCAAACGGCGATTCATCTCAAAGGCGTGCAGCCGGGCATTAATCTGCCGCTGTTGCTCGATCAGCGTTTGATTGGCGTGCTCGGCATTACCGGCGAACCCGAGCAATTGCGCACCTATGCCGAGCTGGTGCGAATGACCGCCGAGATGCTGGTGGGCCAGCGCAATCAGCAGGCCGAGCAGCAATGGCGGCGTCAGCGTTGCGATGATCTGCTGGCACTGCTGCTCAGCGAGGCGGGGGATTCGCCGCGGTTGCTGGACGAAGCGCAGCAGCTGGGGCTCAAACCGCAGTTGACGCGGGTGCCGTACCTGTTCGAGTTGGGCATGGAACACGGCCCGGGCCAGACCGTCGAAGCGCTCAGCGCCTGGCTGATGTCGCGTTATCCGGACAGTTGGTGCGTGAGTTCGGCCAAGTCCTCGTTACTGTGGTGCCGACCGGCAACGCCAGCGATCGAGAACGAACGGCTGCTGGAGAAGCTCGATGGCCTCGGCTGGAATATTTTGCGCATTGCCGTGGGCGGGCAGGCCGATGGATTGTCGGGATTGCGCCGTTGCTATCGTCGGGTCGGTGATCTGTTGGCCTATGGACGCGATGTGTTACCGCATTCGCGCTTGTTGACCCTGAACCGCTATCGGCTACCGGTGATGCTCTGGCGGCACCGCAACGACGATGCGCTGGATGAACTGTTGCGGCCGCTGCGCAAAGTCATCGCCAAGGATGGCAACGGCCAACTGCTGGCGACGCTGCGCAGTTGGTGCGAACACGACGGCCAGAGCCAGGCCTGCGCCGAGGCGCTGGGCATTCATCGCAACAGTCTGCGTTACCGCATGGAGCGGATCGCCGAACTCAGCGGCGTCGACCCGCTAAAACTGGATGGAATGCTCGCGCTTTACCTTGGTGTCCAGCTGCTGCCCCAAACCGAACTGCCAACCGCAATCCCGTAGCACCGTAGCAGCTGCCGAGCTTGCGAGGCTGCGTTCGGCGGCGAAGCCGTCGTGAAATCATGCACCGCGGTGTATCAGGGAAACTTTGTTGGTTGGAATTACGACGGCTTCGCCGCCGAACGCAGCCTCGCAGGCTCGGCAGCTGCTACGACGAGAGGTGTGTGCAGAGGTTTTTGTGGAAATGAACAATAATCCTCATGCCCGCTTGTGCAGCGGACCGGCGTTATTGTTCATGGCGGCTGGCAGCATGGACGCATTGGAACTGGAGAATTCGCATGAAAATCGTCATCGCCCCCGATTCGTTCAAGGACAGCCTGAGTGCTCAAGGTGTGGCCGAGGCCATTGCGCTGGGGCTGGCGGAAGTCTGGCCGGATGCACACTTGATCAAGTGCCCGATGGCTGATGGCGGGGAAGGCACGGTCGAGTCGATTCTGGCCGCATGCGACGGCGAACTGCGCCGTACCCATGTTCGCGGGCCGCTGGGTGCCACGGTCGATGCCGCGTGGGGCTGGCTGCCACAGAGCCACACCGCGATCATCGAAATGGCCGAGGCCAGTGGCCTGCAACTGGTTGCGCCGAACCTGCGCGATGCCTGCACCAGCAGCACCTACGGCACCGGTGAATTGATCCGCGCCGCGCTGGATGCCGGCGCGCAACGGGTGATCCTGGCGATTGGCGGCAGCGCTACCAACGACGGCGGGGCCGGGGCAATGCAGGCCTTGGGTGTGAAACTGCTGGACGCTCAGGAGCAAACCCTGGTACCGGGTGGTCTGGCCTTGGCGCAATTGGCCCGCCTCGACCTGAGTGGCATTGACCCGCGACTGGCCGGGGTGCGTTTCGACATCGCCGCCGACGTCAATAACCCGCTGTGCGGCCCTCATGGTGCCTCAGCGATTTTTGGACCGCAGAAAGGTGCATCGCCCGAGCAAGTCGAGCAACTGGACCAGGCCCTCGGGCACTTTGCCGAACTCTGCGCACAAGCTTTGGACAAGGACGTGCGCGACGAACCAGGCAGCGGCGCGGCGGGCGGATTGGGGTTTGCCGCCAAGGCGTTTCTCGGTGCGCAATTTCAGGCCGGGGTGGAAGTGGTCGCTGAACTGGTCGGGCTGGCCGAGGCGGTCAAGGGCGCCGATCTGGTGATCACCGGTGAAGGTCGTTTCGATGCCCAGACGTTGCGCGGCAAAACCCCGTTTGGCGTGGCGCGCATCGCACGCCAGCACGGCGTGCCGGTCATCGTCATCGCCGGCACCTTGGGCGAGGGGTATCAGGCGCTGTACGAGCATGGCATCGATGCGGCCTTTGCCTTGGCCAGCGGGCCGATGACACTGGAGCAGGCCTGCGCCGAGGCGCCGCGTTTGTTGCGCGAGCGCGCCCGTGATATTGCGCGGGTGTGGCGGGTGGCGGCCCGCAAGGCCTGACTCAATCGTCAGCAGAAAGAAATCCTTGTGGGAGCGGGCTTGCCCGCGAAGCGGTGTGTCAGGCACCACCAATGTTGACTGTGCCGCCGCCTTCGCGGGCAAGCCCGCTCCCACAGGTTCTGCATTTAAGCTAACGAGTGTTTCACCGCTGAAACACGCCTGCCTCCCTCGAAAAATATTTCTCCAACCCCTGCAAAAAACCTCAACCCCGGCCGATACAACTAACAGGCGCACACAAACCAATTACAACAGTGGCGCCAAGCTGAAAGGTACGCGTCATCGCCCGCCTGACAGTGATCCCCGCAAGGATGCTCGCCGCCTCAATTACCGAGATCATCCTATGTCACTGCGTAATCTGAAAATCGCGCCTCGAGCTTTCCTGGGTTTCGCCTTCATAGCCTTGCTGGTCATCGTGCTGGGTGTGTTTGCCGTGAACCGCATGTCGATCATCCGCCAGGCCTCTGTCGATATGGAAATGACACAGTTACCCAGCATCGGGTTTCTGGGTAACGTGACAGAAAACGTCCTGCGGCTGCGGATTCTCTCGTTCCGCGTACTGGTCAACCGTGATCCGGCGGCGTTGCAGGAGGCCCAGACCCGCATCGGCGTGCTCGTCGACAAGGTGCGCAGCGCCCAAGCCAGCTATGCCGCCTTGCCGGCCGGCCCTGAAGAAGCCGCGCTGTACAAAACCTTCGCGACAACCCTCGACAACTACATACAGGCCCAGAGCCAAATGCTGGACCTGTCGCGGCAGAACAAACTGGAGGAGATGCGCGCCCTGATCAATACCCGGATCAAGGAAGGCACCGATCAGATGGGCGAGCAACTGAACAAACTGGTGGCGCTCAACGCCGCCGATGCCAAAGCCGCGTCGGCCAAGGCGGGTGAGCATTACAGCGAAGCCTTTATCGGCATCGTGACGGTGGCGGTAATGGCTTCGTTGCTGACCGTGCTGCTGGCCTGGCTGTTGACCCGCAGCATCCTCACACCGCTGAACCGTGCGGTGCTCGCGGCCGAAACCATTGCTGGCGGCAACCTGAGCAAGGTCATCGAAGTCGACGGCAACGACGAACCGGCGCGTTTGCTCGGCGCCTTGGCCGCCATGCAAACCAACCTGCGCAAGACCATCGAACAGATCGCCGGCTCCGCGACGCAACTGGGCGCCGCCGCGGAAGAACTCAGCACCGTGACGCAAGAAGCGTCCCGGGGCCTGCAACAGCAAAACAACGAAATCGAACAGGCCGCCACCGCCGTCAACGAAATGACCGCCGCCGTGGAAGAGGTGGCGCGCAACGCGGTGTCGACCTCCGAAGCCTCAAACCAGTCGACCCAGGCGGCCCGCGAAGGTCGTGACCGGGTGGTGGAAACCGTCGACGCGATCCAGACCATGACCCACGACGTGCAAAACACCGCATTAATGATCGAGGGCCTGGCGACTCAGGGCCGCGACATTGGCAAAGTGCTGGACGTGATTCGTGCCATCGCCGAACAGACCAACCTGCTGGCCCTCAACGCCGCGATTGAAGCGGCCCGTGCCGGGGAAGCCGGGCGTGGCTTTGCGGTGGTGGCGGACGAGGTCCGGGCGTTGGCCCATCGGACCGCGCAGTCGACCCAGGAAATCGAGAAGATGGTCGCCGGCATCCAGAACGGCACCGGCGAAGCGGTTTCGTCGATGCAACAAAGCAATCAGCGCACCCAAAGCACTCTGGAAATGGCTCGTGCGGCGGGTATCGCCCTGGAGCAGATCACCCAATCGATTCAACTGATCAACGAACGCAACCTGGTGATCGCCAGCGCCTCGGAAGAACAGGCTCAGGTGTCCCGTGAAGTCGACCGCAATCTGGTGAACATTCGCGACCTGGCTACCCAGTCTGCCGCCGGTGCCAACCAGACCAGCGCCGCCACCCACGAACTGTCGCGATTGGCGGTTGATTTGAATGCGATGGTGGCGCGTTTCGTGATTTGAGATAGGGTTGAAACTGGAACTCGCGCGTTAGGAGAAGTACATGCGCTATTCAGCCTTGACCCAACGAATCGATGGTGACGGAGCCGCAGCCTGGAAGATTCATGATCGAGCGCTGGAATTGCGCGAGCAGGGCGTCGACGTGTTGCTGCTTTCCATTGGCGACCCGGATTTCGACACGCCGCTGCCGATCATTCACGCCGCCATCGATAGCCTGTTGGCGGGTGACACCCATTACTCGGATGTACGCGGCACCCGCACACTGCGCAGTAGCATCGCCAGCCGTCATCAGCGGCGCAGCGGCCAATTGGTGGATGCCGACCATGTGATCGTACTGCCTGGCGCGCAGTGCGCGGTGTATTCGGTTGCCCAATGCCTGCTCGACCCTGGCGATGAAGTGATCGTCGCCGAACCGATGTATGTGACCTATGAAGGCGTGTTCGGTGCCTGCGGAGCCAGCGTGGTGCCGGTGGCGGTGCGTCCGGAAAATGGCTTTCGGGTTGAACCGGCGGATGTCGCGGCGCTGATCACCTCAAAAACCCGCGTCATTTTGCTCAACAGCCCGAATAATCCCTCAGGCGCCAGTCTGTCGTTAAAAAGCTGGAAGGCGCTGGCGGCGCTGTGCGTGCAGCATGACCTCTGGCTGATCAGCGACGAGGTCTACAGCGACCTGTTGTTTGAGGGCGAGCACATCAGCCCGGCCAGTCTGCCGGGGATGGCCGAGCGCACCGCGACGATCAACAGTCTGTCCAAATCCCATGCCATGACCGGCTGGCGGGTGGGCTGGATGATCGGCCCGAAACCGTTGGCTGAACATTTGATGCATCTGTCGCTGTGCATGCTGTTCGGCCTTCCGGATTTCGTCCAGAACGCCGCGCAAGTAGCGCTCGATAAAGACTTGCCGGAAGTGGCACTGATGCGCGAGGAATATCGCCAGCGTCGCGATCTGGTGTGCGCAAGGCTAAGCGGTTGCCCGGGTATCCGGCCGATCAAACCGGATGGCGGGATGTTCGTGATGGTCGACGTGCGCCAGACCGGGCTCGGTGCACAAGATTTTGCCGAGCGTTTGCTGGAAGGGTACGGCGTGTCGGTGCTGGCTGGTGAAGCCTTCGGGCCGAGCGCGGCGGGGCATATTCGCATTGGCCTGGTGGTGGATCAGGCGAGGCTGGCGGATGCGTGCCAGCGGATTGCATCGTGTGCGGCGCAGTTGCTGCAGGTGCGACGGGCCTGAAGGATGTGTGTTGCGTTTGATGGCCTTTTCGCGGGTAGCCTCGCTCCTACACGGGATTTTGTGGCGTTCACAAAACCCCGCGGGAGCGGGCTTGCCCGCGATTGCCTCTACGGTATCGCATAGACCTTGAACAGCTTTTTGTCCGTGTCGGTAATGCCTTCCAGGTAGGTGTCGTATGCCTGCTCGATCTCGCCCGATCGATACATTTCACTCAGCGCGGTGTCGACCAGCAAACGGAAATCTTCATCGTCGCGATCCACCGCCATTGCAGTCGGCGAGTACTCAAAAACTCGATCCAGCAGGACCAGATTCCCTGCGGAATAGTTATTGGCGAGGAGATTCTTCAGCATCATGCGTTCGGCGAAGAAAGCATCAGCTTTGCCTTCGGCGACCAGTTTGATGCCCGCTTCAGTGTTCTCGACCGTGACCAGGGTAGCCACCACACCGAGTAATCGCATCTGTTGACGGATCCATGCCTCGGTGACGCCACCTGCGGTGGCGGCATAGGTTTGGTTGGCCAGCCCATGATTGATGGTCGCACGCCAGGTCGGTCCGGTATGGGCTACTTTGCCATTAAGTACATTGAGCAACGCCTCAGGCGCTTCCTGGCGCACCACTGCCGAGAGGCCGGCCGTGTAGATCGGAACCGAGAAGCTCACACGCTTGCGTCGCGCCAATGTGGGGGGAGTCGGCGTGCAGAGGATGTCGATCTCGCCCGAGCTCACGGCATTCATCTCGTCGTTGATGGAGACGGGGCGGTAACGCACCTGCAACGCGGGCAAACCCAGCTCGGTTTTGATTTTGTCGGCGACCTTCAGACAAAGCTCGATCGCATAACCGCTGGCTTTGTCGCCTGCCTGGACGGTAAAGGGTGCGAAGTCCGGCAGGTAACCGAGGGTGAAGGTATTACTTGCCCGTACGCGTTCAAGGGTATTGGCACCAGCCAGTACCGGCACCATTGTGAACAGGCAAACGAACAGCAAGTTAGTGGCTTTGGTCAGTTGTACGTTCATATCCTTGGCGCCCCACATTCGGATGTCTGTGCTGTCTTGAAAATACAGCTAAGGATTGCCGCCCCTGATTGGAGACAAATCGACAAAACGCTTGGAAAGGAAGCCATAGAGCAGGTAGCCGAATGCAAGGACAATGAGGCCACCGAATACGGCATCCTTGCCGCAGGCATAAAGGGCATACAACGAATACCCCACGCCGATCAGTAATACCATCGTGTTGCGGGTATAGATCCCTGTACTGACTTTGGCTTTGTACATCATGACCAGCAGGCCGGTGGCGGCTGTCACATATGGGATCAGGTTGGTCACCGCTGCCAGGCTGACGAGCTTTCCGAACTGGGCGCTGGCATTGGGCGAGATGGTCGAGAGTGCCATCAAGGTCTGAAAGACGCCGCAGACGAGCATGCCGAGAATGGGCGCATTCTGTGTGCTGACCTTGCTGAACAATTTCGGGAACATGCCTCGGTCAGCAGTCATCTTCGCCGTTTGTGCCAGGGTGAACTGCCAGCCCAGCAGCGAACCAACACAAGCCATCACTGCCAGCGCCATGACAATGTTGCCGACCGTGGGGGTGAACATATGTGCATAGACAAGCGCGAAGGGCGCCGAAGAGTTGGCTAGTTCGGCATTGGGTACGATGCCCTGAATGACCGTAGTCGACAGCACATAGACCACTGCCGCGCCCATTGTGCCGAACAGGCAAGCCAACGGTACGGTGCGCTTGGGATCTTCCACTGCATCGGAGGCCTGTGCCGCCGATTCCATGCCAAGAAAAGCCCACAGAGTAAGGGGAATAGCCTTACTAATGGCATCAGAGATCGGCAGGCTGTTCGGATTCCAGGCGGCAATCAGCACATCGGGCTTGAACCAGAACCAACCGATGATGCTCAAGCCTGCCACCGGGATGATCACCCCCCATACGGTAATCGCGCCGATCTTGCCGGTGATGCCGGGGCCACCGAAGTTGGCCATGGTGGTCAACCAGAGCAGACCAACCGTACCGATAAACAGAGGAATGGCGCCGCTGCCCAGCCAAGGCACGAACGATGTCATGTAACCCACCGCGGAGATGGCGACGGCCACGTTGGCGATGCCCAGCGACAGAAAGTACAGATACGAACAGAGGAAGAAGCCTGATTTGGCGTGTGCCTCTTCGGTGTAGGCAGACAACCCGCCTGAGTGCAGGCAGTAAATGCCGCACTGGGAAAAGCAGTAAGCGATGGCCATCGAACCGACGGCAGTGACGATCCATGACAGCAACGAAACGGCCCCGAGTTGGGCCATGCTCGTCGGCAACATGATGATACCCGACCCCATCATGTTCACCGTCACCAGAGTGGTGAGCCCCATGAGGCTCATTTTCTTGCTTGAGTCGGCCATCGGAAACTCCTTAATCTGCTCAACACATTGACCATAGCCCTGATTGCCATGCTCAACGTCGGGAAATAGCCCATCGAACAGATTTATCGCCAGTTAGTCTCATCGAAGATGGCTTTTGCCGCCGCCTCAACTCCGCCAACGTTGCGCGAAGACTGTTCGCGACACATTTCAAGCGATGCTCGCCGAGGCAAGAGGCTCCCGCGATGCTGCGCGTGCAGCCAGGAAGGCAAGAACGGCCGCTACGCCCAGCACAGTGGCGCTCAACTCGAAGGTCGCCCGATAGCCGCTCAAGTCAAAGACCAGCCCGCCAACGGTTGCGCCAGACGCGATTGCCAGTTGGATGATCGCTACCATTAAGCCGCCTCCCGCTTCAGCAGCGTCTGGCAACGTTTTCGCCAGCCATGTCCACCACCCCACGGGCGCAGCAGTCGCAACCAGTCCCCAGAGGCCAAGCAAAACAGTCGTGATGGCCGCCGAGCTACCGAATGAAACAAGCGCCAGTGCAATCACCGCCATCAAGATCGGGATGACGATGAGGGTTCGATGCAGACCATTTTTCAAGAACGCTTCAATCAGGAAGGTTCCTGCGAGGCCCGCAATACCCAGGACGAGCAACATCAACGACAGCATGGAAACACTGACGTGGGTGACCGTTTCAAGAAACGGGCGCAAATAGGTAAAGAGCATGAACTGGCCCATGAAAAACACGCTGACCGCCACCATGCCTAACGCGACCGGTGTGCGTTTCATCAACTTGAAGACGTTGCCAGTGCCTGAACCGCTTTGCGATTTCATCGGTGGAAGGCTTGACAACAGCCATACACAAGCCGCTATCGCGACTGGGATGACACACAAGAATGCACCGCGCCAGCCAATCAGGGCACCGAGAAAACTGCCCAGTGGCGCTGCAATAACCGTCGCCAAAGCATTGCCGCCGTTGACGGTTGCCATTGCGCGAGTGATCTGGTCATCAGGCACCAGGCGCATGGCGGTTGCCGCCGACAATGACCAGAAGCCACCTATCGCAACACCGATCAGCGCGCGGCCGATCATGAACACCCAGTAGTTCGGGGCGAACGCGACTACTGTCCCAGAAAGAATCATAAGCAGTGTCAGTGAAAGGAGCAGCGGTTTGCGGTCAATCCGCGCAGCCACCGATGCGATCAGAAGACTGGTGAACAAGGCAAACAGCCCCGAAACGGAGATTCCCTGGCCGGCTTGTCCCTCGGTGACGTGTAGATCTGTGGCAATCGGTGTCAGGAGGCTGACGGGCATGAACTCCGATGCCACCAGCACGAAGGCGGCGAGGGACATGGCGAATACGGCGCCCCATGATTTATGGGGCACAGGGAGGAGGTGATCAGTCATTGGTTGAATCCTGTATTACGCGAAGCGTCGTAGCCCCGAGGACGAGGCTACGAGAGAGGTGATGCCCGGCCAGGGCACCGATCAGGCTACTTGAGGTTGCTTTTGAAGAACGTGGTCAACTTGGCGAATGGAATGAGGTTGACCCGATCGTAAAGATCCACGTGTCCGGCATCTGGAATAATGAGCAACTCTTTAGGCTCGGCGGCCCGCTTGTAGGCGTCCTCACTGAACTCGCGTGAGTGTGCCTGGGCGCCGGCAATGAACAGCAGCGGGCGAGGGGAGATAGTCTCGATGTCATTGAACGGATAGAAGTTCATGAACTTCACGTTGCTGGTCAGCGTCGGCATGGTGGTTGTCTGCGGCGATGCGCCGGCCGGAGTGACTTCGCCTCGGTGGGTGCGATAAAAATCGTAGAACTCGTCACCCACGGCATTGCCGGTCAGTTTGAGCGGCGTGCCGCCGGTGTAGCGGATTTCGCCACCCTGGAATTCGGCATAGCGCTGCTCGGTGGCGTCACGAATGATCTGCTGGCGTTGTTCCGCAGTCACTGCGTGTTTGAGACCGTTACGGTTGGCTGCACCCATGTCGTACATGCTGACGGTGGCGATGGCCTTCATACGCGGATCAATCTTGGCCGCACTGATAGCGAAGCTGCCACTGCCACAGATGCCAAGGACGCCGATTCGCTCAGGATCGACAATTGGGTGAGTGCCGAGAAAGTCCACGGCGGCACTGAAGTCTTCTGCGTAAATATCGGGCGAGACGGCCTGGCGAGGCACGCCCTCGCTCTCGCCCCAGAAGGACAAATCCAGGGACAGGGTGACAAATCCTTGTTCGGCCATTTTGGTGGCGTACAAGTTCGCACTCTGCTCTTTCACCGCCCCCATTGGATGGCCGACGATGATGGCGGCGTTCCTGGATTTGGGGGCGAGGTCTTTCGGGGTGAACAGGTTGCCCGCCACCTTCATACCGTATTGATTCTTGAAGGTGACCTTTTCAACGGTCACTTTCTCGCTTTTGTAGAAGTTGTCCGCGCCGTTTGACATATCGGCTCCCATTGAAGAAAAAGAGGCAACGAGAAGCCCCAGGGCAAGAAAAATTCCTTTCACCGGATAGTCCTTTCGATTGAGTTGTAGTTTGCTGGAGTGCTTTGACCCAGTGCTTAATCAGCCAACATGGCGTTGTCGATCACGAAGCAATACTTGACGACATGGGAGATTCCTCAATGGGTTTGTCGGATGAACATTCTCCGGTTCTGCCCATACTCCCTGTAGTGCATTTCGCTGGATTACTTGCCTGATTCTATGAGTCTCTGTTTTTTTGCAGGACGGTCGTGAACTGGCGAGTTAGAGTTCAGCGAAGAGGTACTAGACGAACATGACGATCAAACACGGCACCGCACCGCAACAGACATCGCCGCAAGAAACGCTTGCGCAGATCATCGGCGCGCAGATCCCGAAACCAGGTGATTACGGAACGCCCATTACGGGCCTCGGCTTCTTCAGGCGCGAACATCCATCGCCGCCCGTCGTCTGCATGGTCGAGCCAAGCATCATCCTCGTCGCCCGGGGTGAGAAACAGCTCTGGGTAGGCGGCGAAGGCTATCCGTATGACACGTCGCGATTTCTGATCACCTCATTGGACTTGCCTGCCAATTCGCAAGTGCTGGCAGCAAGCCCGGAACAGCCATGCCTGGGACTCACTTTGAAGCTCGATCTGCGCATGCTGGCTGAGCTGATAGCACAAAGTGACCTACCGCCAACCCGTGATCGATCCGTTGCGAAGGGGGTAGGAATTGGTTCAGTGACCCCTGCAATGCTGGCGTCATTCGAGCGCTTATTGGCACTGCTCGATGAGCCGGAATCCATTCCTGTTCTGGCCCCCTTGATTCAACGCGAGATTCACTACCGTCTCTTGCAGAGTGATCAGGCGAGCCGGCTACGACAAATAACTTCTGTCGATGGCCAAGGTTATCGGATCGCCAAAGCCATCGATTGGCTGAAGTTGAATTACACCTCAGCGCTTCGCGTCGATGAACTTGCGGCCCGAGTGCAGATGAGCACTCCGACCTTTCACCACCACTTCCGTCAACTCACCACAATGAGCCCCTTGCAGTACCAGAAATGGCTGCGACTGAACGAGGCGAGGCGATTGATGCTCAATGAACACCAGGACGTATCCAGTGCGGCTTACAAGGTTGGATATGAAAGCCCGTCCCAGTTCAGCCGCGAATACAGCCGTCTGTTTGGCGTACCCCCCAAGCGGGATATTGCGGTGTTGCGAGGGCAGGGGGAGCTATAGAGTCAAGCTGACGAATTGCGTTTGCTCACGCTTTTAAACGCTATCGAGATAAAACGACTAAACAACCATTTAGCATAGTTAAAATCTATCGAATAGATTTATATAATAGCTATAGTGTTTTAAGGAGGGCAATCCACATGACCAACAGTGAGCTCAACATTCAAATTCCCAACGCTGAAGCAGTCATCGCCGCATTGGCTCTGGAGCCTCACATGGAAGGCGGTTTCTACCGAAGAACCTTTCAATCTGATCACCACGCTATGGTTGAGATCAATGGAGGTCAACGTCACTTGATGACTTCAATTTATTACCTGCTGACCAAGGATTCGCCTATAGGTCATTTTCACTTGAATCAATCGGACATCGTTCATTACTACCATTTGGGAAACCCGATTCAGTACAGCCTGATTTTTCCAGACGGCACGTTGAATACTGTGGTGATGGGCAGCGACGTTATCGCCGGGCAATGTCTGCAGCTGCATGTACCTGGTGGCGTCTGGAAAGCTTCGCAGCTGATGAATGGTTTAGCGGAATACGGTTTGATCAGTGAAGCGGTTTCACCAGGATTTGATTTTGCAGATATGGAGATGGGTAGTCGGCAGAAGCTCAGAGAGCAGTTTCCCGAGCATTCAGAGCTGATTGGAAAGCTGACGCAAGGATGAAGGGCGTGGATGGATTGAGGGCTTCCAAATCTGCGTGCAACCGGGGCTAATCCTGAAACATCTAGTTACGTGTAATGTATATTATGTTAAATGATGTGTCAGAGCGGAACTTCTACCAAAGGTTCTTTCAAGCTACCAATCCCCGTTCCCTGTTTGAGCCAACTCAATACCCCGGTTCCAGCAATCGACGCTCGAACCGTCTGATCATGTATGACCCACCCCGGAAAGCCTCGGCTCATAATTCGATAACAGGCACCCAGATCAAAGCATCAGCCGGCTAACGCTACAGCGACAAATCACTCCTTCGATCCTGCTAACGATCTATAGCTACAGCTATCTCAACCGCATCAAGGCCGGCGCAGCGAACTTCGCCTGGACTCTATAGATCTCAGAAATCACCTGCATCGTTGCGTCTTCGATCGTTCCTTCATTACGGCATAAAACCCAGCCGTGATCTGCAATCGCTCGCTCGAACGCCCGGGTACAAGCGACATGCTCTTCCAGGTTATGGATCACGGTACTGCCCAACCCACGAGATCGTGCCGCGGCCCTCGCCCATGAAATTTCAGGGGTGGTGACAACCCCGACATGCAGGTCTGGCACTCGCACGTTTCGATCAATGTTCAACTGTAGAATCTCTGCAAACGGGACTAACCGGCGAAACGCGGCATCAGACGGGTACCAGCGATCGATCAAGATGATGCTGCCTGATGGTTGTTTAGGCAGCACGTGCTGGGAAATCCAGGTACGGCTATCAGCAAAGCGCTCACAAATCTCCAACTCCAAATCCCGGGTGGGATTTCTGACGAGTTTGTTAACGAGGGCCATTGTTTCACCCCTATAGGGATCGCTTTTACTCTCGCAAAGTCGGATCACCTTTTTGTTATCTGCCCTCAGTACTTTTGTAACGGCCTCCAACAGTGTGGTTTTGCCGGCTCCTTTGGGCCCATCTAGAGAAACAAAAAGCGGACGATTCATTCTTCACATAACGATTGATATACGGTTTTTTGCCCGGTTCGTTCGCTGGAACCGCTTGGCGCGACTACGCGAATCGAGTGGAGGGTCCTTATGAACAGACATTGGTGAACACTCTAACCCAGTTTCTGGCTAACGGGTCCCAAAATCCAGGGTTACAGCCGCTTATGAACATCGGTCATCGCCCATAAGTTAAATGATGTGTCAGGGCGGAACTTTTCCATAAGCCATTCCCTATCCGTCCCGACACCGAGTTTTAGAGCGATCAGAACGTCCTGCTTCTAGCAAGCGTTTACGACGGCATTAACCAATGTCGCTCGGTGGTCCATCCGAGAAAAATCTGAGCCCCTTCACTTTTCTGATTGCTCAGAGTCAATGGGCGCCCGGAGGCTGCCACACGCAACCCGATAATCGCTGGTAGAAACCTCTCACGAAACGCAGCGGGTCGCGTGGCAAAATGTGCTTCGATGCTGTCGAGAGCGCAACGCATCTCTGCGTCATCCATCATGGACAAATAAAACACCATCTGGCGCCAGGCATAAGCCGTATTTTTGAGCATCACCAAGCGCGAATGATAGAACTTTATTTGCATCTGCTGCCGCCTGCAGATCCATTCGAAGCACGCTTGAGCAAGTGAGCCCAAACGACGCTGCAGCAGCGTTTTCAGACCGAGCTCACCAAACAGAGTCGAGAGGTTTTGTGTCGTTAGAATCTGTTGTTGTTCAATGATGGTTCCGTTGATTGCGGAATGCCATGTGCCCATGGGGACATTAGCCCGTTGCGCGCACAGGCTCGTTAATGCATCGCTGGAACTGTCCAGGCGACGCCGGTAATGGTTTCTACTCCTTGATTCCGACTGATCAGGAAGGACGGCCAGCCGGTCTGTGTCGATGTCGTAGTAACGGGCATAAAGGGTCCCCGCCATAAACCGGGCCGTTCGCCTGGCCGCTTCCGCGAATTTGTTCGAGAAGGCCCCCATGAAAATGTCAGCCGCGACCTCCTCCACAAATGGAAGATCCAGCTTCGCGCTTACAGCGAGCGAGCGAAACTCCTGAAGCAACTTGTTCGGAATTATTGCCTGCGGGAAAGCCGAGAGGGTCATTGCCGAGGATTCGACCAAGGCCTGTCTGGCCCCCTCAACAGCGGCTACGTCTGCCTGACGGTCACCTTCGACAGCCGCCACCCAAGGTAGCTCACTAATTTTGACCTGGCTCTGCAGGTTGAGCAGCAACAATGAACGGCGTCGTCGGAAAGCACGATACGTTGCGATAGACAACGTACGTAGCGTGGCGTCGCGAAATCCAGCACTACAGATTTCGGCCGTCATCGCCGGCAGCACTCGTGCCACAGTATCTCCGGATGTGATCACTCCCTGGTCAATCAGCTCAGCGATGGTTCCTTTTCGACAACGCTCGAGCCGTCGACGAACCGCCGGAGGAATGGCGACGCCTGCTGTCAGCGCATATGTCTTCTCCTCCTCATTGGTGATCGCCTCCAACAGGGGCGCAAAATCAGAGATGCCTTCCAAGCTCGAATAGCTCGCCAGGCGCGCAGACACCGCCTTGGCGATCAAATGATGGTCGGGTGCGGCAACGTCACGGCGCTGCTTTGCACGCTTCTCTAGATGAGTTTCAGATTCAGGATGCCCATGTTTACCAACAAAATCATCGACGATCCGCCGAATGCGTCCGACTTGACGCCCCGTGAGCGAAGTTGGATCACGAGAACACTGTTTGAGCAGCGCATACAACTCCCCTCTCCGATCCCGGAAAGGTTCAGCGCTGCAGATGTCAGTGCCACAGGTGGCCTCGAACCGGGTGTTGAGCGCAGTCGCCTGTTCGAGCCAGCCTTCAGGATACTGCCGGCAAGGCCAGTCATACTGGTACGTTAAAAGGAAGTGCGAGATGGCCGCATCGTAGAGCGGCAAACGAGTTGTGACCACCTGTTTCTGCACTGCCAGGCGGGGCTGTTCCGGGAGTTTTGAAAGCTGCTGTTTGATTTCACCGGCATCGAAGATATGCACTTCTGCTACTGCGAGCGGAATCCCGTCAGAAGTCACAGGAAAGAAACGCAACCGCTCAAAAAAAGGCGCGATCGTTTCGATCAATCTCCTCGCTTCTTCCGTCCGCTGCCGCCCCAATAGCCAGGCCACGGTCAGCAGCGCGGCCTCTTCTGGTACGTCGATCCGATAGTCGCCGTTCACCAGACGCTCTTGCAATGCTTCGATCCCCTCATCCGTAAGGTGCCAGGCATTGAGATCAAGTCGTTCAAAGTCAGAGCGGATGCTTGGGATTGTGGCGGCCAGCAGGCGCTCATTTTCGGTCAGCGCACCTCCGGCCAGATGCTGTCCAGTGGCAAACCCGCCTGTGGTGACTTCGAGCGTGACCCATTCAGGCACATCCGCGAACGGGGTGCGTGAGCCATACAGTGCGCTGCCCAATAAAAAGTGTTCGACCACCTGTTGCCAACGCTCAATCCTTTTGCTCGCTTGCGGCTCATCGCCGTGATTGGGTGCAGTCAATGCTTGAGACAACTGAAAGACCGCATAACCGGCGTTTAGGCCTTCCATTGCATCCGATTCCCTATCGTGCCTGGACATGTGGTCCTTATGACCCTGCTATGTAGTGGGTCCGGGGGCTGGATTCGAACCAGCGCCCACCCGGTTAAGAGCCGAGTGTTCTACCGCTGAACTACCCCGGAGCAGAGGGCGCATTGTCTACCAGCAACGAAAGGATGTGAAGATTGAAAACGTTGCCGCTCGTGACGCGAACTCATGAGCCTACTAGGCCACCCGTCTCCACCGGGCGACGGTTTATTTAAGGTTTGCTCGCGCAAGCGCTGTGTCAGTCACATCAATGCTGCCTCTTGCAAGCCAGCTCCCACAGGGCATCGCTCGCCACCCCAGCAAGCGTCAACAGAACGTTACTTTTCAGAAACTCCTCAAAAACCCTCGCAACCGTTAATCAGTTAGTCCGATTTTTTGACGCTCCCCCGATACGCGGTCACAACTTTTGCCCTCCGCTGGGTCATAACACGGTAGCTGTCGATGGAATATTGGCATCTTTCGAGGTTTTCGCCTGATACGGAGATAAGCTCATGATTTTCAATGTACAAAATTTTGGCGCCAAAGGAGATGGCATCACTGACGACACAGCGGCAATACAAAGTGCAATTGATGCGGCGGCCGCTGCAGGCGGTGGGCAGGTGTATATGCCGTCCGGAACTTACATCGTTTCGGGAGGTGAGGAGCCCTCCGACGGTTGCCTGATGCTCAAGAGCAACGTCTACCTGTACGGCGACGGCATGGGAGCAACCACCGTCAAGGTGGCTGACGGCTCCGACACCAAGATCACGGGGGTCATCCGCTCCGCCTATGGCGAGGAAACCCACGACTTCGGCGTCAGCAACCTCACCATCGATGGCAACCGTGACAGCACCACGGGCAAGATCGACGGTTGGTTCAATGGCTACATTCCCGGCGAAGCAGGCTACGACTCCAACGTCACCCTCGACAGCGTCGAGATAAAGGATTGCTCCGGGTACGGTTTCGACCCCCACGAGCAGACCGTCAACATGGTCATCAAGAACAGCATTTCCCACGGCAACGGCCTGGACGGCTTCGTGGCTGACTTCCTCAGCAACAGCACCTTCGAAAACAACATCGCCTACGACAACGACCGCCACGGTTTCAACATCGTCACCAGCACCCACGATTTCACGCTCACCAATAACGTCGCCTACGACAACGGCGGCAATGGCATCGTGATCCAGCGTGGCAGCGAGGACATCCCCTCCCCCAGCAACATCACCATCACCGGTGGCGAGGTGTACGGCAACGGCGCCGAAGGGGTGCTGATCAAAATGTCCAGCGAGGTGACGGTCAGCGGTGTCGACATTCACGACAACACTAGCGCCGGGATACGCATCTACGGCAGTAACCACGTCGAGATCATCGACAACACGCTCAACAACAACTCCCTGGGAAGCCCCGTACCGGAGATCATCATCCAGTCCTACAACGACACCCTGGGCGTGTCCGGCAAGTACTTCAACGGCAGCGATAACACGATCCAGGGCAACATCATCACCGGCAGCAACCTGTCGACCTACGGCGTTGCGGAGCGCAATGAAGACGGCACTGATCGCAACGCCATCATCGGCAACACCATCAGCCACACCAGCAACGGTGCCACGCTGATCTATGGCGACGGCAGCTACGTCAGCGCCACGGTGCCGATGACCACCGTGCAAGGCACGGCTGGCAACGACACCCTGCTGGGCAGTGCCGCCAGCGAGATTTTCTACGGCGTTGCTGGCAACGACACCATCAATGGCGGTGCCGGTGGCGACATTCTGGTGGGTGGTGCAGGTATCGACAAACTCACCGGCGGTACGGGCGCCGACACGTTCCGTTTCGTCGCTCAGTCCGACAGTTACCGCAACGCAACCACAAGCTTCGACGACACCATCACCGACTTCGACGTCACCCAGGACAAGATCGACCTCGCCGGCCTCGGTTTCACCGGCCTGGGCAATGGCCGTGGCGGCACCCTGCAGGTCAGCTACAGCGCCAGCAGCGACCGCACCTACATCAAGGACTACGATGCCGACGCCAGCGGCAATCGCTTCGAGTTGATTCTCTCGGGCAACCTCGCCAGCACCCTCACCGCCAGCAATTTCATCTTCAATCGGGTGGTCACCGGCACCAGCGGCAGCGACTCGCTGCTGGGTAGCGATTCGGCCGACACCCTGCTCGGCCTGGCGGGCAACGACAGCCTCAGTGGCGGCGCGGGCGATGACAAGCTCGACGGCGGCGCAGGCATGGACACCCTCACCGGTGGCACCGGGGCGGACATCTTTGTGTTCTCCAATCGCCTGGACAGTTACCGCAACTACAACACCGGCGGTGCCAACCTTGGCGACCTGATCACCGATTTCGATATCAGCGCCGACAAAATCGACCTCTCGGCCATGGGTTTCACCGGCCTGGGGGATGGCAAGAACAACACCGTGTACGTGGTGCTCAACAGTGCCGGCACCAAGACTTACATCAAATCCCTGACCGCCGACGCCAATGGCAACCGCTTCGAAGTGGCTTTGGACGGCAACTACCTCAACACGCTGACCAGCGCCAATTTCGTCTTTGCCACTTCGCCAACGGTCAACCATGCGCCGGTGGTGGCAACGGCGTTGCTGGATCAGAACGCGACCGAAAACACCCCGTTCAGCTACGCGGTGCCGGCCACCAGTTTTACCGATCCGGATAACGACAGCCTCAGCTACACCGCGACCCTGGCCGATGGCAGCGCCCTCCCCGCGTGGCTGGGCTTCAACGCCACCAACCTGACCTTCACCGGCACGCCGACCGGCACCGCGTCCGGCAATTACAACGTGCTGGTCAAAGCCACGGACCCGGCCGGTGCATCGGTCAGCGATAGCTTCGCCCTGGTCGTGGCCGACGCGCCCGCCAACACCATCACCGGCACCAACAATGCTGAAACCCTCAACGGCACGGCGGGTGCAGACCTGATCCTCGGCCTCGGTGGCAACGACACAATCAAGGCCGGCACCGGCGCGGATATCGTTGACGGCGGTGCCGGACGCGATTCGCTGTACGGCGGCGACGGTGCCGACACCTTCCGCTACACCAACGTGCTCGACAGCTACCGCGACTACGACACCGGTGGTGTCACGGTCACCGACACGATTTATGACTTCACCATAGGCGTCGACAAGATCGATGTTTCGGGCCCGGGCTTTGAAGGCCTCGGCGATGGCCGCAATGGCACGTTGTACGTCACCCTCAACGCGGCCGGCGACAAGACCTACATCAAGTCCGCCGAAGCGGATGCCGATGGCAATCGTTTTGAAATCGCCCTCAGCGGCAACTACCTCAACACCCTGACCGCCAGCGACTTCGTGTTCGGCGAGAGCGTCCAGCAGGACATTCTCTACCTGCCCACCCTCGGCCAATCCAATGCGCGCCTGCTGCGCATGACGGAGGACGACAATCAGTCCGGCACGTCGATGCTGGTCAACGACCTGGACCGCTACACCGCCTATGACGTGCGCAGCCAGTTCACCGATGCCAATGGCAACGGCATCGACATCGCGGTGGGCGGCAGCACGGTCACCGGCCTTTCGACGCTCAGCGCCGAGGAACTCAAGTTGTGCTGGTGGCTGACCGACACCAACCAACCCGGGGCTGCGCTGTTGCGCGCCGTGACGCTGCTGCGCGACCAGCTCACCGAACTGCAATCGATCGATAACGTCACCATGGGCATCATTTGGGGCCAGGGCGAGGAAGCCGCCCAGGAGATCGCCCGCGCCACGGACAAAGTAGCGGCAGCAGCGGCCTATAAGGCCGCGACCCTGAAGGTGTTCGATTACCTGCATGCCCAGTTCGGCAACTTCAACGTGTACTTGATGGAAACCGGTCACTACGAACAGGACGCGGCGCGTGCCCGTGGTTATTCGGAGGAGAAAATTGCCTCCATCGTCGAGGGGGTTGGCTATGTCCGCGCCGCCCAGGAAGCCATCGCCGCCGAGCGCGCCGACGTCAAGCTGGCGGTGGACTACACCGATCTCCCCTTGCGCCACGAAATCGACCCGCTGGCGTATCCCGACGACGTCTGGCATCTGCACGAAGAGTCGGCCGAGATCGTCGGCCAGCGCCTGGCCGACTACATTGCCAATGACCTTGGCTTCCAGGGCAACTCCAACGACAACAACAGCGTGCAGGACATTTTCGACAACGCTCAGAACATGATTTCCGGTACCGACCAAGCGGATACCCTGGTGGGTAGTCCGGGCAACGACACACTGGATGGCAAACTGGGCGCCGACACCATGACCGGTGGCGATGGCAACGACGTCTATGTGGTCGATAACGCGTCCGACCGCGTGGTGGAAACCAACACCTCGACCTCGCAGATCGATACGGTGCAGGCCTCGGTCAGCTGGACCCTGGGCGCTAACCTCGAGAACCTGCTGCTCACCGGCGTGTCGGCCATCAACGGCACCGGCAATGAGCGGCACAACTTCATCACCGGCAATGCCGCCAATAACGTGCTCGATGGTGCCGCAGGGGACGACAGCATGAGCGGCGGCGATGGCAACGACACCTATTATGTCGATAACGCCAACGACACTGTGATCGAGATCAACAGCAATGCGGCGCCGGGAGGGGGCGACAGTGTGCACAGCAGCCTGGCGGCCTATACCCTCGCCAACAACGTCGAGCATCTGTATGTCGATAGCACTGGCGCCGCCAATGGCACGGGCAACGCGCTGGACAACACACTGTTCGCCGGCGCCGGCAACAATGTGCTGGATGGGCGCGATGGCAATGACACGGTGTCCTTTGAACGGGCCCTGTCCGGCGTTACCGTCAACCTCTCGACGTCAGCGCAACAAAACACCGTGGGTTCCGGGCTCGACACCTTGAAGTTCGTTGAAAACCTGACGGGAAGCGCCTACGCCGACAGTCTGTCGGGCAACAGCGCCGCAAACGTTCTGAACGCGGGGGCGGGAAACGATACATTGGTGGGCGGTTCGGGCAATGACCGGCTGATCGGCGGTGCAGGCACCGACAACCTCACCGGTGGCACTGGTACGGACACCTACGCGTTTGGTGCGCTGTCGGACATGGGCATCGGGGCTTTGCGCGATGTGATCAACGGATTCAAGAGCACCGAGGGCGATCTTCTGGATTTCACCGGCCTGGACGCCAACCCGCTGACCACCGCTGTCGACGCCTTCACCTTCGTCGGCAGCAACGCCTTCGACCCTGCCGACGCCACCGGCCAACTGCGCTTTGCCGATGGCATTCTTTACGGCAGTGTCGATGCCGACGCCATTCCGGAGTTCGAAATCCAGCTGGTGGGTGTCCAGGAGTTGCACGCCAGCGATTTCACAGCCTTGGGTTAGGCTCACATCCTCGGGAGCGGGGCTTGCCCGCTCCCAAAGGGATTTGCAGTCCGAGGCAGATCTATTCCTGCCCCACGGTAACCACCTTCCAACTGTCATCTGGATCAAAGCGCTTCATCGATTCCGCCAACTTGTCACCACCGGGTCCCAAGTCTTTTTCGAACACCTCCCCTTCATGACTGATCATGAAACTCATCACCCCGGTGTCAGCGTATTTCGCCGGCCAGGCGATCAGTGCAAAGCCACGGCTCATCTCGTCACCGATGAGGTAGCTATAGGCGCCGCCCGGTGCCGAAGGACCTTGGCCATCAAGGATACGGAAGTGATAACCCTGCCAGTCTTCGCCGGCAATGGTTTTGCCGAACAAAGGACCCAGCGGGCTGATCTGACCGCTATCGTCGTCCTCCCAATAAAGGCCGTCGTGCTTGCCGGCGGTGCTGAAGATTTTTTGCGCGTAGGCGAGTGCGCCGTCCCCGTCATGATCCACTGATGCATACTCCATCTGGACGTCATGATAAGTCAGCACTGATTGCACCGCGGCGAGTTCGTTGCGGCCAATTCGACGTGCACGGACTTCGGCGCTGCCGGCGTCGATGTCGAAGCGCCAACCGTTCGCGGCTTTTATCATGGGGATAGGCAGTGTCCAGTGTTCACTGCCAACCGACAGGACCGCCTTGCTATCGCTGGTTTTTTCAATGGCGTGTTGCTCGCGATATTGCTTCAAAAACGCATCCACATCACTGCGCTGCACGCCTTCGCGCGGGATGAAACTGCGCCATTCATTACCCAGCAAATCGGTCAGGCGTGCCTGATCGGCGTATTTCGTCCCCAGTGCTTCGACGAACGCCTGGGCGGCCATTTCCGGGGTTGGAAATGCCTGCTGTGCCGTAACCATGCACGACCACGTCAAGCCGGCAACGATCGCCATGACATGAAAGCGCAAGCCCATGAGAGCCTTCACTCGAGCATTGTTTTTCAACGACGGCCCCCTCTTTGGCGCGCGGGTGGACTGGACGGCCGGCTGACCTGATGGCCGGCGGGACGCGAGGCGCTAGGGCGCCGGGCGGATGCCTGGCTGGCCTGGCCACGACTGGCTTGTGCGTTGGCCTGGGACGGTGAGCGCACGCCGGCGAATGCATTGTTGCGCGCACTGCCCGCACTGCCCGTACTGGCAGCCGGCCGTTTTTGCGCAGTCTGGCGCCCTTGCAAATCGCCCTGCCCGCGCTGATTTACCTGAGCGGTCTGTTTCCTGGGTTGCTGATTCTCCCGAGTACTTCTGGCAGTGCCCTGGCTCCTGTCAGACGCCTTCGGTCTGTCTGTACCTGCTTGCATCCGATTGCCGGGCGATGTTGCAGACTGGGCTTTGCGCGCCGAATCACGGGCTTCGCGGTTGCTGGTGGCGGGTCGCTCGATACCGTGCTTGTCCATTGAACCACGGGCTTTTTCACGAGCCTGGGCTCGCTGGGCATTGTCCCCTCGATAGGCTTCACGCTGACGGGCACCGTCCAGTTGTCGGCCGTACTGTTCGCGGCTCTTACTGTCTCGATAGGGAACGCCGTCGCGATGAACAGCGTTGTGCTGCCAGTTGTTCTGATTCCGAGTGATCTGATTGTTGCGATTGATGTTGTTGTAGCGGTCGACGTCGATGTCGATGTCGTTGTTGTCCCAGTCACAATCACCCCATAACGAGCCGATGATAGCCACACCGGTACCAAAGGCCAGCCCGGCCAACAATGCCGAACCGGGGTAATAGGCTGGCGGCGGTGGATAGTACACGGGCGGCGACGCCGGATAGGGCCAGGTGCCGTAGGTTGTGGTCGGGTTATAAGTGGGTACGTAAACCACCTGCGGATCGGAGGGCTGAATGATGATCGTGGAGGTGCTGGTGGCCGGAGCCGGAGCCGGAGCTGCCGATGCCGGTGCCGCCTGCACCGTCACGTTCTGATATTGGTTGCTCTGCAGGTTGCCTGCTGCCTGAGCCTGATGACGCAAGCGTTGCACGCCCCCCATGACATCGTCGGGCTGCGCCAGGAAGGCATCACCCAGGCGTTGCACCCAGACGGGATCCTGTCCCAGCGTTGCCATGACTTGTGGGAAAGCGACCAGCGCCTGCACGCTCGGATCCCAGGGCTGGTTCGCCACTTGTTTGACCGCATCATCGCCCTTGGCGTCCGGGTGTGCTTTAGACCAGGTGACCGCCTCGGCGATTTCCCCGGGGTACGTGGTGGCCATCAGCACCTGTGCGAGCAGTGGGTCCGGGTAAAGCGCAATGGGAGCCAGCATTTGATCCAGCTGCTCCTGGGTAAACACGGCATCTTTGGCCACCGAGGTGACAGGTGCTGTACTGGAAGCGCTGGTGGTCGCGCTCGCGTCCAATGGCTGCGCCAGGCAGGAAGATCCGCTCAAAAACAATACAACCGACACCGCGTAGAACAATGGAATGCGCATTGCACCCCCTCTGTGGTCAGGCAGGCTTGAGCGCCTTGATCGTTCCGCCCTTCCCTGCACCGTCGCGCCCGTCAAAGACGATACAGATCTTGATGCAATTACTCTTTGTTGTTCAGGTTCAAGGGGTTATCTGGTAGCCCCGTTGCTGCATGCAACTGCTGTAGGCGGAAGCAGTTGCAGCCGGTTCTGCCCGGCGATCCTGTCGACGATCCTGACGTTGCCGGGATCCGCCTACAACCGCACCTGCCACAGCAGCATCCTTGGCCTGGTTCTGTCGATATTCCTGTTTAACGTCGTCGTCTACCTTGTCATAAACCTCGTCATACTGACGACCGCGCGCTCCGGCAACCGCCGCACCTGCTACTGCGCCAGTAGCGGCACCACGGGCACGTCCACCTGATTGAGGCGTTGTGCTGGTGCTTGCTGCGTTCCCGGCCTGAGCCTGGCATGAGCTAATGTCCTGTTGAATCATTTCGGGGGACTGCCCTTTGAGCGGCGTTACGGTCTCGGCTGAAGCGCAAAGGCAGAACACCGAGACAAGCGTAGCCAGGCAGGGGGGGATGGATTTCTTCATAAAGCCTCCACTGCTATCAGTGTGCTTTGGATCTTTGAGTCTAGTTCAGCGTTTGGCGACTAGCCCTGGAACAATGTTCTTAGGGTGCAACTTCTAATTCCTTTTGTACGTGTGCACCCCTCGAACGGGTGTGGGTAGTTTTGAGCACTGACTTACACCGCAATACAGCCAATCTCAACGCTCCAGGACGTAATGGCCCGGGGCTGCATATAACGGCGGATATTTGCGTGAGCCAAGTTTGCGTGGTGCTGGCCGGCTAGCGCCCGACCGTTGTTCAATCCACTGCCGCCAATGCGGCCACCAACTGCCGGTGTGGCTCTCGCCTGCATCTTGCAGCCAGCTTTCCGGATCTGAGGCGGTGGCAGCGGCGGCGTAGAAATACGACTTTGGGTTGCCCGGCGGATTGATCAAGCTCTGTAGATGGCCGGCATTGGAGAGAACGAAGGTGCTGTCCTCGCCGAACAGTCGGGCGGTGCCGTAGCAACCCTGCCACGGTGTGATGTGGTCGGTGGTGCCGCCGATCACATAGGCACCGACCTTGATCTTGCTCATGTCGATCGACTCGCCGGCAATCTGCAATACACCCGGGTTGCTGTAGGGATTGTGCTGGGCCAGATCGAGGTAGTCGGCATGCAGCTTTGCCGGCAGACGCGTGGAGTCGTTGTTCCATGCCAGAATGTCGAATGCCGGCGGCTTGTTGCCCAGCAGATAATTGTTGACCCAATAATTCCAGATCAGGTCGTTGGGTCGCATCCAGGCGAACATGCGCGCAATGTCCTGGCCGCTGAGTGTTCCCTTGCAGTGCGAGCTGGTCTTCGCCGCGCGCAGTACCGCCGGGGTGGCAAACAGGCCGATGGCGGTCTCACCGAAGAGCGCGGGCATATCGAGCACGCACACCGCCCAACTGGTGTTCGCCACCTTGGCGCCTTCACCGCGCGCCGCCAGCCAGCCGAGATAGGCCGCGAGCGTCAGGCCACCTGAACAGGAACCCCACATGTTGACATCCGCGCTACCGGTGATTTGCCGCGCGACATCAACCGCCTGGTCAAGGCACAGTGCGTATTCGGACAAGCCCCAGTCGCGGTGCATGCTGGTCGGATTGCGCCAGCTGACGACGAATAGTTGTATACCGCTGTCCTGTATCCATTTGATCAGACTCTTGTCTGGCGACAAGTCAATGGCGTAGTACTTGTTGATCTGCGGCGGTGACATGACTAACGGGCGGGCATGTACATTTTTCGTGGTTGGGGCGAATTGCAGCAGTTCGAACATCTCGGTGCGCAACACCACCTCGCCCTTCGCCGTGGCGACATTTTCTCCCACCTTGAATGGCGCGCTGTCCACCTGCATCGGCATCCCGCCGTTGTGGCGCAGGTCACGGGAGAACTGCCCGATCCCTTTGACAAGGCTCATGCCACCCGTATCGAGCAACTTGCGCAACGCTGCCGGATTGGTCAGTAGCAGGTTGCTCGGCGCCAGTGCATCAAACAACTGTGCGGCAATGAACCGGGCGCGGCCCTTGTCTCTGGCATCGAGATGGGCCTCCTCGATAAAACGGCTCAGCTCGTCATTGCCAGCCAGGTAGCTCTGCAACAGGCCGCGCAACAAGGCATTGGATTGCCAGGCCGGATCGCAAAAACGCTTGTCTTTGGGATTCGGTGCCACGCTGGAGCTGCCGGCGACAATATTGCCCAGCTCCTTGAAGAAACTGCCAACATGCCGCGCGGCCTTGACTGGCGTCTTGCCCACGGCCTTGAACAGGGAACCGGAGGCGCTAAGCAGATCGACCGGGCGCACCCTGAGCAATGGTGTAGCAACCTGTGCTGTCTTGACCGCTAGCTCCTGTTTCTGCTGCTCTTGAAGAGCTTTTGGCGCGCGGCGACGTTTGGCAGGCGTATCCGTTGATCGAGCGATACGAGGTGTTTTATTCATAGCCATTCTCTTGTTTTTGTACACAAGCCTTGAGGGCAACGAGCAATCCCCATCTGACGATGCAGGCACGATGGGACGTGACGCAGTGTCGCGCAGCTGCCGGCGTTCACCTTGACTTTGCGGGACATCCTCCTGCTAAGCTGATAAATCGCTGTCCCGAATTGAGAAATCATCATTCATGAGTGGCCTTGTTCGCAGTGCCAGCTTGACCAACTACGCTGAAATAGCCCGATCGCTACACGTTGATCACCTGGAGCAATTGCGCCTCGTCGGCCTCGACCACCGATGCCTGCTTCAACCGGATTTGAAGATTCCCAACGAAGCCGTAGCACGTCTGCTCGAAAATTCGGCGCGTGAAGCGGGTGTGGACGATTTTGGCTTGCGCATGGCCGAAACCCGCAAGCTCTCCAATCTGGGGCCTCTGGCGCTGCTGTGGCGTGACGAACAGACGATCCGTTCGGCCATGGAAGCGTTCCGCGACTTCCTGTTCCTCCACAATCAGGGGCTGGTGTTGAATATCGAGGAGAGTGGCGGCGTGGTGGTTTTGCGCATGGAACAGGTCACAGTGGGAAACCTGCCGGTGCGTCAGGCGATGGAACTGTCAGTGGGGGTGACCCACCGCCTGCTGAAAACCTTGCTGGGGAACCACTGGCACCCTTCAATAGTTTGCTTTCGTCACGCAGCGCCGATGGACGACAGTCGACACCGCCGCATATTCGCCACCTCCGTGCAGTTCAATAGTCTGATGGATGGCATCGTTTGCCGCAGTACCGATCTGGACAAGGCACTGCCCAGTGCCGATCCGGACATGGCCCGTTATGTTCATCAGTATCTGGACAGTATCCGCGAAGAATCCAAAACAGCTTTACTTGAAAAGGTGCGCCAGATGATCTGGATAGTGCTGCCCACGGGCCATTGCTCGGTGGAACAAGTGGCGGCCAATTTGGGATGGGACAGGCGAACACTGCATCGCAAGCTTGCGCAGGAGGGGGAAACATTTTCCTCGCTGCTGGATCAGGTGCGTGCAGAGCTGGCAATGCGTCACCTGGCACATTCCAATCAACGTTTGAGTGAGATAGCCGGGGTTCTGGGGTTTTCCGAACTTAGTGCCTTCTCCCGCTGGTTCAGCCGGCACTTCGATTGCAGCCCATCAACCTGGCGAGCTCACCAGTCCAATCTGTAATACAGCCTTATACTGCGATACACCCAATGCGAACAAATGACTGTTCAACGGATCAATAGATCTCACAGCAATCCGGGTATCAGGTAATGAATCAGCCCAACATGAAAACGCTCACCTGTCTGTTCGTTGCCAGCGTGTGCGCGGCGACGAGCACCTGTGCAAATGCTTCGCCCATCTTCCACACCAGTTTCGACTGCGCCACGGCAAGGGCGTCCGTCGAAAAGCTGATTTGTCGCGACCCACAACTGCTGCAAATGGACATCGAACTGACGCGTCTTTATCGCCTGGCGATCACCGACAATCATTCAGTACCGCGTCCGGACAAAATCATGATCGACCAGCAGTTCTGGATCGACGCCCGCAATCAGTGTGCCTCCGACCCTGCGCCCAAGGCGTGTACGGTCCGACAGTATGCCGAGCGCGCGCACCAACTGCGTCAAGGCTCGGTCATTGCAAGAACCAAGGATCCAGACAGACTCACCGAAGGCCCGCTGGCGTTTCGGTGTACAGGGTTTAATGCGCTGCTTGCGGCCACTTTCTTTAACACGCAGCCTGGTGTCGTGTACCTGAAATGGGCGAACAGCTCGATCACCCTGAGTCAGGTGCAGAATGCTTCGGGAACCCAATACACCGGCAAGGATTCCCAAGGAAACTACAGCTTCTGGCAAGACGGCAACGCGGTGCTTTTCCAGAAGCCGGGCTCAGGGGAAATGAGTTGTACGGCCGAGCCGATCGGCTGAGACCGTCTCTCACGTACTCGGCGATTTATGCCACGGATAGCCTTTGGCACTGAGTTCAAAGGCGTATTTGAACAAGCGCTTCATGTACTCGCCATCGAATTTATGGAGGCGAGAAACATGGAAATCGGAGCCGATGTACGCCAGATTGAAGTCCGCCCCATCCTGCTGGGCAATTCGGTAAATTCGATCCAGATCGCTGATCCCTTGAGTCTGGATCAATGCGCTGATGGCACGACCGCCAATGCTCAAGGTTCGGCGCTTCGTTCCGGACCATTGCAGTTCCAGTTTGCCGTTGCGAATCACATAGAAATGCCGTTCACGGCGCAAACGCGCCCCCGGCACCTGGTTCAGCGCCATCACGGTGCCGGGTGGGTAAAGGAACACTTGCGTAAGGACACCTCCGTCCACGTGCATTTCCTGAAACGGGTGGCCGTTAACGTCCACATCAATCATGACGGGTGAGACGGCACCGGGAATACTCATCGACGCGACCATGATGTTGCGAAACAGCTCGAGCGCTCCCGGTGCCTGGCTGGAGGCAATAGCCCCCATGTTCCAGGTGACCGGGCGCCCCGAATCAAGGTCGGTGGTACCGATCATCAGGAGCCGTCCCTTGGCGTATTCCGAGGCGATCGCCGCAAGAATCTCGGCAGTGACGTGCTGTGCAATGAGCCGCGACAGTGGCTTGCTGTGCGCCATGCCATCGCTGGTAAGACGGGTCAGCAAATTGCGCGCATGGAAAATGTCTTTTGGACCGACTGCATTGCAGATACGCACAATGACATCGTCGTACTGTGGCCCCAGGTAGGCAAACGGGGCGACCAGGGCGCCAGCGCTAATGCCGGTGACGACTTTGAACACAGGTCGAGTCCCATGCAGGGTCCATCCCGCAATGATGCCCCCGGCGAATGTGCCAGCGTCGCCGCCGCCCGAAACGGCCAGCAAATTTGCCCGCGGCAGGATGTCGTTCGGTAGCCCTGCGCTGGCGAGCGCCTCAGCCTCTCGAAGGTTGGCCAGGCTCACATCCCGAATGAACGGCGTCAGGTCCTGGTCCAGCCAGTAGCGAGCATCTGGAATGCCCGGGATCAGCGCTTTTTCCGTTAACGTTGGCGGCACCGCATCACGCCGTTGCAGGCATGCTTGACGCAACATGTTCAGGGTTGAGGCGCTAGGTCTGAGCTGGAATGGTTTCAACACGCCTCCTCCGGCCCCTGCAATTGACAGCGCCCGTCACGCACACTCGACACACCAATGACCAGTCTCAATGGCGAGTGGCCTGAACATCTTTCATGCTAGCGCAAGCAAAAGCAGTCATGAGGTTGGCGGGACGTCCGGTCTGTAACGCCCGTTTACTGCTTTGTCCGCCCCGGAATGGCGATACGACTGGTCGTTTTGACCTCACGCAACGCAAGACTTGACTGGATAGAGGCGATACCGAGTTGTCGTCGCAATACGCTCTCGACGAAGTCACTGTAGCTATCAAGATCCTGAGCCAGTACTTGCAAAAGGTAATCGGCATCCCCCGTGATCTTGTGGCAAGACAAGACCTCGGGGAGCTGCATGATGACGGCTTCAAAGGCTTCGGGGGTGTGGTCAGTGTGCGTGGCAAAGCGAATATGCACGAACGCCATGATGTCCAGCCCCAGCTTGCGCCGGTCCAGGTTTGCCTGGTAATCCTTGATCACTCCCTCCTCTTCCAGTCTCTTGCGCCGCCTCCAGCATGGAGTAAGGCTTAGCGAGAGGCGTTCACTCAATTCGGCGTTGGAAATGCTGGCGTCTTCCTGCAACAAGGCAAGGATGGAAAGGTCGGTATCGTCAAGCACGGCGCGATGAGTAATTTTTTTCTTCATTCTGTAACTAACCGAAAAATATTCCCGATTACGCTAGCAGAGCGAGAACAAAAAGCAAAGAAAGTGCATCCGTACCAGAACAAAATATTGGCACTGGACCACCATGACGGATGCGTATAAATGCTTACAGTTTTCAGCGATTCCCATCGCTTGCACCATGGGACCGAATTAAAGGACGGCGTTCTAAAACCTTCTTTCGAACAGCCAAGCCGAGCGGATACCGTTCGCGACCGAGTCCAACACGTTGGGCTCGGCGATATCATCGTCCCGCGAACTTTTGACCGGGCGTGCTACGTCAATGCACACAGTGAGCGCTATGTTTCCTTTCTGGAAACCGCGTGGTCCGAATGGACGGCAACAGGTCGGGAGCATGACGCCCTTCCCCTGGTCTGGCCGGTACGCGACCTGTCCAATGAACACGTCCCCGCGTTCATTGATGGCAAGCTCGGTTTCTTTGCCATGGATGCCGGTTCGCCGATCACCGCGACCACTTGGGATGCAGTCAAAACCAGCGCGGACATTGCCCTCACCGGCCTATCGTTGATCAACGAAGGCCATAACAGTGCCTTTGCCCTGTGTCGTCCGCCCGGACACCATGCTGCTCGTGAGTACATGGGAGGCTACTGCTACCTGAATAACGCGGCCATCGCCGCGCAACATGCACTCACCCAAGGTGCTAAACGTGTCGCGGTGCTGGACGTCGACTTCCATCATGGTAACGGAACGCAAAACATCTTCTATAACCGCAATGATGTGATGTTTGCCTCTCTGCATGGAGAGCCGTCGGTTTCTTATCCTTATTACTCAGGTTTCAGTTCCGAATGCGGCACCGGTGCCGGCGAAGGTTATAACCTGAATTATCCGTTACCGAAAAATACCACGTGGCAGAGTTACCAGAACGCCCTGATGCATGCCTGCAAAAAACTTCGGAGCTTCTCGCCTGAGTTGCTAGTTATTTCCTTGGGTGTCGATACCTTCAAGGACGATCCGATCAGCCATTTTCTTCTGGAAAGTGATGACTTCTTTGGCATGGGTGAAATTATCGCCACTGTTGGCGCCCCTACGCTCTTCGTCATGGAAGGTGGATACATGGTCGATGAAATCGGTATCAATGCGGTCAACGTACTTCATGGATATGAGAGTAAACAATCCTGAGTTTTGAAGACCGATATAACCCCCTCGACTTACAATTCAGAGAGAACACATATGACTCTATTCATAGACGTTGATCATGCGGCGACGCTTTTTCGAAAAATCGGAATCGGTAATGCCATCAGGGAAATGGCGCTCTACATCAAAGCCGACTATTGCCGTTGGGCTGACTTTGATAAGTCCCCACGTACGGCCAATCACTCCGATTCCGGGGTCATCGAGTTGATGCCGACCGACGACGGCAAGCAATATTCATTCAAATATGTGAACGGCCACCCCGCCAATGCCAGCAACAATCTGCTGACAGTCATGGCCTTTGGTGTTTTGGCGGACGTTGATAGCGGATACCCCACAGTCCTCAGCGAACTCACCCTGACCACCGCGGTTCGCACAGCGGCAACGTCCGCCCTGGTAGCCCAGTCCTTGGCACGCAAGGGTTCGACACGCATGGCCATTATCGGAAATGGCGCCCAGAGCGAATTCCAGGCCATTGCCTTTTATGAAATGCTCGGGATCAACGAGGTGCGGATATTTGATATCGACAGTGCCGCGTCATTGAAATTGAAACAGAACCTGGAAAGCTATACCGGCATCAATGTCACCGTAGCCGCCTCGGTGCACGAAGCCGTCAAAGGCGTTGATATCATTACCACCGTCACAGCAGACAAGGCCTACGCGACAATTTTGACGCCCGACATGATCGAGCCTGGCATGCATATCAACGCGGTTGGCGGTGACTGTCCCGGGAAAACCGAACTTCATGCCGATATCCTGCGCAACGCCCGGATCATTGTCGAATTTGAACCGCAAACGCGCATTGAAGGCGACATTCAGCAACTGAACGCTGACCATCCTGTCATCGAATATTTCCGCATCGTTCGGGATAACGAACCAGGCCGAGAAAGTGACACCCAAGTCACGGTGTTCGACTCAGTGGGGTTTGCGCTTGAAGACTTTTCTTCACTTCGTTATTTGCATGACCAAGCTGGCAAATACGCGATCGGTGAAAAAATCCATCTTGTTCCCACACCCGCCAATATAAAAAACCTGTATCAGCTGATTGAGGGTAACGCTAACTGATTAACCGCTATTGCAAGAGTGCTCACCCTGCAAGGCAATACATACAACAATAAAACACACGCACTACTTTTCTGCCAAAACTCAAAAAACATAAAATCAAGAGGTTTTGTGATGAAATCAGATACGCATGAAATAACTGAACAAGCCGTATTACAGCGCACACTCAGCAATCGCCACATTCAACTAATGGCCATGGGCGGCGCCATTGGCACGGGGCTGTTCATGGGCTCCGGCAAGATCATCGCCCTGTCCGGCACCTCGATCATACTTATCTATATGATCATCGGTCTTTTTGTTTACTTCGTCATGCGTGCCATGGGAGAACTGCTTTTATCTAACCTGAACTTCAAAAGCTTCGCTGACTTTGCCGGGGCCTACCTCGGCCCTCGTGCGGCCTTCTTTCTCGGTTGGTCATACTGGTTGAGCTGGAGCGTGGCCGTTGTGGGAGATGCAGTAGTCGTTGGGGGCTTCTTTCAATACTGGTTCCCTGATGTACCGGCCTGGATCCCCGCCATCGGCATGATGCTGACCCTGTTTGCCTTGAATGTGCTCACCGTCAAACTGTTCGGCGAGGTTGAATTCTGGTTCGCGATCATCAAGATAATCGCCGTCGTCGCGCTGATCTCCGTCAGTGTGCTGCTGATTGCCAGCTCCTTCGTCTCACCCACGGGAGTCACGGCTTCCCTGACGCACCTGCTGGACAAGCAGGCCGCTTTCCCCAACGGCCTGTTCGGCTTCTTCGCCGGCTTTCAGATGGCGATCTTTTCGTTCGCGGGCACAGAGTTAATCGGCACCGCAGCAGCCGAAACCAGGTCGCCCGAAAAGACGCTGCCCAAAGCCATCAATTCCATACCGCTCAGGATCATCCTTTTTTATGTTCTGTCCCTGGTCTGCATCATCGCGGTGACCTCGTGGCAGCAGGTATCGCCCAACAAAAGTCCCTTTGTCGAACTGTTCCTGATCGCGGGTTTTCCAGCGGCGGCCGGCATTGTGAACTTTGTGGTGCTGACCTCTGCGGCGTCATCCGCCAACAGCGGCGTGTTCTCGTCCAGCCGTATGTTGTTCGGCCTGGCCGACCTGGGTAATGCACCCGGTATTTTCAGACGGCTGTCGAAAAACAGCGTTCCGCTCATCAGCCTGGCCTTCACGACCTTTCTGATGCTGCTGGGGGTCCTGCTGCTGTTCATCATCCCTGAAGTCATGACCGCCTTTACCATCGTGTCGACGGTGTCGGCCATCCTGGTGATCTTTACCTGGTCGACCATCCTGGCGTCCTACATCGCTTATCGCAAAGCAAGGCCCGACCTGCATGCGCAATCCCGGTACAAAATGCCTGGAGGCGTGCCGATGGCCTGGTTCTCCCTCGCATTTCTCGCATTTGTGTTGTGCCTGCTTGCTCTTCGGCCAGACACCCGTCTTGCACTGTGTGTGATGCCTGCATGGTTCATTTGGTTGGCCATCGCCTACCAATTCTCACATTTCAAGAGCAGGAACCAGGCTAGTCACGCGGCAGGGTCACTTCTCAAAGAATGATCCATTGCCCACCAAAACCTGCACGCAAAAACCTGCACGCAAAAACCAGCACGTAAAAAAAAAGTCCCGTGACCGAATGCGGCACGGGACAAAAAATTGGTTGGTTGCGGCCAACCAAAGGAGCATTTTTAAAAGCGGTTACCGGTTACAGGCATTCCTGCGCGGCACGTTCGAAACTCGAAGGCATGAAGTTCGATGCCAGCAAGTGGCGCTCATACAAAAACACCTTGCCGCCATTCGGGGCCTTGTAGGCTTCGAGAACGTTGTCTGCCGCGACTTTGCTCGGCACCACGATCCGGTAGCTGCGCTGGGTTTGCGAGACCGTCGGGTTCAGGGCGCTGCCCTGCAACTTCGGTATCACGCAGTCGGCGTACTCGGCAGGCGTTTTTTTCGTCTGCAAGGTCAGCGTCGGGTCGTTCGGTGCGGAGGCGCAACCGGCCAGCAGCAAGGAGGCGAAAGTCACGGCAGGAACAAATAAAGGGCGCATCGGTGAAGTCCTGAAAATAAAAAGTCTGGTTCATTGAGCAGCGTCTTCGATGGGGGCGATTTTCCGCCTTTGCCCAACAAACCAGAACTTGCGTTTCTTGATTGTCACTATTACTTGAACCAATAGTTGCGGCCAGATCACTCCTGATGATTTCAGGAAACTTGGCGGCGACAGGAATCTGACCTGGATAAAACCAAGCCCCGCCAAAAGCGGGGCTTGATGTATTTCACTCGGCATCAGGGTTTACGCCCGCCGCCGGGATATTGGCCTCCTCCTTTTTTGCCTGCGTCAGATGATTTCTCTCTGTCTTCGACAAAGTTGTCTGGGCGTCCTCCTCCCTGTCCGCTGCCAGAACGATTGGTATCACTGGATTGACGGCCCCCTGAGGCCTGTCCACCTTTTTTGCCGGCATCGGAGGAGCGTTGCGGATCGTTCATCATACCGCCGCCCGACTCCCCGCCTTTTCTACCGGCTTCGGAGGCTTTTCCAGGGTCATTGGCAAAATTGCCTGGGTTCTTGTTTCCGGTGTTAGCCATTTCCGTTCTCCTCATTGTTATTCACGAGCCTTCGTCGTCGGCTCGTCTAATTCCGAGGTTTTCTGCGATTGAAAGTTTGAACTGATCTGTCGCTCTTGCGACAAGCGGATCGGGATGATTAGTTCCAGAAAACTCCGGATGCGGCGACTAATGGGTGTGAGTAAAACGAGTATAAAAATGAGTTACGCTTATACAAATTGATGAAAGAAAAGCGCGTTGAGGTCTGGCATCATTCAAGCAGTTACGCTGAACTGTCAGCTCTCTAATTTATCCTGTGTGGAGGTACGTCGATGACCGAGCACATCGTCCACTTTCATTGCCAGATTGATCAGGGCACGATGGAACGCTTCAGGGACTGCTGCCTCGACGCCATCGACCAGGGCGCCTCCTCCTTACTGCTGAATCTCTCCACCAGCGGCGGCAGCACCAATTTTGGTTTCGCCCTCTACACCTTCCTCAAATCCCTGCCGGTGCCGCTGTGCGCGATCAATGCCGGCAACATCGAGTCGATGGGCATCATCATGTACCTGGCCGCCGGCCGACGGATCACCGCGCCCCATTCGCGGTTTCTGATTCACCCCATGAATTGGTACTTCAGCCAAAGCTCGGTCGACCATCAACGGCTGCGCGAATACCTCTCAAGCCTGGATAACGACCTCGCGCGCTATGTGCAAATCTTTGCCCTGGAAACCGCCCACGCGGATACCAAACTGGACATTTTCCATTGCCTTTCAGCGGAAGAAAAAGTAATCGCCGCGCATGAATCCCTAGCCTACGGAATCGCCCACGAAATGCATCAGATGGTGTTTGCCGATAACGTCAAACACTGGAAAATCAGTGGCGGCTGACGCGCGTTCGAGACGGCCCCGATACCGATACGTCAGGTGCCCGGAATGGGATGAATATCCAAGGTCATTCCGTCACTCAATGTGAGTTTCAAATCCTTGATAGTGCCGGCCACACGGTCCTTGAACACCGGCTCGTCTTCGGGATCAAGTACATCGTAGATAAAGCGATTACCCTCAAGCCAGCCGATGGCCGTGTGCAGTTCGGGCGCGAGGTAATACTTGCCGTCCAGAAAAAAACCGGCAAACGGTTCTACCCTTTCCCGATTCTCGATTTCGTAACGCACACCTGGGGTCATGCCTGTGGATTCATCAATCATGATGCGTACCTCGTCATGGTGCCTGATCTTGGAGTCCCGCTTGCTTAAAGCGTCGACAAACCGGGCTCGACGGGACGTCTGTGCATCAGACCTCCCGCCTTGCCCTGATACCTGTCAAGAAGTCCCCAAGCCACGCGACAGATCGGCCGGGGTTTCGGATGCGGTCTTGCGCATCTCGCCCGTTTCTCCCGCGATTGACGCGTGGGGCTCCGTGGTTTCCATCACCTTTTCGCGCACTGCCTCATAGCCCTCCCGTGCTTGCTGTTTGACCTTGCCGGTGAGGCTTGCGCTGGTCCTGCCCAGATAACGACGCTCCGTTGCGGTAGTGGGTAACGCCGCGCCCAGCAACGCTCCCACCGCGATACCCATCGCCGCCATCAGCAGTGGTTGCTCCTTGAGCAGATGACTGAACTGGTCGCCCATTTCATGAGTCCTGCGCGCCAAGCGATCACCGGTGTCATGGACAGCGTGACTGAGGTGATCGGTCTTCGCATGCAGGCTATCGCTCAGGTACGCGGCCTTACCCTTGACTGCCTGATAGCTGTTCTTGAGCGAGTCAGTGGTGTTGTGCAGACGCTGTCGGGCGCTGTCCATGCCATCGGCGAGCCCTTCGGCCAAGTCATCGGTCCAGTCGACATCTGGCTCCGGCTCAACGCGATATTCCCTGGGCGTTGGCGGGCGATTCTGGCTCATCATCAACCACATCAGGCCGACCGAGGTCAGCACCGCGGGCACGGGATTGTTGCGCACGCTGGTGCCCAGATTGGTCAGGAAAGTCGAGCCGTTGCTTTGCATCAGCAACAGTGCCTGATCGAACATCTGGCCAGGGGTAAACTTGCTTTCCAGCGCGTCGACGATATGCCCGATGTTCTCCCGTTGCGCATCGATTTCACGCTCGATGGTTTCCGGGCTCTTGGCCGCTTCGGTTTCGAATTCTCGCTTCATGACACTTTCCTCCGCAGGGCTTCCTGGTCTTTATTCAGCGCGCCCAGGGTGCGATCAGGCTTGAAGTGGGAAGGCTCGAATTGTTTTTTGCCTGCCAGCAGCATCACGAACCCGATGACCATCACCACGACGCCGACAATCAGCGCAGCCAGCCAGGGCGCCATCACCAGGCTCAAGGCATAGACGACCGCCATCAGCACAATGATGAACCCGGCGAGCAGCACAATGGCGCCGCCGGCGACCCCGGCAATCCCTGCTTTCAACGTCGTCAGGCTGGCCTGCAATTCCACCTTGGCCAACGCCAGTTCCTTGGTGAATAACGCCGGTACTTCCCGAGTTAACTGCCGCAATAAACCGACCACGGAAGCGTCATGATCAACCGTCGTGACAGACGGTGTGACGGGTGGTGTGGGTTGCAGTTCTGGATCGTTTCTGTTCATCACCGTTCTCCTGAGAAGGGGCTGGACCCTGGCATTGAGGAACTGTCGCCACGATGGTCGGGCGCGCTCGGCGAGGACGGCGTGATGCTAGAGGCCAACCCGGGCGACAGCTCGCCTCCGGGCGGCATCGACGTTTCATAAAGTCCTTGCGAGCCATCGCCAGTGAACGTGGCAGTGCTGCTCTGGGCAGCGAACTCACGATCGGTGGTTGTCGGCAGAGTCGCCGTGCCCGCTTTCAGGAACCGCGACAAACCGAACCCCACCGCGATGCTGCCGACAATGAACAACCCTGGATTGTCGCGTGCCAGGTCAGCGCCATCGTGCAAAAGCTCTTCGGCACTTTTGCGGCGCAGTTTTCCCGCCAGGCTGCTCATGCTGTCGGCCATGTCTGCCAGATAGTCGGACATCCCGAACGTATCGTTCGTCCTGATCTCGGAAACGACTGACTGGGCGCCTCTGGCCAATGCTTCAATCTGATCCGCTGCGGTATCGCGGTATTGGCCGAACTGCTCATCGGCCTGATGCCGCGCACCGCCTATCGCTTCGGTAACCTCCTCCTTTAAATGCTGAAAGTTTTGTTCGGAGCCTGCGGGATCCCGAGGGGCATCCGGTTGTCCGGTCCTGCTGTCTGGAATAGTCATGTCATCCCTCGCCTTCGTAATGAACACGTCAGGAAGTGGCCGCGGTGTGCCCGCGGTGGTGCTTCATTGCAGATGACGAGGGTGTCTGGCGGGGAGTTCCAAGCAGATGATGAAGT
Organism: Pseudomonas sp. GW822-FHT02E03; assembly: GCF_058802325.1. NCBI lineage: Bacteria > Pseudomonadati > Pseudomonadota > Gammaproteobacteria > Pseudomonadales > Pseudomonadaceae > Pseudomonas > Pseudomonas sp. GW822-FHT02E03. The sequence goes on along the minus strand of NZ_JBXAOA010000010.1, from coordinate 31,837 downwards.
GATAAAACGCGCACTGCGGAACCTGTGGGAGCGGGCTTGCCCGCGATGACGGCGGCACATTCAACATTGATGTCGGCTGACACATCGCTATCGCGGGCAAGCCCGCTCCCACAGGTTCCGGTGGATATTCGCGGAATGCATCTCGCAACAAAAACCTGTTAAGTTGTACGATGACAGACGAGGCGACTGTCTCTCGTCTGTCATCTCCATAACAACAAGGAAAAAATACCCATGAAAAAAACGAAATTGCTTATCGGCTTCTTGTGCCTCTTCAGCGGCTATGTGATGGCAGCCCCCTCCTCGGGTGAGAAGGATGTCGCCGTAGCGGTAGACCATCTGACTCAAGCCATGCTGACCAAGAACATTCCCCAACTGAATGCGCTCACCGCTGAAAACCTTACCTACGGCCATTCCAGCGGAAAAATCCAGGACAAGAATGCCTTCATCGCCGACATCGAAACCGGAAAAAGCGCTTTCAAGACACTGGAGATGCAGGGCCAGACCATCACGCTGTCGGGTGATGTGGCGTTGGTCCGGCATCATTTTTCGGCACAAGCCATCAAGGGTGAAGAAATCGTTCCGACGGAAATCGAGAACTTCCAGATCTGGCAGAAACAGAAAGGCAAATGGCTACTGGTAGGACGACAAGCGTTCCGTTTCTGATTTCTGTCAGTTAAACATTGGCAGCCCGAAAAGATCGCAGCCTTCGGCAACTCCTACGGATTTTCGTACGACTCCGATTCCTGGGGTGTATCCGGTCGGCGTAGAAGCTGCCGAAGGCTGCGATCTTTTCGGGATCAATTGATGAGCCCACCTCATGACTCCATTCGGCTTATTGGCCTTAATCGATCTATCCAGCCTCTCTAGTATGTGAAGGATGAGTGGCTGCCATCCGGCGCCAGACAATCTGGAGGTCGATGTCATGAAGCTGTTCGCTGCCACACTCGCCACGCTGTTCTTTTCCGCTTGGGTCGAAGGCAATCAGGGGAGCGCCAAACCCGCGCCCAAACCTTCCCCGGATGTTCAGGAAGTGACACCTCAGCTCTACACGTATACGACTGAACTGCTGTTCGGCGAGGTCTGGAAACGCCAGGAATTGGCACCTCGGGATCGAAGCCTCATCACGATTGCCGCGCTCCTGGCCAACGGGCAATCCGCGCAGCTCACGGGGCACTTCAATCTGGGGCTGGACAACGGCCTCAAACCCAGCGAAATCAGCGCCCTCATCACCCATCTCGCGTTCTACTCCGGCTGGCCCAACGCAATATCGGCCGCCGGCGTAGCGAAGAAAGTATTCACCGATCGAGGCCTGACCGCCGAACAGATCCTGCCCCCGGCATCAGAGCCCCTGACATTGGATGAGGCCAGCGAAACCAGACGCAAAGCCGCCGTCGAAGCGTCAGTCGGGGACGTAGCGCCACAACTGGCCGAGTACACCAATGACGTTCTGTTTGGCGATCTGTGGCGCAACTCAGACCTGACGCCAAGGGACCGAAGCCTGATCACCGTGGCGGCCCTAACGGCCCAGGGCCAGGTGGCGCAACTGCCCTTTCACTTGAACCGGGCAATGGACAACGGCCTGACCCAAACCCAAGCCGCCGAGGTCATCACGCACCTGGCGTTTTATGTCGGCTGGCCGAAGGCGATGTCTGCTGTGCCTGTCCTGAAGGACGTATTCGCGTCACGCAAAGCCCAAGGATGAAAGGCTAACGCGATTCCATGTGGGAGCGGGCTTGCTCGCGAAGGCGGTGTGTCAGGCGAGATCCATGTTGACGGTGCCGCCGTCTTCGCGAGCAAGCCCGCTCCCACAGGTTCCGCACTGCCATTGATCGACGCGCGCCTGAAACAGCTCGCTGTTTCAGGTGTTCAGGGTTATTGCGCTTTACCGTATTGCGCCTCACTGACCTGTTCCATCCACTCCACGACTTTACCGTCCAGCACTTCGGCGACGGCGATGTGGGTCATGCCAGTGGTCGCGGTCGCGCCATGCCAATGCTTCACATGGGGAGGAATCCACACGGTGTCGCCCGGCTTGATCGAACGGATCGGTTGATCCCATTCCTGGACCCAGCCGGAGCCCGCGGTGATGATCAAAGTCTGGCCCAGCGGGTGGGTATGCCACGCCGTGCGAGCGCCGGGTTCGAAAGTGACCGTGCCGCCGCTGACCCGGGCCGGTGCAGTTCCTTTGAAAGGTGCATCGACACGAACCGCGCCGGTGAAATAGTCAGCCGAACCTTTCGCTGAAGGTTGCGAGCCGTTTGGGGTCACCGTCAGCATTGGGGTTTCCTGTGCCTGTGCGTCAAAGGCAAGAAGCGAAAGCGAGAGCGCTGTAGCGGCAAGGTTTTTCATGACAGTTCTCTCTCGAGTCGTTTGGAAAGCGTGGCGAATGTGCGGGCCGTCATGCGACCACACGCCATTGCCGGGCAAATGCTTTGCCAATCTAACAGCTGAGCATTCTCCGGATTAGCCACTAGAATTCGAATATACCTATGAAAGGGACTCATCAATGCTTCGGGAAAACGCCAACGACTTACTCGCCTTCCTCGCGGTGGCGCGGGAGCGAAGCTTTACCAAGGCTGCCGCCAAGCTCGGGGTTTCCCAGTCGGCGCTGAGCCATACGGTTCGAGCGCTGGAAGCTCGGTTGGGGTTGCGCTTGCTGACCCGCACGACGCGTAGCGTGTCGCCGACAGAGGCCGGTGAACACCTGCTGCAAACGGTCGGCCCGCATTTCGAGGAAATCGAGATTGAACTGGCGGCACTGAGCAACCTGCGCGACAAACCGGCCGGCAAAATCCGCATCAACGCGATGGACCATGCGCTGGAATTTATCCTGTGGCCGGTGTTGAAACCGTTCCTGCTCCAGTACCCGGACATCTCGGTGGAGGTCTGTTGCGACTACAGTTTTGTCGACATCGCGGCCCAGGGTTTCGATGCCGGTGTGCGGTTGGGTGAGGATGTAGCCCAAGGTATGATCGCCACCCGCATCGGGCCGGACATGCGCATGGTGGTGGTCGGTTCGCCGGCGTACTTTGCCAACCGTCCAAAGCCCATCACACCTCGCGACCTGACCGAACACCAATGCAACAACCTGCGGCTGCCTACTAATGGCGGGCTGTATGCCTGGGAGTTTAAGAAAGGTGAGGAAAGCCTGAATGTCCGGGTATCGGGTCAGGTGACGTTTAATGGCGTGTATCAGCTTCTGACTGCTGCGCTGGATGGATTTGGCTTGAGTTGCCTTCCCGACGACATCGTCACTTCCCATATTGCGGCAGGTCGGCTGGTGCAAGTGCTGGACGACTGGTGTGCGCCGTTTGCCGGGTTTCACCTTTACTACCCGAGCCGGCGTCAGGCATCGCCGGCGTTTGCGTTGTTGGTGGATGCGCTGCGTTATCGGGGGTGAAGACTGTTTCCCACAGCGATCAAATGTGGGAGCGGGCTTGCTCGCGAAGGCGTCCGTCGCGGCGACTCTGTCAGAAACTTCCGAAAATTTTGTGGGTAGCTCGATGATCGTTCCCACGCTCTGCGTGGGAATGCAGCCCGGGACGCTCCGCGTCCCTCCGGAGCCGAACGCGGAGCGTCCGTTGAGGCATTCCCACGCGGAGCATGGGAACGATCTACGTGGGGGATTCTTGAGCCATGCTCCTAGGGCAAAGCATCATCAAGCCCGGCTCGCGAAGCACTCAATCATCCTCATGCAATTTGATGCCGCGTTTATGCAGCACGTACGGAACCAGCAATACCAACAACGTCAACACCAGAACCGACGCCGCAATCGGTTGCGTCACAAACACCATCCAGTCGCCCTGGCTGATGGACAAGGCGTTGCGCAGTTGTTTTTCCGCCATCGGGCCCAGCAGCATGCCGACGATCACCGGGGCGACGGGGAAATCGAAACGCCGCATCAACACCCCTGCCCAGCCGATGCCCAACATCAGAAACAGGTCGAACGTCGAGTGGCGCATACCGTACACGCCGATGGTGGCGAATACCAGAATGCCGGCGTTCAGGTACGGCCGTGGAATCTGCAAGAGTTTGACCCACAGGCCCACCAACGGCAGGTTCAGCACCAGCAGGATGGCGTTGCCTATATACAGCGAAGCCACCAGCGTCCAGACCAACTCACCCGAGGTCTGGAACAGCAGCGGTCCCGGTTGCAGGTTGTAGTTCTGGAACGCAGCCAACAAGATCGCCGCCGTGGCGGAGGTCGGGATGCCCAGCGTCAGCAGCGGCACCAGCGAGCCGGTGGCGCTCGCGTTGTTGGCCGCCTCCGGCCCGGCGACGCCTTCGATGGCGCCCTCGCCTTTGCTGGCGGCAAACTCTTTCGGGTACTTGCTGAGTTTGCGTTCGGTTGAATAAGACAGGAACGTCGGAATTTCCGCGCCACCGGCCGGAATCGACCCGAATGGAAAACCGATCAAAGTGCCCCGCAGCCACGCGGGGATCGAGCGTTTCCAGTCGGCACGGGTCATCCACAACGAGCTCAAGCGGTTTCGGCGGGCCGTTTCTTCCTTTTGGTAGAGAACGCTGTACAAGGCCTCACCGACGGCAAACAAGCCCACCGCCACCAGCACCACTTCGATGCCATCGACCAGTTCGGGCACCTCCATGGTGTAGCGGGCAATGCCCGAGGTCGAGTCCAGGCCGATCAAGCCGATGGTCAGCCCGATGCCCAATGAGGCAAAGCCGCGCAGCATCGACGCACCGAGCACCGCCGACACGGTGGTGAAGGCCAGCACCAGAATCGCGAAATACTCCGCCGGCCCGAATTTCAGTGCCAGCGTGGCAACGAGTGGCGCAAACAACGTCAACAAGATCGTCGCGATGGTGCCGGCCACGAATGAACCGATAGCGGCCGTCGCCAAGGCCGGACCTGCCCGCCCGTTGCGGGCCATGAGGTTGCCTTCCAGGGCCGTGACCATGGAGGACGATTCTCCCGGGGTGTTGAGCAGAATCGAGGTGGTGGAGCCGCCAAACTGAGCACCGTAATAGATGCCGGCGAACATGATCAGCGCGCCGGTAGGATCGACCTTGGCGGTGATCGGCAGGAGTAAGGCGACGGTCAGCGCCGGCCCGATTCCCGGCAGAACACCGATCGCGGTGCCCAGCAGGCAGCCGATAAAACCCCACATCAGATTGATCGGCGCCAACGCGGCACCGAAGCCGCTTGCCAGACTTGCGAGAATGTCCACCTTGTCGACCTCCTTGGGCCCGGATCAGATCCAGGCGTTGATCAAGGGCGGAAGGGAAACCCCTAGCCCGGCGGTGAAAAGCCAGTAAATCGGCAGCGTCAGGGCGATGCCGATGGCCAGGTCCCGCACCGGGCTGCGACTGCCAAAACCCCGTGCCGAGCAGGCAAATAGCAATGAGGCGGCCAATACGAAGCCGATGTAGGTAATGAGCAAGGCAACGCCCACAAGCCCCGCCGTGACCCAAGTCGCCCCGGCCTTGCCGCCGGGCTGAGCCTGCGTGGTCTCATGGTCGTCGGCAAGATTGCGAAAACCACCCGTGAGCGCCTGATAGCACATCAACAGACCGACGACGCCCAGAAACGCCGCGACGGCGTAGGGATAGACGTACGCTGCCATGACGACGAAGCCCATCTCGGGAGGAAACCGCGAGGCGCCGATCGCCAATACCGCGCTGATGGCGACGACACCTAAGCCAATCGCCAGTTGGGCCGGCATGACTCTCCAGCGCCCGGCCATCTCAAAGCAGCCCGACCTTGACCAGCATCGCGCGCAGGCGCCCGTGCTCTTCTTCGACGAATTTACCGAAATCATCCCCGGTCAAAATACTCGGCGACCATGCATTGGTTTTTACGTTTTCTTGCCATACGTTGCTTTTGGTGGCGGTCAGGACGGCTTCGGTCAGTTCTTTACGTTGCTCGGGCGTCAGGCCCGCTGCGCCGTAAACACCCCGCCAGTTGCCGATCGTCACGTCATAGCCAGCCTCTTTGAGGGTCGGGGCATCGATGCCTTCAACGCGGTTGGGCGCGCCGATGGCGAGTAAGCGGAACTGCTTGGACTGGACGTATTTGGCGAGCTCGGCGTAGCCGCCGGTGATCACCGTGATATGGCCACCCAGCACCGCAGCGACGACTTCGCCGCCACCGGCGAAGGCGACGTAGTTCACCTTGTTGACAGGGACGTCCATTTTGCTCGCCAGTTCGGCGATGCCAATGTGGTCGATCGACCCCTTGGAGCCACCACCCCATTTGATACTGGACGGGTTGGCTTTGAAGTCTTTGAGCAAGTCGCCCAGGGTTTTGTACGGCGAGTCGTCACGCACGGCAATCACGTTGTATTCGGTAAACAGCCGGGCAATCGGTGTCACGTCCTTCAAGGTGATTTGCGGTTTGTTCTGCTCGATGGCCGCGACCATGATCGCGCCAACCACAATCAGGGCATTGGCATCGCCCTTGGTGCCGTTGGCAAATTGCGCCAACCCCAGGGTTCCACCTGCCCCGCCCTTGTTTTCGAAGGTTGTGGACTTTGCCGTTTTCGCCTCGACCATGGCTTTGCCCAGGACGCGTGCGGTCTGGTCATAACCACCACCGACTGAACCTGGGGCCATGAATTTGACGGTATCCAGCGCAAAAACCGGTGAGGCGAGCGCGGCGGCGGTAACTAAAACGGCGAGGTTGCTGCTGAATCGACGGGCCAATGCAAACATGAGTCGTCTCCGGATAGCTGTTCTTGTTGTTTTCGATCAGGGAGGAGCCCCTGTTGGTTGAACATGCGTCTGGGAATAAGCGTAGGTCATAGTTGTGTTTGTTGGTGTCCTTTCAATCAACCGGATGGCAATGACCGATAGCCCCGCACAATGAGCTGATGTCCCGCGGGGCTGGCACCAAAAGCAGATCAGAAACGCAGGGGCATTATTCTATTAGGCTGCACGCCCGCGTTTCAGGCCTTTACCGGGACCACCGATACCGCCGCGTCCTCAAGATCCAGCGTTCTGGCGTGAGCCTGGGCCTCTTCTTCGCTCATCAGTTCGCCTTCCCATTTGGCGACCACGGCAGTGGCAATGGAGTTGCCCACCGCATTGGTTGCCGAGCGCCCCATATCGAGGAACGTATCGACCCCCAGAATCAGTAACAGCCCGGCCTCGGGAATATTGAACTGGCTCAGCGTCGCGGCAATCACCACCAGGGACGCCCGCGGTACACCGGCCATGCCCTTGGAGGTCAGCATCAGAATCAGCAACATGGTGATCTGGGTACCGATGGACAACTCGATGCCGTAAGCCTGGGCGATAAACAGCACTGCGAACGTGCAGTACATCATCGAGCCGTCGAGGTTGAACGAGTACCCCATCGGCATGACAAAACTGGAGATCTTGCGCTTTACACCAAAGCGATCGAGGGCCTCGAGAATTTTCGGATACGCCGATTCGGAGCTCGCCGTGGCAAAAGACAGCAGGAACGCTTCCTTGATCAACACCACGAGCTTGAACACCCGCGGTCCGAGAAACAGCAGGCCAGCCAGCACCAGCAGCCCCCACAGCAAGAACAGCCCCAGATAAAAATCGCCCATGAAGACGGCGAATTTCAACAGGATTGCCAACCCGTTCACCGACACGGTCGCGGCCATGGCGGCCATCACTGCAATGGGTGCCAACTTCATCACGTAACCGGTGATTTTCAGCATCGCGTGGGACAACTCTTCGATCAGACCCACCAGGCGCTCGGCCTTTTTGCCCAGCGCCGCCAGCGCGACGCCGAAGAACATGGAGAACACCACGATCTGCAGGATTTCGTTGTTGGCCATCGCCTCGGCGAAGGATTTGGGTACCAGGTGGACGACGAAATCCTTCAGGGTGAAGGCTGACGTCGCAAGGTTAGTGTGGGCACCGATATCGGGCAGTGGAAGGCCGAGGTTGTGGCCAGGTTGTAGCAGATTGGCCATGACCAAACCCAGCACCAGAGACACCAACGAAGCCGTCACGAACCAACCCAGAGCCTTGGCAAATACGCGCCCGACCGACGCGGCATCGCCCATATGCGCGATACCGACCACCAGCGTCGAAAACACCAGCGGCCCGATCAGCATTTTGATCAGACGCAAAAAGACATCCGAGACAATGGAGATGTACCCCGCTACTTTGGTCGCCGACTCCTTGTCCGGAAAGTTGATGAACACCATGTAACCGATAAGGATCCCCAGGGTCATGGCGATCAGAATCCATGCCGCAGCCGGTAATTTGCTCTTCATAAAACACCTCCATGGGTTTAACCCAGTTCCAATTGCCTCAATGGCAGCGATTCATTCGCAATAGGTTGATCCATGCACTGAACGACTTTTATCCGCTCAAGTGCGCTGAACCGGGCAGCAAGCAAACCGCCCTTGAATCGGGGCGGTGCTTGAACAAGAGGTGAATCGTTATTTTTGTTTTCAGCCGACTACGTCATGCAGGCATCATGTACACGTCGGGAGGCTCAGGCAGAGCAGCAAGCATGTCTTGCAGTCCGGTAGCCCACTGCGCACGGATACGATTGAAGTACGGGTCGTCAGCCGTGATGCGGTAACTTTTCGCACGGGTAAAACTGTCTTTGCGGTACACCAGCAGGTCCAGCGGCATGCCTACCGACAGGTTGCTGTGCATGGTCGAGTCGAACGAGATCAGCCCGCAGCGCAGGCCTTCGTCGAGTGAGGTGCGAAACTTCAGGTTGCGATCCAGGATCGGCCTGCCGTATTTGCTTTCACCCAATTGCAGGAACGGCGTGTCCTCCGTCGCTTGAATGAAGTTGCCTTGCGGGTAAATGCTGTACACGTCCATGGGCCCGTCCGCGATTTGCCCACCGACCAGAAAGGAACAACTCAAGTCGGTCTTGCCCGCCAACTTGGTGCGATCCCGGGCGACGACTTCGCGAATGGTTTCGGCCACCAGCACGGTGGCGTCATAGAGCGTGCGGACATTCAACAGATGGGTACCCGACCCGCTCGCGCGTTGCTTGAGCAGGTTGACCACCGATTGCGACGTGGCCAGGTTGCCCGCGGTTTGCAGCACGATCAGCCGCTCTCCAGGCGTGCTGAAAATAAACAGCTTACGGAAGGTTGAAATCTGGTCGATACCGGCATTGGTCCTTGAATCGGAGATGAACACCAGCCCGTCGGCCAGGTGCATAGCGACGCAATAAGTCATTCGTGTTAACTCGTGAATTTGAGATGAGAGGCCATACCGTCTCCACGACGGTATGGCCAGTTGCTGCGACTGACTCGGGGTTATTGGTGTTGAACCTGAAACAGGGACGTTACCTGTACCCGAGCCAGCATCGACTCAGCCCCGCCGCCACGACGCATACCGCGTACCGGACAGGCGTCCAGGTAGTCCAGACCCACCGCCAGTTTCAGATGGCGTTCGGGCCGGGCCAACCGATTCGTCACGTCGAAGCTGTACCAGCCATCGTCGAGCCACGCTTCGGCCCAGGCATGACTGGCCAAGTGATTTTCATCTTCGGTACACAGGTAGCCAGAGACATAACGTGCGGGAATCCCCAGGCTGCGGGCACACGCAAGGAAGGCGTGGGTGTGGTCCTGGCACACCCCTCCTCCGCCCGCAAACGCCTCGGCTGCGGTGGTATCGACCGTGGTCGCACCCGGGTTGTAGGCCATGTGGTCGGCCAGGCCATTCATCAGGTCGATCAGCGCCGTCCGATCACGCCGCGTACCGCAGTGCTGCACGGTAAAGGCATTCAGGGCATCGTCCAGTTTTGTCAGGTGACTGGTGCGCAAAAATGGCAAAGGCGATTGGCTGTCGCGTTCAAACTCACGGTCCGGATCGATTTCAACCTGACCATAAGCCGTCAGCACCAGAGCTCCGTGGGGCTCGTCCATCGTCAACACATGCAGGATGTTGCCGTAAGGATCGAACTGGCTGCGGACCAGGCGCGGCAATTCCAGGTGCCATTCGAGGATGCGCTGGCGATCGCTGTTCTGCGGTGTCAGCCGCAGGAACTGGATGCTGGTGCAGACTTCGTCGGCATAGCTGTAGGTGGTGTCGTGGCGTATGGACAGTTTCATACGACCTCCAGATAAGACTCGTGCACGGTCTGACCAAGATGGCGAACCTGGGAGATGAAATCAGTCAGCCACAGGTGCAGACCGAAGCCGAGAATCTCATCGATCCCGGTGTAACGCAGCCGCGCATTCAGTTCGGCGGCCAGACGCTGGGCCGGTCGGCCGTTGTTGCCCGGCAGGCTGGCGAGGATCTGGTCCAGTTCCTCGATGCAAGCGTGCAGCGAACGCGGCACATCGCCGCGCAACAGCAGCATCTCGGACACCTGCTCGGCGCCGGGCGCATTACGGTAGATCTCGTTGAAGGCTTCGAAGGACGACAAGGCGCGCAGCAAGGCGCTCCACTGGTAGTAGCCTCGCGCAGAGTTGTCACTCACCTCCTCCGACTCTTCGCCGAACATTTCGTAGCGCGCATCCAGCAGGCGCAGAGTGTTGTCGGCCCGTTCAAGGAAAGTACCCAGGCGGATAAAGCAGTAGGCATCGTTGCGCATGATCGTGCCCGAGGTCGCCCCACGGAACAGATGCGAGCGCTCCTTGACCCACTCGCAGAAATGGCTGATGCCGTAGCGACCCAGGCCATTGCTGGCGATATTGCGCATCTCCAGCCAGGTGGCGTTGATGTTCTCCCACATGTCGGCGGTGATGCGTCCACGCACCGCGTGAGCATTGGCCCGAGCGGCCTGCAGGCAGCAATAAATGCTGCCGGGGTTGGTTTCATCCAGCGCGAAGAAGTGCAGCATGCGCTCGGTGTTGAGTTCGCCGTAACGTTCGTTGTAGTCGTCCAGCGTGCCGGCGGCGAGCAGCGACATCGCCAGCTCGGCGCGGCCATCGGTGCGCCCGGCGTGGGGCATCAGCGACAGCGAGTAACTGACTTCGAGCATGCGCGCCAGGTTTTCGGCGCGCTCCAGGTAACGGGACATCCAGTAGAGGTCCGAAGCGGTTCTTGAAAGCATGTCTTAGTCCTCCACTACCCAAGTGTCTTTGGTGCCGCCGCCCTGAGACGAGTTCACCACCAGCGAGCCTTCGCGCAATGCGACGCGGGTCAGGCCACCGGGCACCAAACGGGTTTCGCTGCCCGACAGTACAAACGGGCGCAGATCAATATGGCGTGGAGCGATGCCGTTTTCGACAAAGGTCGGGCACGTCGACAGGCACAGGGTGGGTTGGGCGATATAGGCTTCGGGGCGTGCCTTGAGACGCGCGCGGAAGTCCTCGATTTCCGCCGCCGTGGCGGCCGGCCCAACCAGCATGCCGTAGCCGCCGGAACCCTGGGTTTCCTTGACCACCAGCTCGGGAAGATGGGCCAGCACGTGGGACAGCTCTTCGGGTTTGCGACATTGCCAGGTCGGCACGTTCTTGAGGATCGGTTCCTCGCTGAGGTAGAAGCGGATCATGTCGTCGACATAGGGGTAGATCGACTTGTCGTCGGCCACACCGGTGCCGATGGCATTGGCCAGGACCACGTTCCCCGAGCGATAGGCCGCCACCAGCCCCGGGACACCCAGCATGGAGTCTGGATTGAAGGACAGCGGATCGAGGAAGGCATCGTCAAGGCGGCGATAGATCACATCCACCTGTTTCGGGCCGGCGGTGGTGCGCATGTAGACATGATCGTCGCGCACAAACAGATCGGCGCCTTCGACCAGTTCCACGCCCATTTCACGGGCCAGGAACGCATGTTCGAAGTAAGCACTGTTGAAGCGACCCGGGGTCAATACCACGGCCGTCGGGTTGTCCAGGGGGCTGGAGCTCTTGAGGGTGTCCAGCAGCAGATTGGGGTAGTGATCGATGGGCGCCACACGCTGGGCGGCGAAGAGTTCGGGGAACAAGCGCATCATCATCTTGCGGTCTTCGAGCATGTAGCTCACACCGCTGGGGGTGCGCAAGTTGTCTTCCAGTACGTAGTAACTGCCATCCCCGTCGCGGACCAGATCGACCCCGGAGATGTGGGCATAGATGCCGCGGTGCAGATTCAGGCCCTGCATGGCGACCTGATAACCCTCGTTGGCCAACACCTGTTCGGCCGGAATAATGCCCTCCTTGAGAATGCGTTGCCCGTGGTAGATGTCGGCCAGGAACATGTTCAATGCCTGGACCCGTTGAATGCAGCCACGCTCCACCGTTTGCCATTCGCGGGCGGTGATGCTGCGCGGAATGATGTCGAACGGAATCAACCGCTCTGTGCCTTGCTCGTCCCCGTATAAGGTGAAGGTGATGCCGGCTCGGTGGAACAACAGGTCGGCTTCGCGACGACGTTGATCCAGCAACTCCAGAGGTGTGTCCGCCAACCAACGCGCGAACTCCTGGTAATGTGGGCGGCAGCCACCACTCGCATCATACATTTCGTTAAAAAAAGCTCGGGACATACCCCACTCCTTGCCGCGATACAGACGGCATTTTCTTATCACTTTGCTATTTCAATAAAATAAGGCCTTACGTTGTTTTAGTGAGTACTGTTTCTGTTGAGCACCTCAGTGTGCGTCGTTAACTTCCTGTCACATTCGGAAATAACTTCCTCATGACTCCGGTAATCTCTTGACGCGTCCCGACGCCAGAGATTCGGCCTCTGCGGTTTGATTTCTGGCGCCCCATTTATAACGTTCCCCATTATCTTTTTTCGTTGGAAACCACACTTTCGGTGGTTGGAAAGTACTTTTGCAAGGGCTGTGCCCAAGTATTGTTACTGCTGATAAAAAACGAAAAATCCCTCCGTAAAGACACCAGAGAGACATTTCATTGCATTTTTGAGACAGAAACAGGTGCGACCGCTGAAACGTTTTTCCCACTTGTAACTTGCACAACTCTGGAGCGGGCAAAAATGGTGCGATTAGCAACTCCAGGGCGTTTTTTGCCCTATAACCGGGAAATTTCTACTCATTATTTTTATTGCCCTTGTAATACAAAGCATCCCACCCGACGCCTCGATAAATATCGAACGCACTACTAATGCTCAAAAAAATGCACCAAAAGATTTCAGGAAGAACGTAAGTGCCAAGTAGTGAGGCAAAAAAAAGAGAGAGCAAAGAGGGCCTGATCCGTGGCCGAAAGAGGTCGAGACAGACTGCGAGCGGGCCGCCCGGTTATCCGGTCAAACGGCTGCCAACCATTATTTTTGACGGGCTAATACCGATGTCGGTGTCTCACCGACCAGCAAATCATCACATGGCGCCGGCTCAGCGATTCGGCGGCAGTGAGATACGTCTGTTTTTTGAATTTTCAAACCTCACTGTACACAGTCCAAAGCGCTGATTTTTTTATCTGCCATTGGACACCTCTAATCAAACCTTCCTTGATAGTCAGTTGATTGAGCTATTCATTGAGGTTTCGCCGCACGAACGAAGCGATGGGTATCGGAAAAGAAGCCATTGACAATGGTTAACCATGGCTTAGGTCAGGCACTCAAATCATCCACTAAACACCGTGCGCGGCAATGAACATGGCGACGGCCGACCGGCAATAGGATTCGATTTCGTTGTCGTCCTCTGCTCTCGCCTCATCGAAGCGGGCGATCATCAGAAGATCGGACCCTTTGATAAGCGCGGCAAACAAGCGGGCGGACTCTAGAGGGTCGGGCACATTCAGCACCGCCTTCGCGTGCAACTGACGCAACAGGGCCTCGATCTGGGCAATGACATAGGCAGGGCCGGCTTCGTAATGGAGCTTGCTCAACGACTTTTGCTTCGTCTTGTCGACCATGATCATGGCTTCAACACTGCGCACGTCCGGGCTCAACAACGTGCGTAGCAGGAACGTTCCCACCGCCATGAGTTGATCCGCAGCCGAACCGTCGACGCCTTCAATAATGGCCTGTGGTGCAAACTGATGGCAGTGGGCCGCGATGGCCGCGCTGAACAGCGCCTCCTTGTTCTCGAAGTGTCGGTAGATGCTTAGCTTGGATATTTTTGCCCGCTGGGCGACCTTGTCCATTGTCGTCGCTTGAAAACCCAACTCCACAAAAAGTTCGCCCGCAGCGTCGACGATCGTTTGGCTGAGCGCCTCATTGGCCGGCCGGCCGCGCCGGGTCTGGCTGTTTTCGGTCATAAAAATTCCAGTACTTGACAGTATTCTAATTCTAGAATTATGGTACTTAAAAGTATCCTAAAAGTAAAACCCATGTCCCTTCATCCACAACGCGGAGCCTATCACCATGAATGACGTCATCATCATCGGCGGCAGTTTTGCGGGTCTTGCCGCCGCCCTGCAGCTTGGTCGTGCCCGCCGAAAGGTCACCGTTCTTGATACCGGCCTTCCGCGGAATCGCTTCGCCGACCACTCGCATGGTCTACTCGGCCACGACCACAAGCCACCGCTGGAGATTCTTGCCGAGGCGCGGCAGCAACTGGCGCGCTACCCTACGGTCAGTCTGGTCACTGCCCGAGCCGAGAGTATCTCCGGCGCCATTGACGATTTCTCCATCCTCACTGGCGATGGCGAAAGCCTCAGGGCGCGCCGCCTGATCCTGAGCTATGGCGTCGCCGACCAGATGCCTGAAGTTCCCGGCTTTGCCGAAGGCTGGGGCACCTCCATCGTGCCCTGCCCCTATTGTGACGGCTTTGAAGTTGCCGACCGGGATTGGGGCCTCGTCTGGTCCGGCCCGCCGTCGCACAACTACGTCAGGCTATACCACGACTGGACCGACACATTGACAGTCTTCGCCAATGGTCACGACATTCCACCCGACATCCGGACCGATCTGGCGCGCCGAGGCATCCCTGTCGTCGATGGCCGGATCACCGAAATCGACCATGAAGAGAGCCATAACACCACCGTCAGGCTCGACGCCGGCGCCCCTGTTGCGATCGACATCCTGTTCGCGCATCCGCGCAACAAGCCGTCCGCACGCCTGCATGAATCGCTGGGCCTCGCCACGATCGACACCCCCCTGGGCATCGTCCTCAAGGTCGACGAACGCCGCGAAACCAGTATGCCCGGCGTCTACGCTGCCGGCGATCTCGCCAATCCCCTCATGGCGTCGGTCACCACGGCATCATGGCAAGGCGCGATGGCGGGCATCTTCGCCCAGCAGTCGATGCTGGTTTGAGAGCACAGATTCCCTTCTTCGGTTGTCGCTGGCTTTTGAAGGGCGCGCCATTGTAAAGGCGGGTTTGGTCGAGACGTTGCGCACCTTGGCATCGGTTCAGCCTCCCCTTGCCTAGTTCAAAGGTAGCTAGTTAGGAGCGAATCAAAACGAGGAGATGTCATGACAGAGCAAAATGCCAATCAGGTCGCCGACTGGAATGGCCAAAGCGGAGAGTACTGGGCCGCCAATCAAGCCCGGCTCGATGCCATGTTTGCGGTATTCGGCCAGGCCGCGATAGAAGCCGCTGCGCCCGCGACGGGTGAGCGCGTGCTGGACGTCGGCTGCGGAGCGGGCGCGTCGAGTCTGGCTCTGGCCGCCCGCGTCGGCTCGGGCGGCCACGTACTGGGTGTGGACATATCTGAACCGTTGATCGGCCGAGCGTGTGCGCTTGCGCCAGAGGATACTCCTACACAGTTCCAGGTAGCCGACGCCAGCAGCGTCGAGCTGCCCGAGGGCTCGTTCGACATACTGTTCTCGCGTTTCGGAGTGATGTTTTTCGACGATCCGACAGGGGCGTTCGCCCATATGCGACGCGCGCTCCGGCCGGGCGGACGGGTCGCATTTGTCTGCTGGCGCGGCGTGGCCGAGAACGATTGGGTCCGCCTGCCGATGAGCGCGATCAAGGACATTGTCCCGCCGACCGCACCGCCCGATCCCGAAGCGCCCGGACCATTCTCGTTCGGCGACCGGGGACGCGTGACACGTATCCTGACGGAGGCTGGCTTTACCGATATCACTATTGCGCCCTTCGATGTTTCCATCCCGTTCGGCGAAGGCGAGACGCGGGACACGGCGATCGACGACGCGGTGAGGATGGCGTTCGAGGGCGGCCCGCTGTCACTTATGCTCGCTAATCAGCCCGACGACATCCGCGCCCACGCCTCGGCCGCGGTTCGCGCCGCCTTCGCAGGCCTCCCCGGCGAGCGGTCGGTGATGATCGACGGCGCTGCGTGGATCGTCATGGCACGCAATCCGGCAGCTAGCGCCTGTTAACAGGGATGACGCCCCCGCTCAGTAGAGCGGGGCAACTTTGATTTAGAGATGTATCAAATCGGCGTTGGCAATAAATCAGGACACTTTTGAGAGGCAAGCCCCGCAGTCCGGTGTGACTACTTAAAGCCCCGTTGACGAGCAAGAATGGTGAGTGTGCAGCGATTTTCGCCCAAGGGGCCGCCATGCTGTGATTCTCCGTTCGCACCCTGGCCGTGGGCTAGGAGGCTATTTAGGGCGCTCATGGAATGCAGCAAAAACATCCGCCATAAAATCCATGAAAACGATGGCTCGCTGGGGCAGCAGCCGATTCGCTAAGTATACGATTTGGATCGGGACGGGTGGCGCCACGTATTCGTTAAGCAGCAATTGAAGATTGCCACTTCTCAGCCCTTCCTCATAAAGCCATTGAGGCCCCTGCGCGATTCCCAATCCTGCATTGACGTACTCACGTATCGCCTCAGGCGAGTTGACACGCAGTCGTCCGGAGATCGGGACATCAGTATCCTTAAACCGCCAGTTGGTTCCAGTGGATAGGAGGGTATAAATGAGGCAGTCGTGTTCCTTCAGGTCATCAGGCGAAGAGGGAGAGCCACGTTTCTCTAGGTACGCACGGCTGGCAACGCACACACGCTCGAACCTCGCTAGTGGCCGGGCTCGCATTGCACTGTCCTCCAGGTGCCCAATACGAATCGCGAGTTCTGCCCCCTCGTCGACTAAATTGACGTAGCGATCATTGATTTGAAGATCGAGCGACAGTTCGGGATAGCGCCCTAGAAAGCTCGCGACGTGCGGTACGATGAAGGTGTGAGCCAATGCGGTCGGGCAAGCGACGCGCAGTAACCCAGACGGCGCTACGTTCCCTCTCAGTGAGGACTCTGACTGTTCCACTGAGTCCAGAATACGCCGCGCATCTGCGTAGTACCGTTCACCCTCGGGCGTGAGCATCAGCTTTCGTGTGGATCGGTGAAGCAGCCTGGTTTGCAAATGGTCTTCAAGAGCCGCGACGTAACGACTGACGTTCGGTTGCCCTAGTCCTAGATCACGTCCCGCAGCAGTAAAACTACCTGTCTCGACAGCGCGTACAAAACAGCTCATCAGTAACAACCGGTCCATCACGCCCCTTTTCATGCAAATTTTGCATGAGATCTATTCTATTTACCAATCTTATCAGCGCGCTGGCATGAATACATAGTTGCTCTCAGAAGGTCAGTCGTCCGGCTGGCCGCCCCAAAAGAGAGGAAATTTACATGTCCCGTTTACAAGGCAAGCGTACCCTCATCACTGGCGGTACAAGCGGCATCGGTCTGGAGACCGCCAAGCAATTTCTCGCCGAAGGCGCACGCGTGATCGTCACAGGTGTTAATCCTGAGTCCATGGCAAATGCTCAAGCTATTTTAGGTAGCGAAGTCCTGGTGCTGCGAGCCGACTCCGCCAGTGTCGCAGCCCAGAAGGAGCTGGCGCAGGCTGTTCAGTCTCATTACGGGCAGCTCGACGTTGCCTTCCTCAATGCTGGCGTATCCGTCTGGATGCCAATCGAAGACTGGAACGAGGAGATGTTTGACCGCTCCTTTGACATCAATGTCAAAGGCCCTTACTTCCTCCTGCAAGCACTGCTGCCGGTCTTCTCCAACCCTGCATCGGTGGTTCTTAACACCTCGGTCAGTGCGCACCTGGGCGCCGCGCGTTCATCCATTTACGCCGCAACAAAGGCGGCGTTTCTGAACATGTCGAAAACGCTCTCTAGCGAGCTTCTCCCGCGTGGTGTTCGAGTAAATGCGGTCAGCCCTGGTCCGATCGACACGCCGCTGTACGACAAGGCGGGTATCCCCGATGCCTACCGCGAGCAGGTCAACAAAGATATCGCCGCGACTATACCCTTTGGCCGTTTCGGTACGCCTGAAGAAGTAGCTAAGGCGGTTCTGTATCTGGCGTCGGACGAGTCTCGTTGGACGGTCGGAACGGAAATTATTGTTGATGGTGGGCGCTCGCTTTAATGGGCTAGTCGCAACTTCACTTCTATACAGCCCGCTTCCCGCTCGGAAGCGGGTGTAGTCGAAATAACAGTGGGTATTCAAATGTCACAATCACGGCTCACGCTTGTTAGCCACGGGCTTTGTCCGTTTGTTCAGCGAGTAGCAATTTTACTCCTCGAAAAAGAGGCTCCATTTCAACGGGTTGATGTGGATTTGAAGGACAGGCCCAACTGGTTTCGGGTCATGTCGCCAACGGGCAAAGTCCCGCTTCTAATGGTGCAAAAAGGCGATGAGGAAGCGACCGTACTTTTCGAGAGCGTGGCTATCTGTGAATACATCGAACAGGTGTATCCGGAGCCCGCTTTGCACCCGAAAGATGCAATTTCCCGTGCTCAACACCGTGCTTGGATCGAATTCGCCACTGGTATGCTTGCTGATGCATGGGGATATTTGAACGCAACGGATCAGCAGACAGCGCTTGGTAAGTCTTCAGCGCTGAGGGGAAAGCTGGAGAGACTTGGCGGTGAAAAGATGGAGGGGCCGTACTTCGCTGGCGAAACGTTCAGTATGGTGGATATTGCTGTAGCCCCAGTTTTTCGCTACTTCGACATACTGGGATTCGAACAAAGTCATTCATTGTTTGATGG
This sequence comes from Pseudomonas sp. GW822-FHT02E03, assembly GCF_058802325.1. Lineage (NCBI taxonomy): Bacteria > Pseudomonadati > Pseudomonadota > Gammaproteobacteria > Pseudomonadales > Pseudomonadaceae > Pseudomonas > Pseudomonas sp. GW822-FHT02E03. Next base: position 13,128 of record NZ_JBXAOA010000010.1, on the reverse strand, counting down.
ACTTGGTCGCATTGCCGAGTGGCGTCATGCACTGGCCAATCGCGCTAGCGTTCAGGCTGCTGTCGCCGAGGATTATGCAGACCGGTTACGCAAACATCTGCTGGAGGTGAAGGCCATTTTAGTCAGATGAGTCATAAATATCAGTCGCCGTTAAGGTTGGAAATGGCGGAAGGCAGCCGGAGTCGAACCTGCCCGGGAACGGATGCCGTCCCCAACCGGGTTTGAAGCCCGGCCGCGCCACCGGGCGCGATTGCCTTCCTTGAACTCAGTCTTCTGTTTGTTGGGCCAGTGCATTGTCGAGCCGGATGTGGCGCCGGTCGCCAAAGCGTCGGGTCAGGCCGATTCGGTCGAAGTACTCAAGAATCTGAATGCTGCGTTTGCGCCCCAGGCCCACGGCATCGCGAAACGCGGCGACCTGAATCACCGGGTCATCGCTGGCCAGTTGCACCAGCATAGCCGCCAATCGACGCAGCAGCGTGTCGGTGTAGAACAGGTCACGAACAACTTGATGCAGCAACCCCAGTCGCGCCATCTTGCGCAGCAGCAGGCGCACGGCGGCTTCTTCACGGCCAGCGACTTTGGCCAAGTCACGCACCCATGGCGGATCGAAACCCGCTTGTTCAAACAGCGGTTGTAGCTGTTGCCACAGGGTCTCGTCGTCCTCGCTCAAGCGCACTTGATGATCGGGTAAATGCAGCCATGGGCCGCTGGCGACGATCGCGCCGCTGGCCAGTAATTCGTCGAGCAGGCTGATAAAGGTCGGCCGGTCCAGCGCGGTGCCGGCGAAGCGTCGCAGGCGGTCCCTGTCCGGTCCCATTTGATCCGGTTCGAGTTGATGAAAGCGTGCGAGGTGTTCCAGCAGCGGCGCTTTCAGGGCTTCCCAGCGGGCAGCGCTGAACAGCAACGGCCCCTGCCGCGTATCGATCAAGCGCACATCATCGGGCAATGCCCAGCTATCGCGCAGACGATTGAACTGGCGCTCCAGACGCAGGGGATCAAGCCCGGTGTCGCTGTTGGCCAGCAGCGCCGGCAGTGCGTCTTCCAGGCTGTGGGTGGTGGCCAGCGTTTGTAGCTGCGCCAATCGTTCGGGGCTGCGGCGGTGTCGGGCCGGGGCGAACGGGTCGAGTACCCGGCCACCGCCGAGGGTGCGTTGGGCGCTTTGATCACGCAGGATCAAGCGGTCGCCCTTCACCGCCAGCACCGGCGCGTTCACCAGCAGTTGCGCGAACATTCGCTGCCCCGGTGCCAGGCTGGCGTCCTCCAGCAAGGCCACCCGCGCCGTTACGTCCTGAGTGCCGAGATGCACGTGCACCGGTTGAAAGTGTTCGAAGCTTCGCGCTTCGCTGGCCAGCAAGGTCATCTCGATATCCAGGCGCTGGGTCGGCGCATGCAGCCATTCGGCCAACAGCCAGTGGCCCCGGTGAATTTGCTCCAGGGCCAGACGCTCGGCACTCAGGTTCAGCGCGACTCGCTGCCCGGCCGTGGCGATGTCGGCCGCCTGATTCTGCGCATGCAGGCCTCGCACCCGCACGGGTTTACCCAGCGGACTCAACATCAGCGTATCGCCCATGGCCACCTGGCCGGACAACGCGGTGCCGGTCACCACGATACCGGCACCGGCCACGCTGAACGCCCGATCAATCGCCAGGCGGAAACCGCCGCTGGCGCTGCGTTGAAGCACCTCATGTTGCGCATCCAGCAAGGCCTGACGCAGTGTCTCGACACCCTCGCCGGTCACACTCGACAGCGCGATTTGCGGTGCGTCGGCATAGGGGCCGGATGCGAGCAATGCTTCGATCTGTTCACGGACGGCTTGCACACGAGCAGGGTCGACGCGGTCGCATTTGGTGATTGCAATAAGTGCCCGAGGGATGCCCAGCAACTCGACGATCGCCAAATGTTCGCGGGTCTGCGGCATGACGCCGTCATCAGCCGCTACCACCAACAACACCAGATCAATGCCCTGCGCCCCGGCCAGCATGTTGTGGGTGAAGCGCTCATGACCGGGCACGTCGATAAAACCGGTCAGGGCGGCGCCTGGTTCCAGCGCCGCGTAGATATAGCCGAGGTCGATGGTCATGCCGCGTTCGCGTTCTTCCCGGCGACGGTCGCCTGCCTGGCCGGTCAGTGCCTGGAGCAAGGAGGTTTTACCGTGATCGATGTGCCCCGCCGTGCCGACAATCACTCGTCCTGGCCCTCCTCCTGCAGTTGATCGAGTTGCGCCAGCCATGCGGCTTCGTCATCCAGTTGGCGCAAATCCAGCCATAGCGCGTCATCGTCGATGCGACCGAGCACGGGAATCGGCAGCCGACGAAACGCGGCCTCCAGCCCCAGCAATCGCCGCCCACGCAGACGTTTGGAAACGTTGGGCCGCAGGCATAACGCGGCGCTCGGTAAACGAGCCACCGGTTGGCTGCCGCTGCCGATCATGCCTAACGCCGGCACCGCGCTGACGCTCCAGCCGTCACCCAATACCTGCGCCAGGGACGGTTGCAGGCGTTCGGCCAGGGCGAGGATGTCGGCTTGGGGGCGGGTCAGCAGGCGCAGACTCGGCAGGCGCTCGGCCAATCGATCCGGATCGCGGTAGAGCATCAACACCGCTTCGAGCGCGGCGAGGGTCAGCTTGTCGACCCGCAGTGCACGCTTGAGCGGGTTCTTCTTGATCTTGGCGATCAGGTCTTTGCGGCCGACTATCAACCCGGCCTGGGGACCGCCGAGCAGTTTGTCGCCGCTGAAGGTGACGATGTCCGCGCCATCGAGCAGCGCCTGACGCACTGTCGGTTCGGCGGGTAGGCCCCAGCGAGTCAGGTCCAGCAGGCTGCCGCTGCCGAGGTCTTCCAGCAGCGGCAGCCCGTGGCGGTGAGCCAACTCCGCCAGTTCTGCCGTCGGCACCCGGGCGGTGAAGCCTTCGATGGAATAATTGCTCGCGTGCACGCGCATCAGCAGACCACTGCGCGGACCGATGGCGGCCTCGTAATCGCGGGCATGGGTGCGGTTGGTGGTGCCCACTTCGTGGAGCCGCACTCCGGCGCGGGCCATGATGTCGGGAATGCGGAAGGCGCCGCCGATTTCGATCAGCTCGCCACGGGAAATGATGCCTTCCTTGCGCGCGCCCAGGCTGTTGAGTGTCAGCAACACGGCAGCGGCATTGTTGTTGACCACGGTCACCGCTTCGGCGCCAGTCAGCTCACGGATCAGGCCTTCGATCAGGTCGTCTCGATCACCGCGCTTGCCGCTGTGCAGGTCGAATTCCAGATTGAGTGGGTAGCGGGCGGCGAGTTGAACAGCTTCGATAGCCGTCTCTGGCAATAACGCTCGACCGAGGTTGGTGTGCAGCACTGTGCCGGTCAGGTTGAACACCCGCCGCACCTGGCTGCGATGCTGGATCGCCAGACGTTCGCCAGCCCTGCCCGCCAATACGTCGGGGGCGATTTCAACCGCATTGAGTTCACCCTTTTTAACCGGCTCGCGCAGATCATCGAGCAGTTGCCGCAAACCGGCCAGCAGCGCATCGCGCCCGTAACGCTCGGCCAACGCCTGGCAGGCAGGATGGCGCAGCAAGCTGTCGATGGAAGGCAGCCGCAAGGCTTGGCTGACTGAGATTGCGGACATCAGAGGCTCCCGGAAACGAGTGACCGTCGCGTCTGAGTGTAGCCTCTGAGCTTTAAAGGCATGCTCTCCGCCCACTATCACCATCACCGCGCAATGATCTCGCTGATGGCGAGCGCCCCCACTGCAACACCCTGCTAAACGCCGCGCTCCCAGCGACTACTACAAAAAAACTGTCAGAGGTTTCCTCGTTTTTTTGAGGTGCATCCACCCATTGCAGAGGGCGTGTTTAATGACACTCAGTGTTACGTCCTAAAGGCTACAACACCTTGCGTCGTTACCTACGCGTGCGCCAGAATCCGCTGGCTTGTGCGCTTTGGGACCCGTCGGTAACTTTGTTCCTGTCACTGCTCATCAGTGATCGGGTTTAGTCGCCCGCGGTTACGTGAAGCGCATTTGCGCTCCAGATGGTCAGGTATTTTCTATACCTGCGCTTGATGGCAGCTGTGCGCAGGGCGCCTTCGGGTGCGCCGGTTTCGCGTCTCCCCGGTCGACTAACCTGCGTACAGCTGCCACCCCTTGTTTAGTCGCAAGTTGGTGACGGCTCCACCTTTTATGGAGACCGTACTATGTTCAAAATAACACCCAATCCGCCGACCGCAGATTCGGCATCCCCGTATGAATCACTCGATTCAAAAAAACTCCACGAAGCGGCCGAGCGCGCTCTCGATTACTACCTCAATCCGAGTGCCCACATCATGGCCACGCCGTACAAACCCAGCCAAATGTTCATCATCAACCCAGAGATCGGCACCGAATCTCTGCTGGCCCACGCCTGCGAGTCACTGGCTTCGGCCAGCGTCATGCTCAACGATGTTGCTGCGCTTATACAGGGGCCACACCGCAATACCATTCTAGGCATCGCGCAAATCATCATGCAGGGCGAGTTGGCGGTGAACCGAGCGCTGGACAAACACGAACCACCTAAGTAATCACAGGCGTCCTGTCGCCAGGGGCTTGCCCTCGTTCGGCTGCGCAACCGTCGTAAAACCGGTAATCGCGGTAAGGCTGACCTACCGCAGGCACCGGTTTTGCGATCGCTTTACGCGCTCGGCATCATGTAGGGACAGGCTCAGTCGCCTCCCGGTGCCAGCATCAGATTCGGCGACAGACGCTGGTAGCCTTCCTGCTCCAGGCGCATGTCCAGCATCAGGCTGGACAGGTCTGCCGAGAGCGCTTCGGCTTCGGCATCGTTTTCCAGGTAGATCAATTTCAGGTAGCTGTTGCAGCCGGGGCAGACTTCCGCCCGCAACGGTGCCTGATTGGCGGCGTGACGGTCATCCTCGAAGCTGACGTACTGAAGCCCCTTGCTCTGTTCGCAGTACACGCATTTGACCCGCACCGCATGCCATTCGCAGGCGCACAACGAACACACCAGATAACGCAAACCGTTGTATTTGCCGCGATGACGAATCACCCCGGCCATCGCCGGCGAACCGCAGGCCGGGCATTGGCTGAGGCTGTCGCCGCGCTTGAGTTCAAGGTTGGGTGTGCTCAACAGCCAATGGCTCCAGGCCGCTTGCAGCGCTGCACCGAGGAACGGCACCAACTCTGCCGGCAGCATTGAATACTGGCCGCTGACCAAGGCAATCGCCCACGCTTTGAGCAGCCCCGGGTTGGCACTGCGCAACGTCGTCACGGCGTTTTCTACCGCCGATTGTGGCGGTGGCTGATAGCGTTGCAACAAGGCTTCGAGATACGGCAGCCAAACGGTTTCGCGCACCAGACTGTCGGCGGCGAATGGTGGCAAGCCATGTTCCATGCACACCCGCAGGCGTTCGGGATCGGGCAGGGTCGTCACGGGCGGATCGTCCATCAGGTTCTGCTGAACGTGGCACAGCCCCGCGATCAAGCGCAGATAGTCCGCCATGGGATGCCCGTCGGCCAAGCGTTCCAGACGCAGCGCACGCAAGGTGAACAGGTTGTTCGGTGGCAGGTACAGAAACGGCGGTGAACTCGCCGCCGCTTCTATCTGCCCAGGCTCGAGGATCGTCGCCAAGGGGTCATCCTTTTTTTGTGATCGGTCGCTCAGGCGTCTCGTCTCGGGTCACTTCCCGGTACCAGAGCTCATGGTGTCTTCTCGCCCAAGCGCGGCTGACCCGGCCACGCACCATGGCGTGGACCGAGCCACGAATCCAGATACCGGCATAGACGTGGACGATGATGCTCAGCACCAGGATGAAACCCGCCAGCGCATGCAGCAGCATCGCCCAGCGAATACCGGTGATGCCGAAGTACGCGCTGAACCAGGCACGCCAGATCACCAAGCCGCTGAACAACAGCACCAGCATGCAGATCAGCAACACCCAGAACAGCAGCTTCTGCGCCGGGTTGTACTTGCCGATCGGCGGCACGCCCTCCTCTTCGTTACGCATGACAGTTCCGACGCGCCTGAGCCACAACCGGTCGTTGGCGCTGAAGTAATTCGCCCGCCAGAAGCTGAACACCAAGCCGAGGAACAGCACAAACATCGCCACGCCCATGTACGGATGCAGAATGCGCGTCCACGAACCGCCGCCAAACAAGTTGCTGAGCCAGAACAGTCCCGGGTGGAACAAGGCCAGCCCCGACAGCGCGGCCGCGAGAAACAGAATCGCCACCAGCCAGTGATTGGTGCGCTGGTTGGCGGTGTAGCGCAGGATTGGTTTGTCGTTCATGGCCTGTCCTCCCCGCCGGGTTTCGTCGGATCAAAGGTGTGCACCGATGGATCGAACTCATGCACCGCTGGGTCGAGGGTGACTGGATGTTCGTCTTCCTCGACCAGTTGTGGCCCGACGCGCACGTAGTGGAAGAACCCGGCCAGCACCGCCGCGCCCATGGCCAGCAACGCCAGGGGTTTGCTCAGGCCTTTCCACAAGTCCACCAGCGGACTGATCGCCGGGTGATCCGGCAACCCGGCATACAACCTGGGCGTGTCGGCATGGTGCAGCACATACATGACGTGGGTGCCACCGACGCCTGCGGGGTCATATAAACCGGCATTTTCGAAACCGCGACTCTTGAGGTCGACGATACGTTCGGCGGCGTGTTCTTTCATGTCTTCCTTACTGCCGAAAACGATGGCGCCGGTCGGGCAGGTTTTCACACAGGCCGGCTCCAGCCCCACCGCCACCCGATCCGAACACAACGTGCATTTATAAGCCTTGTGGTCCTTTTGCGAGATGCGCGGAATGTTGAACGGGCAGCCGGTGATGCAATAGCCGCAGCCGATGCAATGGTCCTGATCGAAATCGACGATGCCGTTGGCATGCTTGATGATCGCCCCCGGGCTCGGGCACGCCGCCAGGCAGCCGGGCTCGGCGCAGTGCATGCAGCCGTCCTTGCGAATCAGCCATTCGAGGTTACCGGCGTCGGTTTCATGCTCGGTGAAGCGCATCAGGGTCCACGTATCTGCGCTGAGGTCTTGAGGGTTGTCGTAGGTGCCGAGGTTGTGACCGACGTCGTCGCGCAGCTCGTTCCATTCCGAGCAGGCGACCTGGCAGGCCTTGCAGCCGATGCATTTGGTGGTGTCGATCAGCTTGGCCACTTCCTCTTGCGTGCGCACCGAGGGTGGCACTGTGGTGGTGGCCGAGCGGGCGATGATGTCTTGGCTGGCCATTTAGATTTTCTCCACGTTGACCAGGAATGACTTGGATTCCGGGGTCTGTGTGTTGCCATCGCCGAGGAACGGCACCAGGGTGTTGGTCAGGTAACCGTGACGGGTAGCGCCAGTGAAGCCCCAGTGCAACGGGATTCCGATCTGGTGCACCACCTGATTGTTGACCTGCAGCGGACGAATCCGCTTGGTCACCACCGCCACCGCTTCGATATGCCCGCGCTTGGAGCTGACCCGGACCCGGTCACCGGCAGCAATGCCTTTTTCCTTGGCCAGCACCTCGCCGATTTCGACAAATTGCTCGGGCTGGGTCACGGCGTTGATCGGGCAATGCTTGGTCCAGAAGTGGAAGTGTTCGGTCAGCCGGTAGCTGGTCGCCGCATAAGGGAAGTCCTTGGCCTGCCCGAGGGTGTCCCAGACGGAATCGAAGATCCGCCCGGCCGGGTTGCTGGTCGCCTGCTTGTTGTTGGGGTGCATCGGGTTGATGCCGATGGGCGTCTCGAACGGTTCATAGTGTTCCGGGAACGGCCCTTCGTTCATCTTGTCGAGGGCGAAGAAACGCGCCACGCCTTCGGGGTTCATGATGAACGGGTTCATCCCGGCTTCCGGCGGCACATCGGCCTTGTAGTCAGGCACGTCGGTGCCGGTCCAGACCTTGCCGTTCCACCACACCAGCCGCTTGTTGGCGTCCCACGGTTTGCCTTGAGGGTCGCAAGAAGCGCGGTTGTAGAGAATCCGCCGGTTCATCGGCCAGGCCCAGGCCCAGCCCAGGTTCTGCTTCATACCGAAAGGATCGCTGTTGTCACGCCGGGCCATGTTGTTGCCCTGCTCGGTCCAACTGCCGCAGAAGATCCAGCACCCGGATGCCGTGCTGCCATCGTCCTTGAGTTGGCCGAAGCCGGACAGCTGCTGACCGGCCTTGACCACCGCGCCCGAGGCGTCGGTGACATCGGCGACAGCGTAGCCGTTGAATTCCCGGGCCAGCTCTTCCGGCGTCGGGTCATCGGGGATCTTGTAGGGCCAGTCGAGCTTGAGGATCGGCTCGGCCCAGGCACCGCCGTTGGCCTGATAACGCTTGCGCAGGCGCAAGAACAACTCGGCCATGATCTTCACGTCCGTGCGCGCCTGCCCCGGGCCATCGGCACCCTTCCAATGCCATTGCAGCCAGCGACCGCTGTTGACCAGCGAACCGTTTTCTTCGGCGAAACAGGTGGTGGGCAGACGGATGACTTCGGTCTGGATCTCGGCCGTTTGCACATCGTTATAAGGCCCGACATTGCGCCAGAACTCCGAGGTTTCGGTGGCCAGTGGGTCCATCACCACCAGCCACTTGAGCTTGGCCAGCGCCTTCATTACACGGTTCTTGTCCGGCAACGCGGCGATCGGGTTGAAGCCCTGGCACATGTAGCCATTGACCTCGCCCTTACCCATCATGTCGAACATTTTCAGGATGTCGTAGCCGGGGATGTCCAGCTTGGGCAGCCAGTCGTAGCCCCAGTGATTCTCGGCGGTGGCATTGGCGCCGTACCAGGCTTTCATCAGGCTGACGTGGAACTTGCCGTAGTTCTGCCAGTAAGACATCTGCCCAGGGCGCAACGGCTTGAGTGCACGTTTGGCGATGTAGGCGTTGTAATCCTGTTCGGCCTCGGCCGGCAGGGTCAGGTAACCGGGCAGCAGGTTGGACAGCAAGCCCAGGTCGGTCAGGCCCTGGATGTTGGAGTGCCCGCGCAAGGCATTGACGCCCCCGCCCGGCATGCCGACGTTGCCCAACAGCAGTTGGACCATGGCCGCGCTGCGGATCATCTGCGAGCCAATCGAGTGTTGGGTCCAACCCAGGGCGTAGAGAATCGTCATGGTTTTGCCCGGTTGCGAGCAGGTGGCGATCTCCTCCCAGATTTTCTTCATCGCGTCCACGGGCATGCCGCAGACCTGACTGGCCAGCTCCAGGGTGTAGCGGCTGTAATGCTGCTTCATTAATTGGTAGACGCAGCGTGGGTCTTGCAGGGTCGGGTCGACTTTGGCGAAACCGTCCTCGCCGATTTCATAGCCCCAGCCAGACTTGTCGGTATAGATGCGCTTGCTCGCGTCGTAACCGCTGAACAAGCCGTCCTCGAAACCGTAGTTGGCCTTGACGATGAACGACACGTCCGTATAGGCGCGCACGTATTCGTGCTGGATCTTGTCTTCGGTCAGCAGGTAATTGATCAGCCCGCCCATGAAGGCAATGTCGGTGCCGGTGCGGATCGGCGCGTAATAGTCGGCCACCGAGGCGGTACGGGTGAAACGAGGGTCGACCACAATCAGCCGCGCCTTGTTGTGGGCTTTGGCTTCGGTCACCCATTTGAAACCGCATGGGTGCGCTTCTGCGGCGTTGCCACCCATCACCAGAACCAGATTCGCGTTGGCGATATCGGTCCAGTGGTTGGTCATGGCACCACGGCCATACGTCGGGGCAAGACTTGCCACCGTCGGGCCATGTCAGACACGTGCCTGGTTATCAAACCCCAGCATGCCGAGACTGCGAATCACCTTGTGGGTGATGTAACCCGCTTCGTTGGACGACGCCGACGCCGCGAGGAACCCGGTGGTCAGCCAGCGGTTCACCGTTTGCCCCTGGGCGTTCTTCTCGATGAAGTGGGCGTCGCGGTCGGCCTTCATCAGGTCGGCGATGCGATCCAGCGCTTCATCCCAGGAGATTCGCGTCCATTCCGTGGTGCCGGGCTTGCGCACCTGCGGGTACTGGAGACGGCTGGGGCTGTGAATGAAATCGAGCAGGCCTGCGCCTTTGGGGCAGAGGGTGCCGCGATTGACGGGGTGGTCGGCATCGCCTTCGATGTGGATGATGCTCTGGGCGACATTCTTCGCGTTGTCGCCCTGGCTGTACATGATCAAGCCGCAACCGACCGAGCAGTACGGGCAGGTGTTGCGGGTTTCATGGGTATGGGCGAGCTTGAAATGACGCACTTGTTCGGCGAAAGCGGGCGTCGGGGCCATGCCCAGCGCGCCCAGGCTTGAGCCCGCAAGGCCGAGACCAGCGACCTTGAAGAACTGACGACGGTTGAGGTCCATCGTGCACTCCTGATCAGGTGGAAACCCGGTGCATTGGCCGGGTTTTTCTGGACGATCACGGTGACGGCAACGAAACTACCGCCACTTTAAACTGTAGACAATGCTGTTTTGTGCTGTGTGAAAACCGACAGCCGGGTAGCCGCAAGCCAGCAGGCACACAGTTGTGGGAGCGAGCCTGCTCGCGATGGCGGAGTGTCAGGCGACATCGATATTGAATGTGAGCCCTCATCGCGAGCAGGCTCGCTCCCACAGGGTTTGGCGCTATCATGGCCCCCGGATTAACCCCTGCCTTTTATGAGACTGAGCATGACTTTCGATTTTGATCAGGTGTTCGACCGCCATGGCACCGGCAGTACCAAATGGAGCCGCTACCCGGCCGACGTGTTGCCGATGTGGGTCGCCGACATGGACTTTGCCGCGCCGCCAGCGATCATTCAGGCGCTGCAAAAACGCCTGGAACACCCGATGCTCGGTTACAGCGTGGCTAAGGATGACTTGCGTGACGCCATCGTCGCCGACCTGTGGAGCAAGTACGCCTGGCGCGTGCAACCTCAGGAGCTGATATTCCTGCCGGGTATCGAGTCGGGGTTCAACATGGCCCTGAACGCGCTGGTTCAGCCGCAGCAGAACGTGGTCGTGCAAACACCAAACTACCCGCCACTGCGCCATGCGCCGGGCCACTGGCAGCTGAACAAGGTCGAACTGGATTTCGACGCGTTGGCCGATGGCACGTATGCCACGCCACTCGATGCCTTGCGCGAAGCGCTGCAAGGGGGCGGCGCGCTGCTGCTGAGCAACCCGCATAACCCGCTGGGCAAGGTCTTCCCGCGTGAGGAACTGCAAACGGTCGCCGACATTTGCCTGGAGCAGGACGCCTGGATCATCTCCGACGAGATCCACTCCGAGCTGTGCTTCGATGGGCGCGTACACATTCCGACCGCCTCGCTCAGCCCGCAGATCGCCAAGCGCACCATCACCCTGATGTCGGCGAGCAAGGCTTACAACATCGCCGGTTTGAAGACTGCGTTCATGATCATTCAGGACGCGGCACTGCGTCATCGGGTCAACAACGCCCGCTGCGGCATGGTCGACAGCGTCAACCCGCTGGGCCTGGAAGCCACCCGCGTCGCCTACCGCGAAGGCGGCCCGTGGCTGACCGAGCTCATGGCCTACCTGCAAAGCAATCGGGATTATCTGGTGGAAGCGGTTCGTACGCGGTTGCCGGGTGTGACCATGAACATCCCTCAGGGCACTTACCTGGCGTGGCTCGACTGCACGGCGCTGGGGCTGGATAACCCGCAGCAGTTTTTCCTTGAACAGGCCAAGGTCGGGCTGAGCGCCGGGCTGGACTTCGGCGATCACGCCCGGCAGTTCGTGCGTCTGAACTTCGGCTGCCCACGGGCGCTGCTGGAAGAAGGGATCGCGCGGATGGAGCGTAGTTTGCGTAACCGCCAAGCCTGACGCCCCAGGTTGACACCGAAAACCCGATGCCTGCGCATCGGGTTTTTTATGGGCGATAGGCGCAGCATCGAATACTGTTCAAGGCGTTATGCGCTCCAGGCAAGCCTTGATGAAGGCTTCCCGCTTCTGATCGTCCGGCAGCTTCATGAAGTTTTTCGGCTCGCAATTTTTCTCGTTCACATCGTATTTGTTTTCGCAGCCAGCGAGACATGCCAACGACAGTGCCAGTGCAATTAGCGATTGAGTGTTCATGAGCAACTCCTCACCGAGTTTTCTTGCATCGCATTGAGCCTAACTCATGAGTTGAGTGTATGCAGGAACAGCGAACTTTCCTCGGCGCTAAACCCGTCGCAAGTCCAACCGAACTCAAGACAAAAGACCGGGGTCAACCCAATGCCATGGTCTTTTGCCTTGAACAGAGGAGATTTCCCGATGACTGACTATCCAAAACCACCCTTCCCGAAACAAAGCCAGCCAGTCCCCGGGGTTCAAACGAAAATGGACCCTTACCCGGATTGTGGCGAGCAAAGCTACAAAGGTTCGGGTCGGCTGGAGGGCAAGATCGCCCTGATCACCGGAGCCGACAGCGGCATCGGCCGTGCAGTGGCGATTGCTTTCGCCCGGGAAGGCGCGGATGTAGCGATTGCCTACCTGAATGAAACCGAAGACGCGCAGGAAACCGCACGCTGGGTCGAACAGGCAGGTCGTCAAAGCCTGCTGCTTCCGGGCGATGTGGCGCAGAAAGCACACTGCCAGGCGCTGGTGGACAAAACGATCGAGCGCTTTGGCCGAATCGACATTCTGGTCAACAACGCTGCATTCCAGATGACCCACGAAAACCTCGAAGACATCCCGGACGAAGAATGGGTGATGACCTTCGATGTGAACATCACGGCCATGTTCAGGCTCTGTCAGGCGGCGCTGAAACACATGAAGCCCGGCAGTTCGATCATCAACACCAGTTCGGTCAACTCCGACATGCCCAAGCCGACATTGCTGGCCTACGCGACCACCAAGGGCGCGATTGCCAACTTTTCCGCCGGCCTGGCGCAGATGCTGGGACCAAAGAACATCCGGGTGAACAGCGTGGCGCCGGGGCCGATCTGGACGCCGCTGATCGTCTCGACCATGCCCGAGGAAGACGTGCAAAACTTCGGCGCGCAAACCCCGCTCGGCCGTCCCGGTCAACCGGTGGAAGTCGCGCCGATCTATGTGCTGCTGGCCTCGGATGAAGCCAGCTACATCACCGGGCAACGGTATGGCGTCACCGGCGGCAAACCGATGCTTTGACGCAACTGGCACAGACTGCATTCGGCCCCTGTAGGAGCCAGGGGTGGGGGGGGGGGGGGGGGGGGGGGGGGGGGGGGGGGGGGGGGGGGGGGGGGGGGGGGGGG
>NZ_JBXAOA010000009.1:0-175288 GCF_058802325.1 Pseudomonas sp. GW822-FHT02E03 | reverse complement strand
CCCCCCCCCCCCCCCCCCCCCCCCCCCCCCCCCCCCCCCCTCCCCCCCCCCCCCCCCCCCCCCCCCCCCCCCCCCCCACCCCTGGCTCCTACAGAAAAGCGTTTTACTCGCTTAACTGACTGGCATTGGGCATTACTGCCCGTAAACCTTCTGCAACTGCGCTTGCGTCAATGCATCTTCAAACGGCACCGGCACTGACTTCACCGCCCCGTAGAGGTTGCGATAACGCCAGTAGTTACCGTTGTTGGCCAGTTGATAACCACGCTCCACCACTCGCTGGCCATCAAGCACATAACGCAAGGTTTCCTGGGCTGCCGCTGGCGGTGCCGGCTGCATCAGGTCGGTGGACAAAACGCGCATCGATTCGTCGATACACTCGTCGAGCACGGCCGTGACCTTCGCCAAATCGAGGCTGCCGTCGTCGATGCACTGCTTGCCACAGCGCCGAATCGGCTGGCTGACCACTTCGATCCGCATGCGATACAGCGCCGAACCGGCAATGTCCTGGACTTGCACCTGGTTGACCAGCACGAAACTGCCGCGATCGGGGGTAAGCATCAGTTTGGGCTCTATCACCAAGCGCGCGGTGACCTGCCCTTCTCCCTGCTTGAACCCGGCCACTTGCGAAGCCTGTTGATAGCGCTTTTGCAGACGCTCCTGCAACGGAACGCCTGCAAGCAAGTCGGTCATCGGTCGCGCTTCCTTGAGCGCGGTTTTTTCCGCATCGCGCTGCAAGCTGCCGCTGCCCATTTGGGTGTTGATCAGGCTGGCGACCAACAAGCCGGCAAGCCCGGCAGTGTTGCCCGAACTCGCCACCAGATTATGACTCGACGATGCAGCCTTCAAAGCCGCCTGGGAGTCGATCACGGTGCTGGCCCCCACAAAGGATGGCGGCAACTGCACATCGACCTTAAGGCCGTGGGCCTGGACGTAAGGCAAGGCACTCTGGTCCTTGAAACCAGCCTCAGGGGCCGGTTTTTGCGCACACCCCGTCATCATCAGCAGGGCCAGCGCACCGGCCACTGTGGGTAAGCGCTTCATTGCGCGAACGGGGTAATCATTTGCTGACGGCTATTGTCCACAGCCTGATAGAACGCGTTGGACAGGTTGGTGTAGGTCGGCTCGTCCCACTCGCCCTGGGCGGCTTGCGTAGCGACAAAGGGTTTGAACCACAGCAGTTTGTTGTCTGCCAGATCGATCACCATGCCCTGTCCGCCCACCTGCGCCATCGGCACACTGGTCGGCACGATGCTGTAGTAGCTGCGGGTGGCACCGGTGGCGTAGACATTCACCAGCAGCAGACGATCCACGCCGTAGGCGGCCTTGACCGGGGTCATGTCACGGGTCATGTAGCCTTCGCGGAAACTGGTTTCCTTATACATCTTCAGGTCGAATGGCTCGTTGATCCGCTTGGCTTTGTAACCCTTGGCCTGCAGCTTGGCGACAAGCACATCGGGCAAGGTGTTGAGGTCGCCCACTTGCCATTTTTCGACGTTGTCACTGAGCTTGTTGTTAACGCCCTTATTGATGGCGTAATCGAGAATCCCCTGATTGCCGGTCAACGCCAGCACCGGCTCCGGCACCACGGTGATCGCCACGCCGATAGTCGGCTCTTTGGCATCCCAGAATTGATGGTCCAGCGGTACTGGAGGTTGCACATGGGCACAGCCAGTGAGGGTCAGGCAGGCGAGCAATGTCAGTACTGCCCAGGTGCGTAGAACGTGAAGATTCATGGATCAAGTCCCTATGATTATTAACGATGTTGCCTATGTCGGCAGCAGCGGTAAAAACCGTAGTGGCACATTGATATATTTTTCGATTCGGCGGTTCTCAGTGGATTTCGAACGATACACTTGCAGGCACCGGGGTAGCAGCTATTGCAGTGTTCCCCCTGTGGGAGCGGGCTTGCTCGCGAAGGCGTCGTGTCAGTCGATATGTGCATTGACTGAAGCACCGCATTCGCGAGCAAGCCCGCTCCCACAGGGGATTTCGGGTGTTTGGGAGGGCGTGTTTAGTTTTGTTTAGCGTTACTTCCTGAAAGCTACAGCGCCTTGCGCCGTCGCCTACAACCACGTCAGAATCCGCCGGCTTGTGCGCCTGGAGGCCCGTCGGTAACTTGGTTCCTGTCACTGATTCCCAGTGATCGGGTTTAGTAGCCCGGCTAGGATTATCCGGTTGCACAAGTGTCATCCAGTCAGGTTTCGACCTGCGCTTGATGGTAGCTGTGCGCATGGCGCCCTCGGGCGCGCCGGGTTTTTGGGTAATCTTACCGGTCTACTAACTTGCGCACAGCTGCCACCCTCCCGTTTAGTAGCGAGACAGGTTGCGGCTCTACTAAAAGGATTACCGTACCAATGTTCAAAATTACTCCAAACCCACCGGAAACCGACGACGTTTCCCCATACGAAACCCCAGGCTCCAAAAAGCTCAACGAAGCCGCCGACCGCGCCCTCGATTACTACCTCAAACCGGTCATTCCCAAAGACACCCCACGCAAACCCAGCACCCTTTACCTCATCGCCCCCGACGCCAATAACGAAACCCTGCTGGTCAACGCCTGCGAATCGCTGGCGGCGGCGAGCGTGATGTTGAGTGATTTCGCGGGGCAGCTGAACGGCCCGCAGCGCAACACCGTGCTCGGCATCCAGAACTCGGTCATGCTGGGTGAACTGGCGGTGAACCGGATGCTGGATAATTTCGTTCCAACGTAAACCAGCCTCCACTGTAATTTTGAGGCGCTTTTGTGGCGAGGGAGCTTGCTCCCGCTCGGCTGCGCAGCAGTCGCAAACCGGTAAATGCGGATTATCTGAGGCTCAACCTCTGCAGGATCGGGGCCGCTTCGCAGCCCAGCGGGAGCAAGCTCCCTCGCCACAGGGCTCCCACAGTTTGGATTTGGGTGTTACAGAAGATTGTGTTCGGCCACTGGATCGATCTGCGCCCAATGCGAGGTGTCTTCGCGGTGGGCCTGCAAATACGGCAACACCGCCGCCAGTAACGGCGCTTTGAACGCCTCCTGAAAACGATGGGCCAGCCCCGGGATCAGCTTCAACTGACTGCCGCGAATGTGCGCCGCCAAGTGTACGCCGTGCATCACCGGCAACAACGGATCGGCGGTGCCGTGAACCACCAGCGTCGGCACCCGCAATTGATTGAGCAGCGCCACACGGCTCCGTTCAGCGAGGATCGCCATGATCTGGCGTTTCACGCCCTCCGGGTTGAACGCCCGGTCATAGGACTGCGCCGCCTGCTGCAGCAACGCCTGCCGGTCATCGCTCACCGCCGGGCTGCCCAATGCCGCCAGCAAATCAGCCTGCTGCTCCAGCGCCACTTCACGATTCGGCGCACCACGTCGCGCGAGTAACTGCACCAGCGCCGCACTCGGCGCCGGCAAACCTTCGGCCCCCGAGCTGGTCATCAGCAAGGTCAGGCTCTCGACACGCTGCGGTGCCATGGCCGCCATATGTTGGGCGATCATCCCGCCCATGCTGGCACCCAGCACGTGGAATTGCTCGACGCGCAAGGCATCCATCAACCCAAACGCATCGTCTGCCATGTCGGTCAGGGTGTACGGCGCCGATACCGGCAAGCCGAGTTTGTAGCGCAGCACTTCGAACGTCAGGTTGGCGTCGACCGGCGCCTGCCGCCAAGTCGAGAGGCCCACATCGCGATTGTCATAGCGGATTACCCGAAACCCCTGCTGACACAGCGCAACCACCACCTCGTCCGGCCAGTGAATCAACTGCCCGCCCAGGCCCATCACCAGCAACAACGCAGGGTCCGAGGCACGGCCAATGCTCTGGTAGGCCAGGCTCACCTGCTCCAGATCGACCCGCTCGGTCGGAACATTGACATCGCACCGCGAAGCCGCCAGGGACGGCAAGCTGAACAATAAAGCGGCCAGAAAAGTGGCCGCCGATAACAATAAAGCACGCATGAAAAACACCGAAACGCAGAACTCCAGTAGAGCGCGAGTCTGATGAAGTTTGTTCAAGCGCGCTGCCACAGTTACGTGACAGTTTGATGAAGATTGCCGAGCGGTCATCGTGACAGCCCGATTGCACGAGGTGCGTTCGATCACATCCTCCTCTGATGCGATAACTATTTACCGCCACCGTCCCCGAGAACTTTCCTTAAATGGCTCGCAAATGGAGTGGAACCGCCGCTCCTCGCACCGAGCCATGTTGATATGACCGATAGACTTCTTTTCGACTTCCCCAACCCGGCACCGATCCTCATACCTACCCCATCCGCGCTGCCGCCTCTCTACGACGAAAGCCTGTTTCTGCATGCTTCGGCACGCTGGCGCGAAAGCAGCGAGGGCTTGCGCGAGCTTCTTGCCGCCAGTCCGGGAATGCGTGACACGCTCACTCAACTGTTGAAACAGAAACTCGATCTGGCCGGGCAACAAGCTGGCTTGCTCTTCGTCGCCACACAGGAGCATCCGCAACGGTTTGTCAGCTTCACCGATGCCTGCGCCTTCGTCCTGCAACACCCGACACTGGAGACGACGCTCGATTCGCGCTGTCAAGTGACCGGTCTGAATCAGACTCATCCCCTGTCGAACCTGACTCCACTGCAAATGCTCGAACGACTCAAGACACTCAACCCTGAACAGTCGCACCGCGAGCGCTGGGCAACCTACTGGGACACGCGTGCCCCCAACACTGCGGTATCGCGTAAACAACGGGCAATACAGCTTTACCGTCAGCATTTCGAAGCGAGCATCCAACTGGCATTCGCCCAGAGAGCCCTGACGGCGGAACAGCTCAAACCCCTGTTGTTAATCATTGATCCGCCCCTTGGTGCTCTGACGCTGGACGGCCAGCCTGTCCATACCGAGCAATTGGCCCTGGTATTGAGTAACCTCAGCCGAGTCGAACTCCCAGGCGCATGGGTCATCACCACAGGCGAGGCGGCCAGCGGCAGTCAATGGCTGTATCTGCCTTGCCGGCCCGTCGCCATTCAACTTTTCAGTCAACGCAGCGACATGGAGGCATGGCTTCTCCGACAGGCACTCGTCCCGCCCGGCTTGCCCACCGATAACGTTCGCTTTGAATACACCGCCAAAACCGACCCCATGGGCGTGGGCGCAAGCGACCTGTTTGCGGCCTGCCAGCCGGCTCAGGTCAGCGCGTTACACCACGCAACCCGCGACAAGCCCGGGTTGGCGGAGCACGGTGCGCAATCCCTCGCCCTGGTTGACCAGGTTGACCAAGAGCGCGGCAAGACTGCCATTCTCGCCTCACCCCCCAAGCTGGAAACCGCCGATGACAACACTGTGGCCGGTGAACAGCCACTGTTTGGCAGCCTACATGCGGATATCCCCTTGTCACTGCGCCGGGCCGCGCTGAACAAGCAGCGCGATGCGCTCGAAACATTGGTGGCAGAGGTAGGAGATGACCTGGGCCTGCAACCGTTCAAAGACTCGCTCAAAGCGTTGGAAACCGCCGAAGAAGCCGCAGACAAGGCCGCCTCTGCGTTGCTTTATCGATCGCGCCCACTGGATGTGATCACGTTCCAGCAGGCGTTCACCGCCCTGCACAGCGCCCATAAGGCCGGTCTGCACGCAGAAGCCAGGCTCCAACTGGCTCTTAAACAACTCAATGACGAGGAGTGCAGCCTGCTCAAGGCCTTGCTGGACACTCCCGACAATCCAGGTCCGGACCCGGTCGCGGCCAGCCTGACCCTATCGATGACCGAACAGAGCGGTGACAAAACCACGGTCACCGCCCAGGAACTCAACGGCGCATTTATCGTCACCCGAGCGGATGCGCTGACCGATGCCAATTCGCCGCACAGCGTGCTGCTCTACTGGTCTGGCACCGGCGGTGGTCTGCAACGATTTGCCAACCGTCGTGAGCTTGAACGCCAGGTATTGCAGATTCATCAGCAGGACAATGCACTGACGTTGCATCTGAATAAAATTCCTGGCGACGCGCTGACGTACGGGCTGAATCAACTGACCAGCGACTTCGAAGAACAGGCCGGCGCGCTACGCCAGCGTCACGCCGAGCCGGCTATGGCCGCGCAGCGTACCGAACAACTGGAAATCTTGCGTAAACACGCCCGCGCCACGTTGCAGGTTCCGGTGCATGCCGCCAGGAACCTTGCTTTCGCCCACCTGCAAGAGCAAGACCTCAGCAATATCCTCGCCTCCAACCTGCCAAATTGGCTCAGTGCACTGACCGAGGCTGACCGTACCAGGCTCAAGCGACTGATCGAGGCATACATCACGGCGATGCAACGCAGCCACGAACTGATAACAGTCGCCCTGGAACCCCGTGACAACTTCACCCGCAAACACTTGCACGCCCGTCTGCGCAAGGACTTCTCGATCAAGGGCCATTTCGACGTGAAGCTCGACTTGCCCGATTCGGTGAAATGGGCAAAGCATCTCGATCCCGCTCCCGGAGCGCCAGGAACCCCGCAAAAACTCGTGCTGATTCCAAGTGTGACGCGTAGCAGGATGTCTCTCGAGGATCTGGCCCAACACAATATAGACAACACACCGTCGATGAACCTGGAACCCCTTTCCCTGCGATTGAGCTTCATGCAGGTGGAGGTTACTGCGGCGAACACGTCAGAAGCCCAAGCCCTGAAAAGCGGCATCACCCGTGATTATCTGATGAGGGTCCTGCCGGAGCTCGACTTGCCCAAGGCATACGAAACGCTGATCCGCGACGCGTTCACAGGGGCGACCACCGAGTCCGTCTTCAGCAAAGAGCATCGCCGCGAGAGCCTGATCGAGCCCTGGGCTCTGATGCTCAAATTGCAGGGTGAGACCGCCCGCCTGCAAAAGCAGATCGACCAAAACGACCTGCAAGTCCTGAACATCGCCATCGACGCCGACACCCCCCAAGCCTGGCGCACCGATGGCAAGCGCATTGTATTGCTGCCGGCCCACTTGAGCGTGGGTGGCAAGGACACACCCAATGAAGGCCCCGTGACTTTGTCTGGCGTGAACTTCATCGAGGAACAGGTCAGCGGGGTCACCCTGCTATACCTGCCCGACAGCCCCGATGGCCAATTCCTGCGCCGTTACGACAGCCTGGAAACCGCTCGCAAAGCCCTGTTCAACCTGTGTCTGCATGACAAATGGGTCGGCTACCTGGCTGGCCGGGCCTTACAGGGTGACGTACGAGCCCACGAAATCCGCATCAAGCAGAGCATGCTTAAACACTTCGACGCGTTGATCGGAGTCGGCTTGCGTTGGCCGGCGACCACCTCGTTGGCGGCCCACCTGGTCAATGCTCATATGGGTCGCCTGATCGAAACTCATCGCGGCACCTCCCGCGCCAACGACGCGCTGTACATGGAGCGTTACGCACTGAAAGGCCCGCGCGCCTTCAACTACATAAAAATGGCTTTTGGACTGGTGCCTTTCGTCGGGACCGCTATCTCCCTCTACGATGTCTGGATCGCCGCGAACCAGGCGGTGGCGGCCTTTTTACGCGCAGACGTGGGTGACGGCCTGGCGGAAGTCGAGTCGGTGCTGCTGTCATTGATTGACGCGGCCATGGATCTGCTCCCCGGTGAAGTTGCAGTCTCGGCGCTTTCCCGGACAGCCCGCTCCGTCACGCGCGCGCGCCAGCTTCACAAGTTGGGCACAACGGCGGCCGCGATACGGATGCCCTCGATGCGTCAGGCCCGGCATGTGGCCGAACGCTTCGCCGGTTACGAGTATGAGCAGCCAGTCTCCCTGTCGGGACTCCAGCCGGCAACCCATGGGACCTATCGCAATATCTACCGCCATGCCGAGGGTGATTTTATCGCGCGCCAGGGACGGATTTTCCAGGTCGAGCGCAGCAAGGACTCACGCAACTGGCGCTTGAGCGGCAATAGTCAAAAAACCTACAAACAGCCCATCGCGCTCGATGAAGCAGGCCACTGGGATACTTATTTCGGCGTTTATGGCGTTACGTTCGAAGGCGGGGGGCTCGGTGGCGGCAACATGCTCGGGCACCTGGCAGATACGCTTGATCCGGTATGGCCTCAGGCTCTGCGCGAACGGTTGCCTCGCTGGTGGAGCGACCATGCTTATCGTCGCCATCATGCATTGACCGTAGAGGCCGATAGACTCGTCCTGCAATTCGATACCCAGGTAAAGCGCACCAAAGCCGCCCTGCAAGCCTACAACGCCAATCCAGAGCGTCCCAAGGCGCTGATGCGCGAAGCTGAGACAGCCTGCATCGCCGATATCGAGTTAGCCAAACAGCACTACCAGACGCTGGCAGATCTGCTTCCACTCAGCCACGGCAACAAAAAGCGCGCGCTTGTGCAAATCCAAAGCGATGACGCGGCGTTACTGACCGACAGGTACAAGCAACAATTGTTCTTTGCCAATCATCGAACCGATCCCCTGCTGAACAGCATCGATGCGCTGATAGAGAGTCTGGACACATTGCCTGCTACAGCGCTCTCCGACCGGCTGCGTGTGCTGGGGGATATCCGGAAGCTGCGGCTGGAAACGATTAAAGAACTCGACACCATCAAGGCCCAAATGCGGGACCTTAACTATTGGTACGAGAAAATTACCGTCAAGGCACACAAAGCCCAACTGACCCAGGAAGTCACAATGCTGAACGGGCGTCTCAGCGAGGCAAACCTCCTTTACATGAGAACCGGTAACTTGCTGGAAATGGTGACACGCTATGACACCGTCAACGATGTGTCCTGGTCCTGGCTCCAAAGCCAGGCGCAAATGAAAAGAACCCAAGTCGACCGCGCCTTGTTCACCCAATTCAGTCTGCCGGAAGTCAATGTTACCAAGGCTCAGCGTAACCAGATCCTTCAAGAGTGCATCGAGTACTACAGTCAATTTCGTCGGGATATGAATGCCTGGACTGCCAGCTATCCTCAGCATTTTCATCTGGATGACGTGCCGTCATTGATGGACGGCATCGCGAAAATGGCCGAGAGAGCGCGCAAGGCTCTTGATTTGCCTGCACCGACTATTCCAGGGCGCAGCAACAAAAAAGTGTTCACCACTGAAGGCGACCAATTGTTGATCGGGGTGGAGCGCTGGGAAACGACTAAACAAAAGCGGCAATACATCCTGACGGGACGAAGTGGGTACATGGAAATCTGGGAACAAGGGAGCAACGGCAAATTCCGCCTCTTGAACCCACAGCCACAGCCATCCCACTCCATTCGCAGAGAACTTGAACCGTTAGTGGCAGATGCCCGCCACCGATTGCAATCGCAAGAAACCTACCAGACCAGGGTTCAAGCCTACGCGGATCAAGACATGCTCCCGGTGGACCTTGAGCACATGATGATCAGTGAGGCGAATGAACTCACACGCCGCGCTCTTGGCATCGAGGACATTGCTCCAGGCAATGCCCTTGTCCAGCAGCTACGCGACAAGGCCACCGAACTGATTGCCACCGGTCGCGCACTGCGAACCCGTCAGTCGCTGCTGATTAAAAAACCAACCGATGGAATGCTCGACGACCTCGTCACGCACCACGTGGTAGATATCCGTAAAACCAGCCCGATCAAAAACCTGGGCAGACGCTCGAATGGTCGAATTGACTATATGCAGGAATACGAAGTCTGGGACTTGACGCAAACACCAGCGAAAGTGCTGTGGTACGCCCACTTCCATTACTACAAGGCCGCACCTGCATTCGGCGCATTCGAGAAAGCCCACTTGAAATTACCGCAACATCGATTTCTCACCCACGCAGACAACGCCGACCTGCCTTACGCCGATATCGGCAAACAATCTGCCGCGCTGCCACACTTCGAAAACCTCTGATGAGAAAAAGGAGCGGGATTACCCCGCTCCTTCCTGGCGCTTCACGCCAGCTGGCTACGCAACTGCCGTGCTGCCGCGACCATGTTTACCAGCGCTGCTTCGGTTTCCGGCCAGGCGCGGGTTTTCAAACCGCAATCGGGGTTGACCCACAAGCGCTCGGCTGGAATGCGCTTCACGGCTTTGCTCATCAATTTGACCATCTCGACCGTGTCCGGCACCCGTGGCGAGTGGATGTCGTAGACGCCCGGGCCGATGTCGTTGGGGTAGTCGAACGCTTCGAAGGCTTCCAGCAATTCCATGTCCGAGCGCGAGGTTTCAATGGTGATCACGTCGGCGTCCATGGCGGCGATGGACTCGATCACGTCGTTGAATTCGCTGTAGCACATGTGGGTGTGTATCTGGGTTTCGTCACGCACGCCCGATGCACTCAAGCGGAAGGCTTCCACCGCCCAGTCCAGGTATTCCTGCCATTGCGCCCGGCGCAGTGGCAGCCCTTCACGGAACGCGGCTTCGTCGATCTGCACGATCTTGATGCCGGCGTTTTCCAGGTCCACCACTTCATCACGCAAGGCCAGGGCCAGTTGCTGCGCCTGAATTTTGCGCGAGACGTCTTCGCGCGGGAACGACCACATCAGCATGGTCACAGGGCCGGTGAGCATGCCTTTCATGACTTTGTCGGTGAGGCTCTGGGCGTAGGTGATCCAGTCGACGGTCATCGGCTTCGGACGGCTCAGATCGCCGTAAATAATCGCCGGTTTAACGCAGCGCGAACCGTAGCTCTGGACCCAGCCGAACCGGGTGAACAAGTAGCCGTCCAGTTGCTCGGCAAAGTACTCGACCATGTCGTTGCGCTCGGCTTCACCGTGCACCAGCACGTCCAGGCCCAGGCGTTCCTGGATTTGCACGGCGTGGCGGATTTCGCTGTGCATGGCGTCGGTGTAATCGTTGGCCGACAGCTTGCCTTGCTTGAAGGCCTGGCGCGCCAGACGGATCGAAGCGGTTTGTGGGAACGAACCGATGGTGGTGGTCGGGAACGCCGGCAGTTTCAGCCGTGCCTGTTGTTGTGCGATGCGTTTGGTAAATGGTGAGAGGCGTTGGCTGTCCGCTGCGCCGATGGCATTGATTCGGGCCTGCACATCCGCTTTGTGGATACGCGGAGACTGAGCGCGACTGGCCGCAATGGTGCGGCTTTCAGCCAGGGCGGTTTGCACTTTGGGCGATTGCGGATCGTTGAGGGCATCACGCAGCACGGCAATTTCACCGCACTTCTGCACGGCAAACGCCAGCCAGCTTTTCAGTTCGGGGTCGAGTTTGTCTTCACGGTCCAGGTCCACCGGGCTGTGCAGCAGCGAGCAGGAACTGCTGACCCACAAGTTATCGCCAAAGCGTTCCTGGGCTGGCTGCAGTTGCGCGAGGACTTGCTCTAGCTCGCAGCGCCAGACGTTGCGGCCGTTAACCAGACCCACCGAGAGAATCTTGTAGGTCGGCAGACGATCCAGCACCTGGCCAAGTTGATCCGGTGCGCGCACCGCGTCGATGTGCAAGCCTTGCACTGGCAGGCTGACAGCCAGGCCGAGGTTGTCTTCCAGGCCACTGAAATAAGTCGCCACGAGTTTTTTCAGCGGCGAGTATTGGAGGATGTGATAGGCGCGTTCGAAGGCGTTTTTCCAGGCTTGTGGCAGGTCGAGGGTGAGGATCGGTTCGTCGATCTGCACCCACTCCACGCCTTGGGCTGCGAGGCGACCGAGAATTTCGCCGTAGATCGGCAGCAGGCGCTCCAGCAGGTCGAGCTTGTCGAAGTCATTGCCTTTGGCCTTGCCCAGCCACAGGTAAGTCAACGGGCCGATGATCACCGGTTTGACGTTGTGGCCCAGGGCTTTGGCTTCGTCGACTTCGTCGAACAGCTGTTCCCAGCTCAGTTTGAACTGTTGATCAGCGGTGAATTCCGGGACCAGGTAATGGTAGTTAGTGTCGAACCATTTGGTCAGTTCTTGGGCGTATTGCGCCTGGGTATGTTCACCGCCGCAGCAGGCTGCGGTAGCGCCACGGGCCATGGCGAACAGGGTGTCGAGGGTCGGCAGGCCACGTTCATCCTTGGCACTGTCAAAACGCTCGGGGATCACGCCGAAGGTCAGGGAGTGAGTCAGTACCTGGTCGTACCAGGCGAAGTCGCCCACGGGCAGCAGGTCGATGCCAGCGTCTTTCTGCAATTGCCAATGGGTGGCGCGCAGGTGGCGACCGACGCTTTTCAATGCGTCCTGATCGAGGTCGCCCTTCCAGTAGGCCTCGAGGGCTTTTTTCAATTCGCGGTCAGCGCCGATGCGCGGAAAACCAAGTGTGTGGGCCAAGGCCATGGTGAGATTCCTCCCTATAAAAGATGGTGCTATTGTCGACAGCCCACCCAACATGAGACAAACTCAACCTTTTCGTGTTGATCACAAGTTTTCCTCATGGAGCCCCCGGTGCTTGAAATCCGTCACCTGAAAACCCTGCACGCCTTGCGCGAAGCCGACAGCCTGGTGGATGCGGCCGACCGCCTGCACCTGACCCAGTCGGCACTGTCCCACCAGTTCAAGGAGCTGGAAGAGCGCATGGGCATGCCGTTGTTCGTGCGCAAGACCAAACCGGTGCGCTTCACCAGTGCCGGCTTGCGCCTGCTGCAACTGGCCGACGCCACCCTGCCGCTACTGCGCGGCGCCGAGCGTGACATTGCGCGGCTGGCCGGCGGCACGGCGGGGCGTTTGCACATGGCGATCGAGTGCCACAGTTGCTTTCAGTGGCTGATGCCGACCATCGACCAGTTCCGCGACGCCTGGCCGGAAGTCGAGCTGGACTTGGCCTCGGGGTTCTCCTTCGCCCCGCTGCCGGCGCTGGCCCGAGGCGACCTGGACCTGGTGGTGACCTCCGATCCGCTGGAACTGGTCGGGATCACTTACGTGCCGTTGTTCACCTACGAAGCCATGCTCGCGGTGGCTAACCAGCATCGCCTGGCGAGCAAGCCGTACATCGTGCCCGAAGATCTGCTGACGGAAACCTTGATCACCTACCCGGTGGAGCGTGATCGGCTGGACATCTTCACCCGCTTCCTGGAACCGGCCGACATCGAACCGGCCCAGGTGCGCACCTCGGAACTGACGGTGATGATGATGCAACTGGTGGCCAGCGGTCGCGGCGTCTGCGGCATGCCTCATTGGGCGCTGCATGAATACAGTTCACGGGGCTATGTGAAGGCCAAGCGACTGGGTGAGAAAGGCTTGTTCGCGACGCTCTACGCCGGCATTCGCGCCGACATGCTGGATGCCCCCTACATGCGCGACTTTTTGCTGACGGCCAAGGACACGTCGTTTTCGACGCTGGACGGGGTTAGTGCAGTTCGCTAATGCTCTGTCACCCGAAATGGCTGGGGCAATGATGATCAAATGTGGGAGCGGGCTTGCTCGCGAAGGCGGGTTCATATTCAACATAAATGTTGGCTGACCTACCGCTTTCGCGAGCAAGCCCGCTCCCACATTGGATCTGCGGGGTTCACAAAAAATGGGGTCATTGCAGATCCCCTGTGTGTAGGATCGGGGTGGTTTCAGATCTCACGGCACAGGCTTGGCGCCCCCGATGCTAGCGAAGAACCTGTGGCGAGGGGGCTTGCCCCCTCGCCACAACAGCTCTTATGGCAAAGGCTCAGAGGTGATCTCGCGCCACATGTGGATCTTGTCGAAGTAGTCCTCACCGACCCGCACTGCCAGTGGCTCAAGCCCGAACTGCACGAAGCCGCATCGCTGATACAGCTTGAAGGCGGCTTCGTTGCCTGCGGTAACGGTCAACTGGATCAGCCTCAGGCCCTGATGGGTCTGTGCTTCAGCCAACGCTGCCTGAACCAGTTGATAGCCGAGCCCGCGCTGCCGAACCGCCCCTGAAACGTACATGCCGAACAACGTCGCCTTGTGCCGGGCCTTTTCCCGAGACTCGAAGGCCAGGCCGACGATGCCCGCCAGCTCACCCTTCTCGAACGCCCCGAACACTACGTCCAGCTTGCCGGTCAGGCGCGATTCCCACCAACTCAGCGGCATCACCGCGCGCTCGCGCACGCTGGAGGTGAACGCCTGGGGATGCAAGTCATAGGCTTCGAGCATCAACGCCCGGTAATCCAGGGCGTGGCTGGCATCAAGCCGTTGAATCCACATTTCAGGCCACTCGCCGCTGCTCGAGCATCAAGCGCACCGCCAGCCCGGACAGCACGAAGCCCATGAAGTAACGCTGCATCGCCAGCCAGTTCGGGTTGTTGACGAACCAGGACGCGATGCCCGCGGCAAACAGCGCGATCAGCAGATTGACGCTGAAGCTCACGCTGATCTGGGTCAGGCCGAGGATGATGCTCTGGGTGAACACCGAACCGTGCTCAGGGGTAATGAACTGCGGAAACACCGACAGGTAAAACACCGCGATTTTCGGGTTCAGCGCGCTGGTGAGAAAGCCCATGGTGATCAGCTTGCGGGACGAGTCCGCTGGCAACTGCTGCGCCTCGAACGGCGAACGCGCACCGGGCTTGACCGCCTGCCAGGCCAGCCACAGCAGGTACAACGCACCGGCCCACTTCAACACTTCATAGGCCATCGGCACTGCCACGAACACCGCGGTCAAACCCGCAGCGGCCGCGAACAGGTGCACTAAAAACCCCGCGACCACGCCCAGCAACGAAGTCACTCCGGCCTTGCGCCCCTGGCAAATTGAACGAGAGATCAGGTAGATCATGTTTGGCCCGGGCGTGAGTACCATCAGCAGCGCCGCCGCGGCGAAAATCAGCAAATCTTGAAGCGGGATCATGGGCATCCTCCGTCCTTGGACGATCAAGCGGTTTCGTTCAGTGAGGCTCGATAAAACGGCAATATCTGGTCCCGTGTCAATGGCGCCAGCATGACATCGCCGTCGGTGGCCGGATCGATCCAGCGCACCTCTTCGATTTCCGCCGCAGGGGAAACGTGTGAGTCGATGGTCAATTGAAAGAGTTCGGCTTGTACGACAAAACCCGGCTCATTGGCGGCCGGGGCCGAGAATTGTCCCAGGTAGGCGGCTTGCGCCGGATCGATGACCAGTCCCAGTTCCTCTTCCAGCTCCCGAGCGAGGGCATGGGCCGGTTGCTCACGGGCCTCGATCTTGCCTCCCGGCTGCATGAACGCCTGGGTACCGCGCTTGCGCACCAGCAGGGTGCGACCGTCGGGGCCGATCAGCAGGGCAGCGGCGATGCGGATGAGGCGGGGTGAAGCGGCGGATGGAAGCGTCATGGATCAGGATTGGCCTTGGGTAAAGGGTGCAAGGATCACATGAGCATTGGTTCTTCGTCACGCCGAAAACTATCTGCCGAGCGCCAAATAATGTGGGAGCGGGCTTGCTCGCGAAAGCGGTGTATCAGCCAACATTAATGTTGAATATAAAACCGTCTTCGCGAGCAAGCCCGCTCCCACAGGGGATCAGTGTTGAGCCTTGAACACTTAGCTCGTCTCGAGAAGCGCGCCCTCCACTTCCTCCGGCACTTTCACAAATATGCTGTACCTGGCACCTTCCATCGCCTCGAAAGCGATCAACTTCTCCACCAGCGGCCCATTCAGCACCTTGCCGGCATTGAGCAGCAGCATGCCGTTGTCGGCGTTGAGATTGCGCGCCAGGATCATGCCCGCCGCCAGATCCCGGGTGGTCAGCACCTTGACCGTCGGATCGGCCAGCGTCACGTCGCTCAGATAAGTGGCGCAGACCTGAATGAAATCCTCCACCAGTTCCGGGTCGTAGAGGCGACCGGCGTACTGGCGGATGTACACCAGGGCTTCATCGCTGTTCATCTGCCGTTCGAGGATCAGCCCGCGCTGCAACTCGATGAAATCCACCGCCAGTTTCAGCAACCGCGAACCGAACGGAATCGCTTCGCCCTTGAGCCGATCCGGAAAACCGCTGCCGTCCCAACGCTCCTGATGATGCAGGATCAGCCGGGCGGCATCCTTCATTGGGTCGAGCGTCATCAGCAGCGACTCACTCTGCTTCGGGTACCCCCGATAGCGCTCGCGGTCATTGTGATGCAGCAGGTCCGAGGGCGTGCTCATCATGCTGTCGGTCCAGCTCAACTTCCCGATGTTGTAAAGCGCCGCGGCCATGGTCAGGTCACGACTGCTGCCTTCGTCCAGGCCATGCAGTTTGCAGTACACCCGCACCAGTTCGATGATCTGCCGGTTGGTCTGTTTGGCGGGCGGCAGGCGCAGGTTGGCCAGCAACGAAAACACCTCGGTGCCCGTGACATAGCTGCGTTTGAGCTCTTCGTAGGCCAGGTCCAGCATGTCGGCGGTCTGCTGCAGCTCGCTGGTGCGGGCTGCGACGTGTTTTTCCAGGGTGGCGTTGAGCAGCTTCAATTTCTCGTTCTGATCCCACGTCTCCTGCACCAGACGCAAGCGTTCACGCTCGGAATGCTGATAGGCAAGTGATTGTCGAAGGGTCAGCAGCATTTCCTCATCGTGCCAGGGTTTGCTGATGTAACGATGAATCTGCCCTCCATTGATGGCTTTGATAATGACCGACGGATCGGCATACCCCGTCAGCATGATCCGCAGAGTGTCGGGGTAACGCTGATGGACATGAGCCAGCAGCGTGGCACCGTCCATATTGGGCATGCGCGCGTCACTCATCACCAGATCGATCGGCTGCTGCGCCATGATCTCCAGCGCCTGGGCACCGCTAGTGGCCAGCAGCACCTCGTAGGGCTGACCGCGCAGCAGACGGCGCAGACTGTTGAGAATCGACTCCTCATCGTCGACCAGCAGTAACTTGGGTTTATAGGTCTCAGTCGTGGGGAGTTGCTCTTCCATGGCATTACCTCAAGAAAACGTGTGTCTTCATGTCACGCGCGGGGCAAACGTCCTGGCGCCCCGAGCCTGACTTACAGGCTAGATGATTTTCAGCCCGTCCCCGGAAATGATTCGCTTCAGTCAACCGGGCGCATTTCTGGCCGGGCGACTATGCTCAGATCACTCGGATCCAAACGATACCCGCTTCATCCTGCGATCAGGGAAGGGATACCCTCTATGAACTCATTGCACCAACCTGCTGTCGGCACAGGCGCATGTCAGTGAATACGCTGCTTGCGCGTATTAATCGTCGGATTCTCATTGTCGATGACACGGCGTCGATCCATGAGGATTTTGCCAAGATTCTCAGCCCGCCATCGATCGAAGACGACAGCCTGATCAGCGCCGAAAACGCCCTGTTCGGTACCCCTGTGTCGGTATCGTTGCAAAGTTTCGTCATCGATTCCGCGTTTCAGGGCCGCGAAGCGCTGGACAAGGTCGAGAGCGCACTGGCGAATGACTCGCCCTACGCAATGGCCTTTATCGACATGCGCATGCCGCCGGGCTGGGACGGCCTGGAAACCATCGAACGCCTGTGGCAGGTCGATCCCAAGTTGCAGGTGGCGCTCTGCACCGCGTATTCCGACTATTCCTGGGAAGACATCGCCGAGCGTCTGGAACTGGGCGATCGCCTGCTTAT
This sequence comes from Pseudomonas sp. GW822-FHT02E03, assembly GCF_058802325.1. NCBI lineage: Bacteria > Pseudomonadati > Pseudomonadota > Gammaproteobacteria > Pseudomonadales > Pseudomonadaceae > Pseudomonas > Pseudomonas sp. GW822-FHT02E03. Next base: position 158,007 of record NZ_JBXAOA010000009.1, on the reverse strand, counting down.
CCTGAAAAAACCCTTCGATGCCATCGAGATTCGTCAGATGGCCAGCGCATTGACCGCCAAGTGGCAAATGACCGAAGACGCGGCGCTGAAGATGTCCTTGCTGGAGCACGCGGTCGAAGAGCGCACCCGGGAATTGTCCGACGCCAACATCATCGTGCAGAACAGCCCGACCATTCTGTATCGGCTGCGGGGCGAACCGTCGTTCCCGTTGATGTACATCTCCCACAACATCACCAAATACGGCCACATCGCGGCGGCCTTGGTGGCGTCGGCCAATTGGGCGCAGGAGCTGATCCATCCTGACGATCAGGCAAAAGTCGATACGGCGATGGCCAGGGTACTGGACCGCCATGCGTCAGGTGCTTCCATCGAGTTTCGGATGCGCACCGGCGACGGTGACTGGCGCTGGGTCGAAAACCGCTATATCCCGGTGCGCGACGATGAGGGCCGCTTGCTGGAAGTCGAAGGCATCATCATCGACGTCACCGAACGCAAACTGGCCGAGGAAAAAATCGCCCTGTTGGCCCGCACCGACGGGCTGACCGGGCTGGCCAACCGCGCGACGCTGATCGAGCGGCTGCACCAGGCGTTCGCCGCCGCCCGGCGCGGGGCCACACCGTTCGCCATGTTTTACCTGGACCTGGATCACTTCAAACGCATCAACGACACCCTGGGCCACCCGGTGGGCGACCTGTTGCTGCAGGAGGTTGCCAGGCGCATCAAAAATTGCGTGCGCGAAAACGACGTGGTCGCCCGCCTGGGTGGCGACGAGTTCGCGATCCTGCAACTGGACGTCGGCGACCCGACCCAATCAGCAGCCCTGGCCGCCAAGGTCCGCGATGCACTGGTGCTGCCCTATTCCCTGGCCGGCAATGATGTGCGGGTCTCGGTCAGCATCGGCATCAGCAGCTACGCCCCGGCCAGTCTCAGCGCGGACAGCCTGTTGACCCAGGCCGACATGGCGCTGTATCGCTCCAAGGAAAAGGGCCGCAACCAGTACCACTTCCACTCCGAGGAGATCAATCAGGAAGTGGTCGAGCGCATGACCATCGCCAACGACCTGAAAAAGGCTATCGAACACGACGAACTCGAACTGCGTTACTGGCCGGAAGTGGACCTGAGCAGTGGCAAGATCCTCGGCATGGAAGCGCAGGTCAGCTGGAACCACCCCATACGCGGTTTACTGGAAGCCCCGGCGTTTTTGCCCGCTGCGGAAAAGACCGGCATCATCATCGCCCTCGGTCACTGGGTGCTGGAGCGCGCCTGTCGGCAAATGCGCCAGTGGCGAGACGAAGGCATGGCGCCACCGGTGGTGGCGATCAAACTGTCCCTGGCCCAGCTCAAGAGTGGTCCCGAGCTGATCTATGACGTGTTGCGCACCACCGCGCGCTGGGAACTGTGCCCGTGGGACCTGCGTTTCGACGTCACCGAAGCGACCCTGGCCCAGACCAAGTGGACGCACAACGATATCCTGCCGCGCCTGCATGAACTGGGGGTGAAGATCGCCATCGATGACTTCGGCACCGAATACTCTTCGTTCGACTACCTCAAGACTTACCAGGTCAATCACCTGAAACTCGCTCAGGCGTTCATCGACACCGCCGCCCACGACGCGGCCAGTGCCACCACCCTGCGGGCTATCATCAATTTCGCCCGCGATGTCGGGATCGGCATCATCGCCGAAGGTGTCGAAACCCAGGAGCAACGCCGCTCGCTGATAGCCACCGGCTCACCGATGAACGCCCAGGGTCACTACTTCAGCCAAGCGGTCAGCAGCCAGCAGGCCGCCGAGCTGCTGAAAGCCGGGAGTATCGTGCATGCCAGCCTCGGAACCGCAGCGATGCGCGACGACCCGAGGCGTGCTGCGGAGGACAAGGAATGAAGACTCCGTCCGTCCAGGCCAACCGACGCATTCTGATCATCGACGACACGCCTTCGATCCATCAGGACTTTCGCAAGATTCTCGGCCCGGATACCGACGACGAACAAACCCTCGCCGGCACTGAAGCAGCGCTGTTCGGCAGCCCGCAGTCGGCACGGCTGATATTCCAGCTCGACTCCGCCTATCAGGGCGAGGAAGCGCTCGAACTGGTCAAGCGCGCCCAGGCACAAGGTCGCCCTTACGCCATGGCGTTCACCGACATGCGCATGCCCCCGGGCTGGGATGGCCTGGAAACCATCGAACAGCTCTGGAAGGCTGATCCTCACTTGCAAATCGCGCTGTGCACGGCCTTCTCCGATTACACCTGGGAAGCCATGGCCGAACGACTGGAGTTCGGCGATCAGTTGCTGGTGCTGAAAAAACCTTTCGACAGCCTGGAAATCCGCCAGATGGCTAGCGCCTTGACCTGGAAGTGGCAGATGGCGCAGGACGCGGCCATGAAAGTGCAAACACTGGAGCAAACCATTGAGGCCCGGGTCCATGAGCTGCTCAAGGTGTCGCACTTGTTGCAGTACGACGTATTGACCGAATTGCCCAACAGCACCTTGCTGGGCGACCGGCTGAACCAGTCATTGGCCCTGTCGCGACGCCATGACAAACAACTGGCGGTGATGTTTCTGGGGCTCGATCGTTTCAAGCGCATCAACAATGCCTTGGGTCACCCGACCGGTGACGAGATGCTCAAACGTGTCGGGCACAATCTGGTGGCCTGCGTGCGCGCATCCGACTCGGTGTTTCGTTACGGCTCCGATGAGTTTGTGGTGATCCTGGCTGACATCCATCACCCCCAACAGACCAAGGGCATCGCCGAAAAGCTCTTGAACGCCATACGCGCGCCTCAACACATTGCCGGCCACGACCTGAGCGTGACGGCCAGCCTGGGCATCAGCATCTACCCCGAGGACGGTTTCGATGCCATTGCACTGATCAAAAAAGCCGAAACCGCCATGCGCAACGTCAAGGAAAGCGGCCCGAACGATTTCAGCTTTTTCATCGATGAGATGAACCAGCGCGCCCGGGAACAGCAGAGCATCGAGTCGGGTATTCGCCTGGCGCTGGAACGCAACGAATTTGTCCTGCACTACCAGCCCAAACTTGACCTGGGCAGCGGCAAGGTGGTCGGCGCCGAGGCATTGATCCGCTGGCAAAAGCCGGGGCAAGGCTGGGTTTACCCGACAGATTTCATCGGTGTGGCCGAGGACAGCGGCTTGATCGTACCGTTGAGCAAATGGGTGCTCGCCCAGGCCTGTCAACAAGCCTGCGCCTGGCAGGCGAAAGGTCTGCCGAGACTCTGCATGTCGGTGAACGTGTCGGCCATCGATTTCCGTCAGCGGGACTTTGTCAAAGGGATCGAACAGATACTCAAGCAAACCGGTATGGACCCCACCTTGCTGGAGCTGGAAATTACCGAAGGCGTATTGATGCAGAACGTCGATGCCACGATGCTCGCGCTGAATCGGCTCAAGGCATTGGGCGTACGGCTGGCTATCGATGACTTCGGCACCGGCTATTCGAGCCTGAGTTACCTGCAACGGTTTCCCATCGATGTGTTGAAAATCGACCAGTCATTCATTCGTGGCCTGAGCCGTGACAGCAATGACGCGGCCCTGGTCAGCGCCATCATCAGCCTGGGCAAGAGCCTCAAACTGACCGTCATTGCCGAAGGGGTGGAAACCCTCGAGCAATTGAATTTTCTCAAGGCCCTCCAATGCGAGGAAGGCCAGGGTTATTACTTCAGCAAAGCCGTGGAGCCGGAGGCCTTCGTGCAATACCTGACGTCCGTGCAGCCCGCTCCATCCACTACCAGATAAACGACGTGCAACGACACCCAGGCCCCCTGCGCCAAGGAATCATAAGATGTCGAGCCCCTTCTACTACCTGCTTCTTGCGCCCCTACTCGGATGTTGTCTGATAGCCAACGGCGCACCGCTGGACGAACCACTCAAACCCTTGCCCGCAGTGCCCCAGCAGAATCCCTTGCAAGTCGAACTCGGTCGCCGGTTGTTCAACGAGCCACGCCTGTCGGTCAATAACACCCTGTCCTGCGCCAGTTGCCATCGTCTGGAAAGTGGAGGCGCCGACGCCCAGGCGTTTTCCATCGGCTTCAACGGCGCCCCCTTGACGATCAACACCCCCAGCGTCTTCAACGCAAGTCTGAATTTCCGGCAATTCTGGAACGGCCGCGCCGACACTCTGGAAACACAAGTCCACGAAGTGGTGCAGAGCCCCAGCGAAATGGGCAGTCATTGGGAGCATGTCGTTCGGACACTGACCGCCGACCCGGCTTACAAAAGCGCTTTCGCCCAGGCCTACCCTGACGGCGTGACCATGAACAATGTGCAAAAAGCCCTGGCCACCTATGAGCGCACGCTGATCAGCGCCAACTCGCGTTTCGACCAATACCTGTTGGGCAACACCGAGATTCTGACGATCGAGGAGAAGTACGGTTACCAACGCTTCAAGGACTACGGCTGCATCGCCTGCCATCAGGGGGTCAATATCGGCGGCAACATGTTCCAGAAATTCGGGGTCATGGGCGATTACTTCCAGATTCGGGGCAACCCCACCGAAGCCGATCTGGGCCGCTATCTGGTCACCAAGGCCGAAGAAGACCGCAACGTGTTCAAGGTTCCGAGCCTGCGCAACGTCGCCGTGACCGCGCCGTATTTTCACGACGGCTCGGCCAAGACCCTAGAAGACGCGGTAGACGTGATGTTCAAGTTCCAGCTCGGTCGCGTGCCCTCTGACAAGGACAAGACCTTGATCATCAAATTCCTCAAGACCCTGACCGGTGAGTGGGGAGGCAAATCTTTATGAAAACGTACCAGCGTCGCAACCTCTTGTTGCTCAGTGGCGTGGCCGTGTTGCTGGCCTCGACACTGCTGTTTCTGTACCTCAAATCAAGCTCCGACCAGACCTCGACGTACGCCGAGTCCCGGGACCTGATTGGCCGGATCAAACAGTTCAACGCGCAGTGGGAAACCGAGATTCTCAAGGCCAGGATTGCCATCAGCCACAACTACGACCCGTTGGTTGCACCGCTGACCGAGATAACGCACCTGTGGGAGCGGTTCGAGAACATGGAATCCGGTCATGGTCGCAATGACTCGCCGATCTGGCGTGCCAGCCATGAGGCTTACCACGCCGCCATTCAGGAAAAAACCCGGCTGGTGGAGCAGTTCAAATCCCACAACGCTGTGCTGCGCAACTCGCTGGCGTTTCTGCCCACCGCTGAAGACGACATCCAGGAACCGCTTACCCAACTGGTCGACGAAGACAAACTGCAACTACAGAACATCGCCACCGACACCTACGACTTGCTGCTCAGCAGCCTGGAGTTCGCCCAGGTCACCTCCAACGACAAAGCAGCCGATATCCTGGTCGGGCTGAACAAACTGCAGGTGAACAAGGAACGATTACCGGAACAGTTTCATAGCCCGATCGATGTCTTGAGCAATCACATCGCGCTGATCCTGCGCGAACAACCCGTGGTCAATCGGCTGCTGGAAAACATCGAAGCCGTTCCCGTGGCTGCACGGCTGGACGACATTACTGCGCTGCTGAACAAGGATCAGCAGCAAACCGATGCAGCCAACCGGCGCTACCACCTCTACATGTTGGTATTTTCGACGTTGCTGGTGATGGTGCTGGTGTACTTGGCCATTCGCCTGATGCGCAGCTTCGGGGAGACCAACCGGGTCAACAAGGAACTGCAAACCGCCAACGACGTCCTCGAACAACGGGTCGAGGAGCGCACCCGCGAACTCAAGGATACCCAGAGCGAACTGCTCGACACCGCGCGCCAGGCCGGCATGGCTGAAATCGCCACCAATGTGCTGCACAACGTCGGCAACGTGCTCAACAGCGTGAACATCTCGGCCGACCTGGTCACCCGCAAGCTGCGTAACAGCAAGGCCCAGGGACTGGGCAAGGCGATGCAGCTGATCAACGCGCATCAAGACGACCTGGGCGCCTTCCTGACCCAGGACGAGAAAGGAAAACTGCTACCCGGTTATCTGAACCAACTGGTGGATGCCATTGCCCTTGAACAACAAGGCATGACCGACGAACTCGCGCAACTGAGCAAAAGCGTCGACCACATCAAGGACATCGTCGCCACCCAGCAGTCCTACGCGGGAGCCAACAGCCTGATGGAACCGTTGCACGTCAGCGAACTGCTGGAGGACGCCCTGCGGATGAACGCCGGCGCCCTGACCCGGCATCACGTCACGGTGGTCAAGGAGTACGGTGACGTACCGCAAATCATGGGCGACAAACACCGATTGTTGCTGATCCTGATCAACCTGATCAGCAACGCCAAATACGCCATGACTGACCTCAGCAACCGCCCGCGGCAAATGACCCTTGGGGTGAAAGTCGTCGAAGACACAATTCTGCAAATCAGCGTCAAGGATGATGGCGAAGGCATCGAGCCGGAGAACATGACGCGGATCTTTGCCCACGGTTTTACCACCCGCAAGGAAGGTCACGGCTTCGGCCTGCACAGCTGTGCCTTGGCCGCGATCGAGATGAACGGCCATCTCACCGCCCACAGCGACGGGCCGGGCAAAGGCGCACTGTTCACTTTGCAGATCCCGTTGAAAACCGTCATGGAGGAAGCATGAGCGATCTTTCGAACCGACGCATTCTGCTGATCGACGACACGCCGTCCATCCATGAAGACTTTCGCAAGATCCTCACCCCAACGTCGGCACTGCATGTAGAACTGGACGAAATGGAGGCCGCGCTGTTCGGCAGCGAAGTGAAATCCACCAACCTGCTGTTCGAGCTGGACTCGGCCTATGGCGGTCAGGAGGGTCTGGGCAAACTCACTCAAGCCTTACAGGAAAACCGCCCCTACGCCCTGGCCTTCGTCGACATGCGCATGCCTGAAGGCTGGGACGGTGCGCAGACCATCGAGCACCTGTGGCAGGAAGACCCGCAGCTGCAAGTGGTGGTGTGTACTGCCTATTCCGACTATTCGTGGGATGAACTGCTGGAACGCTTGCACGCCCATGATCGCCTGCTGATTCTGAAAAAACCGTTCGACAACATTGAAGTCCAGCAGATGGCCAATACCCTGCTCACCAAATGGGAGATGACCGAGCGGGCGTCTATTCAGATGAGCCATCTGGAGCATCTGGTGGATCAGCGCACGGCCCAGTTCAAGCAAGCCAGCGAGGCGTTGCAGCGGGAAATCGACGAGCGTAAACAGCTTGAATCCCAATTGGTGCAGTCGGAAAAACTCGCTTCGCTGGGGCAACTGGCGGCGGGCGTCGCCCACGAAATCAATAACCCCATCGGCTTCATTTCCTCCAACCTCGGCGCCCTCGATGGCTACTTCAAACAACTGCAGGACATGCTCGATGCCTATCGGGAGGCGGAAAACGCCATTGGCTCAAGCGAGGTCATCGAGCAACTCAGTCAGTTGCGTGAACGGGTGGAACTGGACTTTCTGCGTGAAGACATTCCCCTGCTGATCAAGGAATCCAAGGAAGGCATCGGCCGCGTCGGGCAGATCGTCAAAGACCTGAAAGACTTCTCCCGCGTGGACTCCAATCAGGAATGGCAGTGGACCAATCTGCACCAAGGCATCGAGTCGACCTTGAACATCGTTGCCAATGAACTCAAGTACAAGGCCGATGTGGTGAAGGAGTTTCAACAGCTGCCCGATATCGAATGCCTGCCATCGCAAATCAATCAGGTGATCATGAACCTGATTGTCAACGCGTCTCAGGCAATGGGGCCGGAACGGGGCACCATCACGCTACGCACCGGGCTTGAAGGTGAAACGGTATCGATCGAGGTCGCGGACACGGGCATAGGTATCGAGCCGGACAACCTGCAGAAAATATTCGACCCGTTCTACACCACCAAACCGGTGGGCCAGGGGACAGGGCTCGGGTTGTCCCTGTCCTATGGCATCGTGAAAAAACACCAGGGCGATATTTCGGTACGCAGCGAAGTCGGGGTGGGTAGCACCTTTCGGGTCGAGTTGCCGGTGCGCCAATCCTGGCCAGCATAAGCACGCTCCTACCCGGTTGCTCCAATATAGCCATCGCCCGTAAGCTGGAAATCTCTGTCCACAGGAGATCTCTGTGGCGAGGGAGCTTGCTCCCGCTGGATCGCGAAGCGATCCCAAAACAGACAACGCGCTCAGTCAGACAAAGCCCGTCAGCAGGTTTTGCGACTGCTGCGCAGCCGAGCGGGAGCAAGCTCCCTCGCCACAAGAGCCTGTATGCCACTGCCTACCATTACCGGGTCCGAACCCAAGGAAACCGTTTGAGTCTGTCCCTCCTGAGTCGCTCGCCCTTTTCCAAGTGACCCGCCGTAAGGGCGGAACCCTAAGTGGCCATTACCGCAAAAACGGATATGTACACCCTCAAAATCCGGGAAGATGTGTAGATACCCATGCACCAAGGAAGAACACCATGCTGAAAGTAATCGCTCAAGATTTCATCAAACCCGAATACATTGAAACCGTTCGCCCGTGGTACGCCGAACTGGTCGAGAAGACTCGACTGGAACCTGATTGCATTGCTTACGATCTGTTCATCGATCAAAAAGACCCGGGGCACTTTATCTTCGTCGAACAATGGCCGAATAAGGCAGCGCTGGATGCTCATTGCCAGTCTGAGCATTTTCGGCGTCTGGTGCCGCAGATCAATGGTTACCAGGCGAAGGATTGTATTGTTGTGCTGATGGATGCGTTCTGACGTCAACCTCAAGGGGGGGTTGCCGCTTCCCCTCGGATAAACAATCGGGCTTCACTGTCCCCTTCCTTTAGCATCAGTGCTTGTTTCCAGTGTTTGGGAAACAAGGCGTCGTGTTCAGGACGAGCATCGCCCGTGACCCACCAGACCCGCTTGGCATTGAGTTTCAAAGTTGAAAAATCGTCGAAGAGAATCGAATGCAAATGACGGGGGATGAGTGCCCAACCTCCGTATTCGGCGGTTCCCCAAAGGGTGCCTGTCGGTGGTTTGAAAGCGTATAGCCTCGGCTGAATACCGGTCGAGTTGTAGTACGTAAACGGCAAATACCAATACAGGTTATCCACAACGATCTCGTCACCCGGACGTACTTCGCGGCCAAGCCCTGCGACCACGGCGTCCAGTCTTGCGTCTTTGCGAATGCTCGTCCCGCTCATCTCATCGGTTTGCGCGTAGACCGCCGAAAGCCCGTGTACTTCTGCCAACAAAACCAACGCCATGGCGACAGCGGCAAGAACGGCATGGCGTTGGCTGAATGCGTCCAGCGCGAGCGCAACGATCAGGGGCAACGCGACAGCCGCGAACACCAGGTACCTGGCGTTGAAGACCGGAACAATCAGCGACACCAGAAACACGCTCAACACCGGCACAAAAAAATAGCCCACCAGCAAGACGCTGAAAGGTCGCTCATGGCGTGCCTTGAGCAGCACCGCAGCGGCGCAAACAACGATCAACACCGAGGGCAACACACGCCATAGGGATGAATGACTGACCTCTCCCTCCATCATCACCAATTGCCAAACGAAGGTCAGCGCTGTTTGCCAAGTGAGCGGCGGTATCCACTCGAGCCCGTCCATTCGCAACAATTGATCGATGAAATGAGGAATCCACGGCAGGTACAGCACAACGATTGCGCTGTTGGCCACGACCCACGCACGAAACGTTATTGCCCCGGGCCGACCGCCCTCTCGCACTCGCCACCAACAAAGCCAATGCACCAGAACGCACAGTGCGGCGAAGTAGTGCGTATAGAAAGCAGCCGTCATCAGCAGCACGTAAACAACCGAATAACGCTTTTGATCCGGTGCCTTGACCCAGCACACCAGCGCCACGGTCGCGCCCATCAGCCAGAAGCCGAGCAAGGTGTACATTCGCACTTCCTGGCTATAGCGCACCGATATCGGTAGCAATGCCAACAACAATGCCGCTATCCAGGTCGCCTTTCGCGTCGTCACCAGACTCATCAATTTAATGCACAGCAACAGCGTGCCGACATCCGCCAGTGCACTCAGGGATCGCGCAGCCAACACGCCATTGCCGAACAGCAACATCCACAAATGCAGCAAGACATAGTAAAGCGGCGGATGAACATCCCGTGCCGTCGTAGTCCAGATATACGCAGGCGAGCCTTCGGCCAGCAAGATGCTGTAGGCCTCGTCGTACCAGATGACCGGCACGGTGATGGAGTGAAACCTTGCGAACAACGCGAGGACGATCACCGCCAACAGACCTGCCCCATCGGCAGCCCGGGATGGAAAGCTTTCAGGATGAATCGAAAAGGCGCTCACCGACTTTTCACCATTGAAGTGACGCGATCGGGACGGGCTCTTTCATGACGATGAAACCGTAATCACCCAGCAGATAGAGGCGATAGAACTTGCTCTCCACCAGTGGTGGGTAACCCTGGTAACCCATCAGGGTCGCATTACGCCGCTCCCTCTCCGCGACCACATTCGTGATGCCCGCCTTCGGCAGGTTTTCAGCCAGCATGAAGAAGTTGATGTTCAGCAGATAATGCAAGACCGGCATCTGCTTGAACGAACCCGCGGCCCCCACCAGCCAGTGATCGGAATAACTCACCGCCAGGTAAATGCGCTTGGCCTCGTGCAGTTGCCGATGGGCCGCAATGTCATGCCCCAGGGAAAACAACGCGCTGGACGCAAAGGTGTTCTGCACCGTCAGCACACGGCCATAGGCGTAAGACAACGAAAGCATGGCCAACAGAGGCACCGCCAACAGCAGCGGCAACCGCTCATGGATGGGCGCCAGCGCCAGATGGCTTAAATAGAACACCAGCACCAGCAACACCGCGAAACCCATCAAGGTTCTGGCGCCTTCATTGAAGTCGCGGAAAAACAGCGCAGCCCCCGACACCAGTAAAGTCACGACCGGTACTGTCAGCACACACACCAGGCCCATCACGATTTTTCTCAGCCCGGTGTCGTGGCGTTCCATCACGTTCCGGGCCAGCCGCACGCTGCCCGCCAGTGCACACAACAACAGCGCAGCGAACACCCAAGTGAATCCACCGTGAAACAGCAGCGCGACTTTTTCCAGCACCCGGCCGATGTTGATTTCAACTTGCAGCAAAGGCTCTGCTGCCCAGTTCAGCAGCAAGGCGCGATCCTGGTTCATGTACGGATAAGCCGTGACGCTATAGATCAACCCGCCGAGCCCTGCCTGGGCGATTTTCCAACCGATCAATTCGTACCACTGCCGCCACGCCCATTTGTCATTCGCGCCCCTGAGCAGTTCCAGGCAACACAGGCCCAGGAACACATTCAGGCTCACCTGATAGAGCCCCAGCGCCAGCGCAATCAGGAAGGCCGGCACCAGCCATTGCAGAATGCGCGAGGGATGACGAAAAGTGATCGCGTAGATCACTGCCACCAGACTCAAGGCATTGGCCGGCCCGTCGTATTGATAAGACAGGTTCTGCAGGAAGAACGGGTTGTACCAGAGCGGCAACAGCACCAGGCAGCAGGATATTGTCGGCCGTGGGTAGTAATGGAAGGTCAGGCTGGTCAACGCAAAAGCCATGGCCAGCGTGGCGATCAACAGCGGCAATGGAAAGATGTTCGGTGCGCCATCGCTGAACGTCAGCAGGTTGTAGAACAGCTCGGTGAACAACCGCCCCTGCCCCGCCCAGGCCGTACCGGCCGACAGCGAGCGCCAGTTGTCATCGATGTAGGGATAGTCCGCGAGGATCAGCGGAATGACATAAACCAGGGTCGCGATCAAAAAAAACAGCCAGACCCGACGATACCCGAGCTCTTTGCTGAAAAAGTCACCCAGTCTGCCCATGCTAAAGCCCGGTCCGGTCTTTGCCGCCAATGACGTCTTTGACTACATAACGGGGTCGATGCTTGGCTTCGATATAGATGCGGCCGACATACTCGCCGAGGATGCCGATGCCAATCAATTGGACGCCGCCGAGAAACAGAATGGCCGTCATCAGCGAGGGGTAACCGGGGACATTGTTGCCGAAGAAAATCTTGTCCAGCACCATGTACACCGCGTACAGCACCGCGAAGATCGAAATGCCGCCACCGATGTAAGTCCACAATCGCAACGGCACCGTGCTGAACGAGGTAATGCCTTCCAGCGCCAGGTTCCACAGTTTCCAGCCATTGAACTTGCTGCGTCCTGCCACTCGCCGGGCCCGCTCGTACTCCACCACCGCGGTGGTGAATCCGGCCCAGGACAGAACGCCCTTCATGAACAACTGATGCTCGGGAAGCGCACGAATCACATTGACCACCTTGCGGTCCATGAGCCGGAAATCCCCGACGTTTTCCTCGATCCGGGTGTAGGAAATCCTGTTCAGCAGATGATAGAAGAGCGATGCGCTGTGGCGTTTCAAATAACTGTCACTGTCACGATTGCGGCGTTTGGCGAGCACCACATCGGCCCCCTTCTGCCACTCGGTAATCAACTGCGGGATGACGCTGATCGGATCCTGCAGGTCCACATCCATGGGGATCACCGCATCGCCGGTGGCGTATTCCAGGCCGGCAAACAACGCCGGTTCCTTGCCGAAGTTGCGCGAAAAGTTGATCAGCAATACCTGTTCATCGACCTGTGCCAGCGCCTTGGCCTGCTCAGCCGTCCGGTCGGTACTGCCGTCGTTGATGAACACGATCTCGACTTCACACGGGTCAAGTTTCAATTCGCGACGCACCGCCTGATGGAACAGACTGATCGCCTGCTCTTCATTGAATACCGGGACAATCAGCGAAACTTTCACGTTTCACACTCCTGAAAATCGAAGTGTAGATGTTCGGCAGACCGCCATCAGGGGGCGTTCTGGTGCGCGAACTGCCTGGCAGACCGACGGACACGCCATCCTGATCGTTCGCTATAGCCCCCTGAGACATTCGGTAATATCCAGCCTTTTGCAATTGGCGGCGAATCACGCCACCCTGCGCGCCGCTCGCTCCTACTCAACCCGTTCAAGAGCCCGCCATCATGACGTTTGAACGCGATCACCGAATCGACTTTTTTCGCGGCCTGGCCTTGATCTTCATCTTCTGGGATCACGTGCCACAGAACCCGCTCGCGCAGTTCACGGTGCGTAATTTCGGTTTCAGCGATGCGGCAGAGATTTTCGTGTTCCTGGCCGGGTACGCGGCCGTGCTGGCCTACGGCAAAATCGCCCGGCGCGACGGTTTCATGGTTGCCACGGTGAAAATCCTGCGACGCGCCTGGGTGCTGTATGTGGTGCATATCTTTTTGCTGGCGCTGCTGATGGGTATCGTGTTTTTCGCCAACAGCCACGTGGAAACCCGTGACCTGGTGCAGGAGATGGGCTTGCAGTACTTCCTCAGCAATCCGCAGCAGGCATTGATGGATGAGCTGTTGCTGCGCTTCAAGCCGAACCTGATGGACCCGCTGCCGCTGTATATTTTGTTGCTGCTTGGCCTGCCGTTGGTGCTGCCGATGCTGCTGCGCAAGCCTGAATACGTGGTGGGGTTGTCGGTGGTGGTGTATCTGCTGGCGCCATGGCTTCAATGGAACCTGGCGGGCACCGACGGTGGCGTGTGGTTTTTCAATCCTATGGCCTGGCAACTGTTGTTTATTCTCGGTGGCGCGACGGCGATTCACGGGCAAAGGCCTCGGGCGCCGCAACCTCGACCGCTGATTCGGCAGCCGGTTTTTATCGCCGCGCTGACCTATTTGCTGCTGACCGGGCTGATCGCGGTGTCGTGGAAGTGGCCGACCGTGCATGAGGTCTTCATGCCCCAGACACTCGGCGAATGGCTCTATCCGATCAGCAAGACCAACCTCTCTCCGGCGCGCCTGCTGCACTTCCTCGCCCTCGCCTACGTCACCGCCAGGTTGTTGCCCGACAATGGCTGGACGCAACATTGGCTGGCGCAACAAAGCTGTCGCATGGGTCGTTATTCGTTGGAAGTGTTTTGTTTTGGCGTGTTGCTGGCGCCATTGGCGGACATGCTCAACGCCTTGGGCGCGAATGCACTGGCGATGCAGGTGTTCAGCGCAATGCTGGGGGTCGGGCTGATGGTGCTGCTGGGGGCCTGGCTGGATTTCAACAAGCGGTTGAATCGGTCTATGGTGGTGTCGGTAGCTTAAGATCAAAAGCCCCGGTCATCTAAACCGGGGCTTTTGCATTTCTGGCGTTACGACTTACGAAGCCGAACGCACCGCACCTTGCGACACATTGCTCGGTTGCAGCTTGAACACGTAGAACAACACCGTCAGCAGCACCAGGAAAGCAGGCCCGACATACAGCGCCACGCGAGTGTCCGGGAAGTACGCCATCAGGCCGACCACCAGCACCAGAAATGCCAGTGCCAGGTAAGAACTGACCGGGTACAGCCACATGCGGTATTTCAGCCCGGCACGTTCGCTGGCGCTCAGGCCTTGGCGGAACTTGAGCTGGGCCAGCAGAATCATCACCCAAGTCCAGATCGCGCCGAAGGTGGCAATCGCGGTGACCCAGACGAAGACTTTCTCTGGCACCAGATAGTTAAGCAACACGCCCAGCAGCAAGGCACCGATCGACAGCAGCAGCGCGCGACGCGGCACGCCGTTGTTCGAGGTCTTGGCGAAACCGGCCGGGGCCTGGCCGTTCTGCGCCAGGCTGTAGAGCATGCGCCCGGTGCTGAAGATGCCGCCGTTGCAGGACGACAGCGCCGCGGTGATCACCACGAAGTTGATGATGCCGGCGGCGGTCTTGATACCCAGGCGCTCGAAGGTCATCACAAACGGGCTGCCCTGGGTGCCGATTTCGTTCCACGGGTAGATCGACAGGATCACGAACAAGGCGCCGACGTAGAACAGCAGAATCCGCCAGAACACCGAGCCGATCGCATTGGGAATGGTCTTCTGCGGGTTCTTGGCTTCACCGGCGGTCAGGCCGATCATCTCGACGCCGAGGTAGGCGAACATCACCATTTGCAGAGACATCAACACGCCTTGCACGCCGTTGGGCATGAAGCCGCCGTGAGCCCAGAGATTGGAGATTCCCAGGGCGACGCCGTCATTACCGAAGCCAAATGCGATCACGCCGATGCCGCCGACCACCATTGCAATGATGGTGACGATCTTGATCAGGGCGAACCAGAATTCGAACTCACCGAAGGCTTTCACCGCGATCAGGTTGATCGAGCCCATGCTGATCAACGCCGCCAATGCCCAGATCCAGCGCGGCACGTCGGGGAACCAGACGCCCATGTACACCGCCACCGCGGTGATTTCCGCGACACAGGTTACCAGCCACAGGAACCAGTAGTTCCAGCCGGTCAGAAAACCTGCCAACGGGCCGAGATAGTCTTGAGCGTAACGGCTGAACGAGCCGGCGACCGGGTTGTGCACGGCCATCTCGCCGAGGGCACGCATAATGACCAGGATCGCCAGACCGCCGATGATGTAGGAGAGCATGATGGCCGGGCCGGCCATTTCGATGGCCTTGGCCGAACCCAGGAACAGGCCGACGCCGATACAGGCACCGAGCGCCATCAAGCGAATATGCCGTTCGCCGAGTTCGCGTTTAAGCGGGCCGCCCTGAGCGGTCTCGCCGTGAGGCAGGTGATTGCCAACTGGCATAGGGGTACCTCGTCTTGTTATTGGATATGACCACCGAGTGTCGAAGCACCGACCGATAAGCCAGTGCCTGTTGAAACCGAGCCTGCTTCATGGGCAGACACGTCTTGCAGGACCAAAACCTGCAAGATCAGCGGGCATGCAGTATAAAAAGCTTCCAGCAGGGTTTTTCACTCTATAAACCACAACATTCAGCCATAACTCTCGGCAAAAGCGCGGTTTACGGAGGGGCATTACCTGCCTTATGCAGGATTATTCGCCACTGAAACGGCGCCGAGTATTGCACGGCAATGGTGCATCGTCATGCCCCTACTTCGGCAGCATTCACCACTTTGATACGTCTAGCTCGGCTATTACAGACGACATCACCGTCCCTGTGGCGAGGGAGCTTGCTCCCGCTCGGCTGCGCAGCAGTCGCAAACCCAACACACCGGTTTACCTGGCAGATCACGTTTGCAGGGATAGGGCCGCTTCGCAGCCCAGCGGGAGCAAGCTCCCTCGCCACAGGTCACAAGCCACAAGCCACAAGCCACAAGCCACAAGCCACAAGGAATGGTGCGTACCCGATATTTGGTTATTCACAATTTTTTCACCAACGCCAACCACCGTCTAAGCTTCAAGCAAGTCCGATCAATCTGCGTGAATGGATCAGTCGACTATGGGCGCTTTGTGGCAAACCGATTCGAGTAAAACCGTGGTTCCGACTGAACGAGTGGATGAAGCGCCTTTACCTGAGAAACCCCGTCGCTCCCGGCACGGCTGGGGGGCTTTCTGGTTGCTGTTGCTGATTATCCTGATTGTCCTGGGCCTCGCCGCGGCCAAGGAAATGCGCACCTCCAAGTTTCAGGCCCGGGAAATCAGCAAATACGCCGCCTCGCTGAAGTACGAGCTGCAACCCGGACACAGCGATGCGATTCGCTACCCTGGCGCAGGCCCGTTCGATCAGCGTTTGGGTTACAGCGCCATGGATGAGTTTCTACCGCGACTGCTCAAACGCGATTACGTAATAGCGGCACAAACCCGCTTTTCTCCAGCGCTGATGAATTACACCGACAAGGGTTTTTTTGTGCCCTATGCAGAAAAAATCCAGGCCGGGCTGTCGATCACCGATTGCCGCGCGGCCCCGCTGTACCAGTTCAAGTACCCCCAGCAACTCTATTCAAGCTTTGCCGCGATCCCGCCGGTCGTGGTCAGCAGTTTGCTGTTTATTGAAAACCGTTTTTTGCTCGATCCCCGTCAGCCTCTGGCCAACCCCGCCGTGGACTGGCCGCGGTTCGGCAGGGCGGCGTGGTCCCAAGTGGCCAAACTGTTGGGCCTGCCCGGGCAGTCGGCGGGCGGCAGTACGCTGGCCACGCAACTTGAGAAATATCGCCATTCGCCCGATGGCTTGACGGTGTCGGGCGCGGAAAAAATCCGCCAGATGATTTCCGCCAGCGTGCGCGCCTATCAGGCGGGGCCGGAAACCCTCCAGGCGCGACAAAACGTGATTCGCGACTACCTCAACAGTGTTCCGCTGTCGGCGGTACCGGGCCACGGTGAAGTGCATGGCATGGCCGAAGGCCTGCGCGTCTGGTACGGCGCCGACTTCAACAAGGCCAATGAACGGCTGGCCAGCACCGATACCGATCCGAAAAGTCTGTCGGAAAAAGGCCTGGCCCTGCGCGAAATGCTGTCACTGATGATTGCTCAGCGCCGCCCTTCCCATTACTTGACCAAGGGCCGTGATGAGTTGGCCAGCCTCACCGACAGCCACATTCGCCTGCTGTCTCAAAACGGCGTGATCGATGCGCCACTCGCCACGGCGGCATTGGCCAGTAAAGTGACTTACCGCGACTGGGCCACCCAGCCCACCATTCAGCCCATCGAAACCAATAAAGGCATCAGTGTGGCGCGCAGCCGCCTGGCCGGTTTGCTCAATCGTCCGCTGTATGACCTCGACCGCCTCGACCTGTCCGCCACCAGCACCTTGCAAGGCGAGCTGCAAACCCAGGCTACCGCATACCTCAAGCATCTGGCCGATCCAACTTATGCAGCGGAAATCGGCCTGATCGGCGAACGCCTGCTCACCCCCACCAACACCGCGCAGGTGCGCTATAGCTTCACCCTGTTCGAACTGACCCCGGACGGTTCGCGCGTGCGGGTGCAAACCGACAGCACCGACCAGCCATTCGACATCAATGAAGGCAGCAAGCTGGAATTGGGCTCCACCGCAAAAATGCGCGTGCTCACCACCTACCTGCAGATCATGGCCGAACTGCACGATCGCTACGCCAGCATGAGCGTCGCCGAACTGAAGAAAACCGAAGTCGCCGACCCGGATCGCCTGACCCGCTGGGCCGTCGATTACATGATTCAGAACACCGACCGCAGCCTGCCGAAAATGCTCGGTGCCGCGCTGGATCGCAAATATTCCGCCAGCCCTGGCGAGGCCTTTTTCACCGGAGGCGGACTGCACACATTCGTCAACTTCCGCAAGGAAGACAACGGCCGCCTGCCGACCCTGCGCGATGCTCTGCGCGAATCGATCAACCTGCCGTTCATTCGGCTGATGCGTGACCTGGTGCGCTACAGCACTTACTCGGGGCCCAACAGCAGCGCCGAATTGCTCAAGGACGATCGCGACCCGCGGCGTCAGGAATACCTGGCCTCATTCGCCGACAAAGAAGGCACCTCATTCCTGCTGAAGTTCTGGAAGAAATACCGCAACAAGGACACCCAGGCGCGGCTCGAGACCTTTCTCGACGGCATGCGCCCGACGCCGATTCGCATGGCCGCCGTGCATCGTTATCTATTTCCCCAGGCCGACCAGGAAGACTTCAATACCTTCGTACGCTCGCACCTCAAAGGCGCCAAGCTTCAAGAAAAACTGACCGATGAACGCCTCGAACGCCTCTACCTGAGTTACGGCCCTGGCAGCTACGACCTGCCGGATCAAGGCTTCATCGCCAAAGTCCACCCGCTGGATCTGTGGCTGATCGGCTACTTGCTGAATAACCCCGATGCCAAGTTCAGCCAGATCGTCAAAGCCAGTCAGTTCGAACGCCAGGAAGTCTACAGCTGGCTGTTCAAAAGCCGTCACAAGGGCGCCCGTGACAGCCGCATCCGCACCATGCTGGAGATCGAAGCGTTCCTCGACATTCACCAGCGCTGGCAGAAAGTCGGCTATCCGTTCGATCACCTGGTGCCATCGCTGGCCACCGCTATCGGCAGCTCGGGCGATCGCCCCGCTGCGTTGGCAGAGTTGATCGGCACCATTCTCAACGATGGTGTGCGGATGCCGACATTGCGTATCGACAGTCTGCACTTCGCGGCAGATACGCCCTATGAAACCCGCCTGGTCAACAATCCGATGGTCGGCAAACGAGTGATGCCTTCGGAAGTCGCCGCCGCGATGCGCGAAGCCCTCTCGCAAGTGGTGGACGCCGGCACCGCCAAGCGCCTGGCCGGCAGCTTCAAACTGAACGATGGCAGCCCGTTGGCCATGGGCGGCAAGACCGGCACCGGCGACAACCGCATTGAAGCCATCGGTTCCGGCGGGCGGATTCTCAGTTCCAAGTCAATCAACCGCACGGCAACTTTCGTGTTCTATATCGGCGATAAGCATTTCGGCACCCTCACCGCCTATGTTCCCGGTCGCACGGCGGAGAATTTCAAATTCACCTCGGCGTTGCCCGCGCAGGTGCTCAAGGGCATGGCGCCGATCCTGTCGCCTTATCTGCAACCGGGCACCCAGACGTTGTGCCATGCCGGGACGGGATTGCCGATCGTCACTCAAGCCACGGCCGCACCAGGCACATCCGCACGTTAAAGGGTGGTATTCCTGTATTTTTCGCTCTTTGTTTATCGTTGGATTGAGGCGTCTTTCGGGGCTATCCAACCCTGTATTTGAGCTTTTTTCGACCGCAGCACCTGCCTAACCTGAAGAGCCTGATTACCTTTTGACGGTTAGCACATGACGAATTTATCAAGGATTGATCAAAGACGCCGCAACACCAAAAAAAACCAGGACGGCACTAATGACGCCTGGATCGCTCAGGCGCTGCCCACCTGGATCGCCGACATTTCCCCTGTCAACGCTCGCGCATTAAAGGCTGCCCAGCGCGACTTCGCTCCGTTCAAAACCCACGCCCGCTCAGCTCATCATCAGCTCAAAGAGGCGATATCCGAGCACTGGTCTACCCAGAACGCCGTGGACGCCCTGTTTGATAACCTGACCGATGTTTATGCGTTTGCCGAACCCCTGTTGAAAAATGCGCTCAGTGAGCACTACGGCGACATTGATATCAGGAACACCTACCTGCGGCTTTATGCCGCCGTCGGCCGCCCATGGTGGATGCACGATTTCAAGGGTGGCACGAAGGTCCGGACGGTCTCGTTGCTGAACGCGGCCCTACACAATTTCTCGGATGACGAAACATTTTCGGACTTTGCTTTTCTTGACGCGCCGGACCCGCGCGGACAGATGAAAACGCTGCACATCAACCACAGAATCACGAGAGATCCGCTTACCGCCCAAGCGTTCAAGGCCATCTGCCGTGATCTGGACATCGGCGCCCGCTACCAGCAGGCACTGCGTCAGGCCCTCGGATTCGGCAGCCCCCAGGTCGCCAACAACGTGCGCACGGCGGTCATTGCCAGCCAAAAAGCCGCGTTGAAAGCAGCGGCACATTTGGCACTGCAGAACAAACACATTGATGCGCACGCCCATCGACTCATCCTCGATCTGGTCCATGGCCGACAAGATTTGAGGCTGGACGGCAAGCACGTGAGCTACTACAACCTGGCCATGATGGAAACGGTGCTGGCGGGCATTCTGTTGATCACAACCGACCCGGGACCGGGTGGCTCTCCCGGTCGCCTGATCGCCTATGTGCCACACGACAACCAACACCCACTCAAGGAATACCCCTCGCCCGCCGAGTTCATGGCCGAACTGACTCGCCAGTTGCGGGAAGAAAAACCCGCCAACGGACAGTCATCGGGTGGGTTCGGTTATCAACAGTTCTTCAGCCAGTTCGTGCCCCACAAGGAGCGAGGGCATTTCTTCGCCAGTCTCAATGAACGTCTGAGCACGGTGAAATGGCATCAGCACGATCGACAGGCCGGCGGCCCCGTCTGGAGGGATACGCCGGTGGACAATCCCAACCTGAGTTTCAGCGTCCAGGCGATCACCGATGACTATCAAAACCGCTCGCCCGACCCGGCCCACGACGACCTTTGGCAATACCTGTTCCGGATCAGGCTCAACAAGATCGTCAACGATGCCCGCGACCTCGCGATCTCCACCCAGGATGCCGACCGCATGGCCCGTTGGGCCTGGTGGGATAACCTGGAGAAGATGCTCTCGGACATTTTCAATGTGGCCCTGTTCGTGGTCACGCCGTTCGTGCCGGTGCTCGGCGAGCTGATGCTGGCATACACCGCTTACCAACTGACGGATGAGGTGTTCGAAGGCGTTGTGGACTGGGCTGAAGGACGGACCACCGAAGCGGCCGGGCATGTATTGGGCATAGTCGAAAACCTGGTTCAGTTGGGAATCTTCGGCAGCGCCGCCGAGCTGGGCAAATCCCTCTCCTCACCGTTCATCGACGCGATGAAACCGGTGCAATTGCCTGACGGCAGCCAACGCCTGTGGCACCCCGATCTCACCCCCTATCAACAGCACAACCTGTCATTGCCCGCCGATTCGACACCTGATGCCTGGGGGTTGCACCGGCATCAAGGCAAATCCATTCTGCCCCACGAGGGCAAACTGCTTGAGATCGAGCGAGAACCCTCTGGCCGGGTGCGGGTGATTCATCCCCGGCGGCCGGACGCTTATCGGCCGCAGGTGACACACAATGGTCTGGGTGCCTTCGTGCATGAAGGCGAACAGCCCGGAGCCTGGAGTGAACGCCAACTGATGCGCCGGCTCGGGCATTCGGTCGAGCGCTTTAGCGACGGCGAACTGGAACAGATCCGCGCCATCAGCGGCACCGACCACGATGCGTTGCGGCGGATGTACGTCGAATCTGAAGCGCCACCGCCGCTGCTGGCCGATGCGCTGAAACGCTTCGAGGCATATGAAGATGTCGCCCGGCTGGAAGAACAGATTCGCAGTGGTCTGCCGCTGACGCCTGATCCGGCTTCGGCCTGGTTCGAACAAACCGTGACCGAGCTGCCCGGCTGGCCTGAGGACAAGGCCCTGCGCGTGCTTCATCAAACCAGTGCTTCGGCCCAGGACCGCCTCTATGGCAATCCCGACGCCTCACCCTCGAACACCCTCAGCATCACGCTGACAGAGGTCATGGCCGGGCAGTTGCCCGAACGCGTGGTGGCGTTTCTGGATGAGCCCGAACTCGCCGTCATGCTCGGCCCCGACGTGCCACCGGCGCATCGGGCACAAGCCTTGCGCAATCAACTGGCCGACTACGTTGAAGGCCATATGAACAGGTTGGCCAAACAGACTTATCGCGCCCGGGAAAAAACCCGCGATCCGCAAGTGAGGCTGCTCAGAGACGCGTTCCCCGAACTGCCCTCAAGCATCAGCCAAACACTGCTGGCCAACGCCACGGGCGCGGAGCGTTTCAAGATGCTCAGCGAAAAACGCCTTCCGTTGCGTATAAAAAATCAGGCCCGTGAACTGAATTTCGAAGTGCGCGCGGTCCGGGCAACCGAGAGCCTTTATGGGCATTCGGGGTTAACAGCGGACACCGAGCGTCTGCTGCTGAATACGCTGAGACTGCACAGCGACGTATTCACCGACCTGCGTGTCGACATCCGCGACGGTTCCCCGCACGGTCGCTTGCGCTGCAGCGTTGGCGCGCAATCTGCTACCCGGGTCAGGACGCTCGTCAGCAGCGGCGTACGCAACAAATACGAAGTGTTCGACGAGGACAATCGCCTTTACGGAGCCAGCAGCCTCTATGAGTCGTTACTGCGTGCAATGCCGCAGGATCAGCGCAACGCCTTGGGTTTCCAGCTCGGCCAGGGCAAGGCGCTCAAACACTGGTTCAAGCAAATCCTCGTCCCCCCTGAAGTCCGCAGAACCGCGCTCGCCGAACTACCGATTCGCTCGCAGCGTGACCGGATCACCACCCTGCTGCTACAGGGTGGGGGCCTGAGCAAGGACGGTTCCGCCTCACTGGATCGGCGGGTTCGCGACCTTTACCCAACCTTCAGCGCTGAGGAGGCCACGCGATTTGTCGAGGCCTTGACCACGCAAGGTGACCCCCTGACCGCCCTTTCGGCGCTTGAGGATGAACTTTACGACCTGCGCGTCACCCTCAATCAGTGGCGCTATCAGCAACCCGACATCGTGTGGCCTAACCCCCTGGATTTCCGCGATGGCGGCGGAATCCACATCTCCGAACGGCTGATCGAGTGTTTCGAACGTCAAGGCCTGGCGTTCGACGAACGCAGCCTGCATCCCCACGGAGGTTATCGTCTCGATCTATCGGTGGAGCTGGGCAGCGTCAATCTTGAGACCTGGTGGAAAAAGAAGCCCGATCTCAAGCGGTTTCTCGACAAAGTCTCGGTATTGAATCTGGACAACACGCATTTCTCCAGCGAACCGGGCGGTCTGTTGAAGGATTTTGCGCACCTGGACGAATTAAGCGCCAGAGGCTGTGAACTGACTGAAATACCCCAAGGCATCACCGCGATGCACGTTCTGTCGACCCTGCGCCTCAACAACAACCACATCCGCCTGACAGCGCAAAGCGTTGAACAACTCAGCCGCCTGACCTACCTGAAAACCCTCAGGCTGGATCACAACCCCTTGGGCGCACTACCGGACATCGGACGAATGCCCGGCCTGATGATCGTCAGCCTGCGTGACACCGGCATCCACACCTGGCCCCGAGGCACGTTCGCCAAACCTCGACCGCGCGGTTTTTTCCTCGACTTGCAGGACAACCCGCTGGCGCGTATTCCCGATGTGCTCCCGGGCTCGAACGATGCCTTTGTGGTCGCGCGCACCCGGCTCAATGCGCAAGCGCTCAGTGACGTGAACCGGTTGGACTACGAAAACCTCAGGAGGTCCGTGGGGCTCAGCCCCCGACATGCCTATCCACCTGCCACCAACAACGATCTGGCCTTCTGGCCTGTCACTGACGACAGCGAATGGTGGACGTCCTCCCCCGGGCTTGGCCGATACCGTGGCGAGGCCTGGAGCGATCTGGCCGATGAACCGGACTCGGCGGGATTCTTCACAGTGATTCGCGGCCTTACCCTGTCTGCTGATTATCGAGCTGGAGGCAAGTTTCGAATCGAGCTGGCCAAGCGTGTCTGGCGAATGATCGATGCCGCCGACATGGATGCCGAGGTCAGGAACAGGCTCTTCACCATGGCCAGCTCACCCGTTAACTGCGCCGATGCCGGCGCTCAGTTGTTCAACAACATGGGGCTGGAAGTGCTGGCCTCGGAAGCCAGGTCATTGAGCACCTCGCCGCAGATGCTCGAACGTCAACTGGTGACCCTGGCCCGGAGCGCGGCGCGTCTGGATCATGTGAACGAGATTGCCCGGGCGGACATGCAGGAACGGATGGCCAGCGGCCTCACGCCGGATGAAGTCGAGGTCTATCTGGCCTACCAGACCGGTCTGGCCCGACGGCTGGACCTGCCCTGGCAATCACGAAGCATGCTTTACCGGCCGCTTGCCGGCGTGAGTGAAAGCATGATCGATCAAGCCTACGGCGCGGTGCTGTCACTGGAGTACGGTGACGGGCTGGTGAACAAGATGCTGGAGCAACGCTTCTGGGTTGAATACCTGCGCGCGACGCACCCGCGAGCATTTGAGGAAAACACCGAGCTGTACGCGGTGGTCAAGGCCGGGTTACTGGCGGATTTGCGGCAGACGCAAAACGAACGGGCTCATACCCTGCACCGCACGGATGAATACAAAAACCAGCTCGGGGAAAAACTCAAAGAGCTTGCCCGACAGCTTCCTGTCCCCGAATCGGTTGTATTCACTGGCAAGGAAATGACCGATGAGGTGTACAACCGATTGATCAACGACCTTTTCGACGACGAAAAAGAGCTGGCGCGACGCCTGACCCGAATGGCATTGAGAATGGCAGGTCATTGATAACGCCCTGAACGTTTCGACCACTGCCAGATGCTGCACCTGGAGGCAAACAGTCAGCCGGTAAGTCAAGACGCAGAACCTGTGGGAGCGTGGCTTGCCCGCGAAGAACGATGACGCGTAGTACCT
The DNA here is from genome assembly GCF_058802325.1 of Pseudomonas sp. GW822-FHT02E03. NCBI lineage: Bacteria > Pseudomonadati > Pseudomonadota > Gammaproteobacteria > Pseudomonadales > Pseudomonadaceae > Pseudomonas > Pseudomonas sp. GW822-FHT02E03. Next base: position 133,316 of record NZ_JBXAOA010000009.1, on the reverse strand, counting down.
GAAAAACCGCGGTGCATTCTTCGCGGGCAAGCCGCGCTCCCACAGGATTTTCGTCGTCTTGACTTACCGGCATTAGCCCAAGGCCTTTTCATATTTCCGAATCCCAGATCACGGCGATGCTCCCGGTATAGTGGGCGGCGACGCCAGGTTGCAGCATGTAATCCATGTATTCGCTCGCGACTTCAAAGTGCAGTATGCCCGGCCGATTGTTCACATAATTCAGGGCCTGGTATTTTTGCTGCTCCTCCTGACCCACACGTATCAGACGACGGCGATTGACCGGTACGCCAGCGAGATCGGTCAAGCCATCGGGCAGGGTGACGCTGAGTTCCACCAGGACGGCACGCTGCGAAACGGGATCGCGAATCATGCAGTCGTAAAGCCCGGGGATTTCACAGCCGATTTGCATCTTGAACCGTGATGACGCCGAGATATTGAAGACCTGATCGCGGTACAGGCGCACCGGCTTTCGTCCATGTTGCAGCCAGTTTTGCCATCCGCCGGCCGGCTCCAGCACCACTTTATTACCGCCCGGTGGAATATCGACCTTGAGCGTATGTTCAACGTTGAGGGTAAAACTCAATGTCAGTGCGGAGTCGCTCGGCTGCATGATATCGCCCATGTCGAAGTCCATGCCGGGGCCGACGCTGTAGGTCAAATCGCCGATAAAAATTCCGGAAGACATGTGCAGCGGATTGGGTGTTCTCAATTCATAACCGATTTGCACCTGGTCATACCTGAGCGTCTCGATTCGATAGCGCGCAGTTGCAGCACACTCGCCCGATGTGGGCGTCAGCCAGAAAAAAGTGCGCCAGGTTGGCTGCACGTACATGCCGCCACCAGAGCTCATGCAGGGCGCAGGTGGTGCCCATGTCCAGTCAGTCCCTCCCCATAAACGGCGGTGCCAGACCGAATCGTCATTGGAAGGTGAGCCTTCACCGACCAGGTTTTGCGCCGTATCGGGAAGTATGTAACGGCCACCGATAGAAACAATACGAACTTCGACCTCTGATGTCTCCGGCCGGCCGTCGGCCTTTCTGATCGTGAGCCGTCGCCAGTCGGCCGGCACTTTGAACATTGCCCCTTTGCGTCGATCGGCATGCCCGCCCAGGATAGGGGCGATTGATTGAAACTCGAGGGGGACAAGCAATGAGAACAACCCCTGCTCCTTGCAGAATTCAGGTTGCTGTGCGCAATGTCCGCTCACCGGGGTGTCATTGGTGAATTTGTTTTCGTGGGGTTTTGACGGATCCGGCCGGAACGAAGCGCTGATGTCTATGGTCGCGCCGATGGCCGAGTCAACGGTCAGTGCACACAACAATACCCACCCTGCGCCGCCATGGAGGAAGGCTTTGCAAACTTTCACTGATTTCATCTTCGATCATGACTCCCTGTCATGCGATAAAGGTCGATGCCCTTTTCTGTCACGTTTTTATGGGCTCAGGGCGCCACGGCACTGAACACCAACAGCACGTTGCCGTAGTAACTGCCCGGCTTATAACCTCCAGTGGGGATTTTCGGATCGATGTCCAACCGCACCCGAGTGCCCGCCATGGCGTCCTGTGCCGAGACCACTTGCCGGGGCTGCGCGTCGTGACTCAGCTCCTGACCGTTGAACCTGACCCGCAAGTAAATGTTATCGGCGTCATTGCCGTTGGAAATATAAGCCTCGCTCTCCAGCCGCGCTTCAATCGCGCTGGTGTCGTGCTTGACGTCGAAATATTTGCGCAAACCGCCCAAGGTTGAAGTATGAGGATTCCACGGCAATGTCTGTTCGCGATGAATCCAGTCCGTTTCCGAAGGGATCACGTAAAACGCCAAGGTGGGGATGTTCACCGAAACTTCGAACTCATGTTCTTCCCGCGCCGCGAACACCTGGGAACTCATCAGCGTCGCGGCACTCAACGATGCCGCGAAGGCCCATTGCTTGATCATGTCTGGTACCTGTTCATCAAAGAAAACCGCAGCAACACGGGTCGGTGCTACCGGCTGGCAATGCGCATGGTCTTTTTGGCTTGCCCTTCGATCAGATTGAAACGGTATTCACGACCGGGCCTTTTATCGAACTGGAAACTCTTGCCTGCGAGGATGTGGTGCTTGGTCGTCGGCTCGCACTCCGTCTCTACCTTTAACGAGCAATTTTTGAACTCATCGACCACCACTACTGTATTGCCGTTGTTGCGAATGCTGTAAGTGCCCGGACCATCATCGATCACGCTGTCGTAACGGGTGTTTTTCGGCCGCACGAAGAATACTGTGCCAAAACCGGCCATGACGTTGACCCCCGCCGACAGGTTCTTTTTGTAGGTGTCGCGATCCTCCTCGGAAACGGCGAACTCGTCCTCCTTTTCCGGCACCACGGGTACGAAGCGCACGCGAAAATACCGCTCGGTTTCACGCTCGCCCATGTACAACAGACGCGAACCCTGCATGCCATTGACGGGCACGATCAGCCGCGCGGGGCTGGCCATCAACCCATCGCGGGCACTGCCGTCAGCCTGGTTTTTGACCGGCACTTCGCGGGGCGTTCCATCGGCGTCATAGATGATTTCCAGAATGTTGACCTTGACGAAAGCCGTGCTGTCGCCGCCATTGAATACCCGTTTCAAATAGGTACTTTTATCGCCATCCAGATAGTCGTAAACCGTACCGACATTGATGTTGGGTGCCGCCTGAATCGCCAGGGAAAACCCGCTCATACCTACGAATGCAAACAGACGCTTCATAACTTGAACCTCACGATTGAACAAAAAGCCGGCCTGATCGCTCGATGCGTAGCCCATCAGACTTCCGAATCCCAGATCACAGTGATGTTTCCTGTGTAGGGACGCCCCTGGTGATTCAGCAGCAGCCAACTGACATCTGCCTCGAGCATCTCAAAATGCAAAGTTCCCGGCGTCCGATCCACGTAAAAGGAAGGCTGAAACGGACCCGTATCCTGTCGTCCCAACAGGACACGGGTCACCGGTTGCCCAGCGCTATCGGTCAGGCCATTGGGCAGACTCACCCTGACCTCCACCACACCTCCATTCCCTGCATCAACGATTCCACAGCCCCTGGGCAGGAGGTACTGGCACTCCAGTTTCATTTTGAATTTGGATGAAGCCGAAATCAGAAATGTCTGATCGCGGAACAAACGCACCGGTTTGCGCCCGTTGTGCAGCCAGCTTTGCCAGCCGCCGGCCGGCACCAGTTCGACTTTATTGCCGCCGGGAGGGATATCGACTTTGAGGGTGTGTTGCACATCCAGGACGAAATTCAGCGTTAAAGCGGAATCGTCCGGCACCATGACATCGCCCATATCGAAATCACCATAAGGGCCGATGCGATAACTCAGATTGCCGGTGTATAAACCTGACGACATGCCCAGCGGGTTGGGCGTTCGAAGTTCGTAGGAAAAATCCAGGGTGTCGTAGGACATGCCTGGAATCAGGAACCGGGCTACTTTGGCACAAACCCCTTCGACCGGGGTTTTCCAGAAAAAACGATAGCTACTGTTGCCGTATGCACCGACACCGCTGTAGGTGCATGGTGGTGCTGCATAAACCCAACTGCTGCCATTCCATAAGCTCTTGTGCCCCTCACCGGCATTCGAAGCTCCCGTCAGATTCGCGGCGGTGTCGCTCAATATGTAATCGAGCCCGATACCCGCAATACGCATCTCTACTTGCTCTGTTTCCCCTGTATCGGCATTCGTCACCGTCAATGCCCGCCATTGCGCCGGCACCTTGAACATCGCACCTTCGCGCTGGGCCGCGCCGGGTTGAATCGCCTGGGTGGATTCGAATCGCATAGGGACGCGGATGCTGAACGTATTGTTGGCCACGCATTCGCCGGGGTAGTCGGCGCAATAGCCGCTAACCGGGGTTTTATTGATGAATTTGTTGCTTTGAGGGTTGCTGGGGTCGGGAGTGAACAGCGCCCTGATTTCCTGGGTGACGGCACCGGCTGACGATGCTGCGATCGCCAACAACAGTCCAAGCCATCGGCCACCCGGCAAAAAAGTCGAAAGAATCATGATTGCCACTCTATGAAGGAACAGGATTCAACCCGCCTTGTTTCGGCTGAATGTAACGTCGGCCAACGTGTCGGGACTGCAGCGCAGATCACCGATCATCAGCACATCGTTTTCACTGCGGTACATGCCGGTATCGAGTCGGAACTGACAAAGCAACTGATCGGCGTAACGCACTTCCAGGGTCGGCGAGCCCGCGTTCATTTCCATGGAGAAGAAGCCGTCCACTTCACTCACCCCACGGCTGGCGTGGTTGATCACGTGATGCCCCTTGAGGGGACGGCCTTGTGGGTCGAGCAAACGACCGAGTACGGTCAGGGTTTTCATCACGCGCACCTTGCGGTACTCCACCCCGCCCTTGTTCAGGTGATAGCGGGTGCGTGCCGGCTCGATGGTCGCCGCCGGAGCGTGATTGCCTTCAAAATCGAAGCTCACCGAGCTGTTTTTGTAGGCGGTGATGGGGATGAAGTTGCGCCCCGGTCGCAAGGCGGCGCTGCCGCCGCTGAGGTCGTCGGCGCGTAAGGCGATGCCGTCGATATCGGACTCGACATCGACGATCATCCCGGCGCCCCGCCCCTGAGGCTGGCTGGTCATCACCATCTGCTGGGCGCCGATGGCGACCGTGCTGTCCAGGTTCAGGCCACCGGTAAAGTTGCCGTTGTAGGACGAGCGCTGCACAAACCCGTCGCCCCGGATTGCGTCGGTACTAAAGTTCGCCAGGCTCGACACGCCAACGCCATAGGTGTCGGTGAGTGCCGTCACCGAAACGCTCTGCAATATGTGGTCCTGCAGGTCTTTGCGGTAACCCAGGGAGGCGTTGTTGTCACGGCTGCCATCGCGCGCCGTGCGCGAACCGATGCTGCCGGATATTTGTTGTCCCGGTGCCCCCAGCGCGACGTTGACGCTCAGGTCGACGCCGCGATTACGATCATTGCCGCTGCTGTAACTACCGGGCCGATCGAACAGCGACAGGCGCCAACTGGCATCGCTGCCAAACAGCTCGCCACGCTGCGTCCATCCCAGGTCCACGCCAACGCCTTCGACATTGCCTTCGCTGTGGGAAACCCGCGCGTTGACCGAGCTTTTGCGACTGATGCGGTGATTCAGCGCCAGGGATGAATTGCTGGTCTGGCCGGTGAACACATTTTGTTGGCGCACCCGGGTGCCGTCGGGCAGGGTGTCATAGGTGTAAGTGGTGTCGAGCCAGCTGCGGTTATGGCTGACCACCAGGCTGCCAGAGCCATAGTTGTACAAGCCTTGCAGATCGACCCCGGTGCCGTGGTCTTCGGTCTGATACACGTTGGCGTAAACGCTGAGGCTGTTGGCCAGGGTCCAGTCAATGGAGCTGCCGTATTGCAGTTTTTCGCGTACCTGACGCAACGACAGTCCGAGAATGGCCCTGGGGTGCAGCAGGTAGTTGATCGACGCGCCCGCCGTGGCATCACCACTGGTCTGTTGATCCCAGTTGCTGAACAGTTTGCGTTCCTGCCCGGCAAACAGGTTGTAGCGCCAACGCTCATCGAAGTTGCGCCAGTTATTCGGCTTGTACACCAGCTCCTGGGTCGTCGAGGTGATTTGACCGTCTTCGATCAGGCGTACTTCCACTTCGTAAATGCCACCGGGCAACGGCCGGGTGTCGAGGGTTTGCAAGCCGGCCGGCACCGATTGGGTATTGATCAGCAAACCGTCGCGGAAAATTTCCACCGAGGCCTGCCGGTTGGCAGTGACGTAGATCGGATAGACGCTCGGTTTCGGGGTGTCGATCGCCAGGCTGTCGGAACTGCCGAACATCATGCCCACCGCAGTATCGGGGCTGGTGCCGAAAGTGCGCGGCTGGCGGGTCAGGCCTTCGGAATTGGGGGTAAAGAAGCCCAGGCGAAAAAAGCTGCCTTGCAATTCACGCTGGGTGTGGAGTTCATGTATGGCGTGATAAAGCTTGTCATCGGGCCCACCTAGACGGGCCAGCTGCATGTTGAATGTCTGACTCCAATTGCCCAGGCTGCCACTGGCTTCCAGGCCAAAACGGCCGCCCAGATCCTGTTCCTGCCCACCATTGAGGTTGAGCTGATTGCGCACGATCAAGCCACTGCTGCCGCCCTCGGGCTGGTCGTAGTAACGCTTGGCCTCAGTGTCGCGTTCGGCATTTTCAGTACCGATCGACACCAGTGAATTTTGCAGGTTGTAGTGAATGGCCTGCATTTGCTCCGGGCACGTCCCCGTGCAAGCCCCAAGACTCACACCGGATTTAAGATAAGTGGCCCAACTGTCACGTTCAACGGCACTGATATTACTTTCACTGGTATCGGTGAATTCAAGTAGGGTAATACGGTCATCACGAGATAATACAATCATGGCCTCGCCAAGCGGCTGCTGATCAAGTTCCACCCTGACGGCCAGCGGAACATCAAAGAAGTGCTCTTCAAAGTCCGCCGGCAAACCTTTGGCCTGAGACAACAAACTTCTCGGCGTATTAGCAACAGTAGCGGGCGCTGCAAAGGCACTGCTACAAAGCAGCAACGCAAGCGCAGCCGCGATGGGTGTCATCGGGAACATGAACACGTACTCTGATTACCAATAGATTAAAGCCCGGCCGACAAACAAGCGTGTTTGCCAACCGGTTACGTTACTTAAACAAGTAAGCGTTTACTGTTATGTCGAGATTCATTGAGTGATGATCGGAGGAACGGCATCGTAAACAACGGCGACAGCGCCGGTGTAATCGCCTGCTGGGTGGTTGGTACCCACCGCGCTGATGCGGATTGGCGCGCGATAATTCACATCGGACTCTTGTTCACCGACAACCATCTGCGGTGTATTGGTGAGTACAACGTCATTGAACGCGACGACCAGATCAATCGTATTAGCCCCACCGTAGAGCCGCGGCGTCCCTTCCACACTAGCGTGAACCGAACCATTGTTGTTGCGTACATCGAAGTAACCGACCAAAGGAGTCAGGGTATTGGAGCCTGTGCGCGGGCTCATGTCCTGATCCTTGTTGACCAGGTCCGGATCGACAGGCGTCACATAGAAACCGTTTTCCGGAACAGTGGCGATCAGACTGATGGAATGCCGTGCTTCCCCTGCTGCAAAAACCACAGAAGAACTGAGTGCCAGAATGGCCAGTGGAGCAGTCATCGCAATTTTCTTGAACATCATCTAATACCTGTCTTTTTATCTAAGGATTGGCTCATTGAAGTCAGAAAACCTGTGATCGGCCACATAACCGTCAGAGGTTTTGTTGAACTTTCAATGCCGGGAGATCATCAAGCAATCTCTCCTGAAAGTAAGCAGGCAACTTCTGATGAACGTGTAGCCAAATGGACATGACAGCAGCGTGAAAAAACCCGAGATATTGAAATAATCAAACAGTGACTGTAAGAGACGGACTACAAATCATGCAAAACACGACCTGCCTTACTTGTGCAACGCCGTGCAACTTCCGTAAGACAAATACCACACTCCCTGAAATTAAAGGTTAATGTCCATGTATTAGAGAGTTAACACTAATTCTCTGTGATTAACAGGTATATGAATGTGAATTCCTTTGTGTTTTTTCCCTCGTCCAATGGTTTTTTTCGTCCCGGCACAGAGGCGCCGTTGGTCTGAAGCGCTTGCCCTGACCTTAAGATATATCTTACGTTGTATCTAAACATGACGAGAGAACGCAAAAATGAGAGACCATCATTCCCCCCACCGCGAACATGGCGAAGGCCGCGACGGCTTCGAGAAACGCCCAGGACCTGGCCGCGAACGTGGTGGGCGCGGCCCACGGGTATTCGCCCCCGGCGACCTGAAATTGCTGCTGCTGGCACTGATCGCCGAGCAGCCGTGCCACGGCTATGACCTGATCCGCCAGATCGAAAGCATGTTCGACGGCGCCTACAGCCCCAGCCCCGGTGTGATCTACCCGACTCTGACCTTCCTTGAAGAAAGCGAAATGATCCTGGGCGATGCCGAAGGCGGAAAAAAACGCTACAGCATCACCGACGCCGGACGTCTGTCATTAAGCGAGCAGGCGATTGCCCTGGACGGCGTGCGCATGCGTATCGAAGTCAGCAAGCGCTCATTGCGCGGCCATGACCGCCCCGCCGAAATTCACGAAGCGGTGCACAACCTGCGCCATGCCTTGCAAATGCACCATGGCCGCTGGAGCCCGGAAGAAATCCTGCGGGTACGCGATCTGCTCAATAACACCGCCAAGGCCATCGTCGATGGCCCCGCTGTTCAACCTGTTCAGGAGAAAGCCGAATGACTGACGTGATCCTGCAATCCCCATCCCAATCCATTCACCGCGTCATGCATGAGCTCAAACGCCGTCGCCTGAAAGTGTTGCGAGTGGTCGACCTGACCCCGCGTATGCGCAGGATTACGCTGGGTGGCCCTGAGCTGGCAGGCTTCATCAGCCTCGGGACGGACGACCATGTAAAACTGCTGTTCCCGCAAAATGCCGAGCAAGAGGCAGCGCTGGAAAACCTGGTGCTGGGCGCCGGCAAAGACAACGGCCCGTTGCCCGAAATGCGCGACTACACCCCGCGCCGCTACGACCTCGACACCCTGGAGCTGGACATCGACTTCGTGCTGCACGGCGACGGCCCTGCCTCGACCTGGGCCGAGCAGGCCAAACCTGGCCAGTTCCTGCAAATCGGCGGGCCACGGGGCTCGATGATCGTGCCGGACATCTTCGACAGCTACCTGCTGATCGGCGACGAAACCGCCCTGCCCGCCATCGCCCGCCGGCTCGAAGGCCTGGCGGCCAACCGGCGTGCGCTGGTGATCGTGGAAGTGGAGAACGGCGCCGAACAACAACGCCTGGAAAGCGCCGCCCAGGTCGATGTGATCTGGGTGCTGCGTGAGGGAGGCAAAAACAACCTGCTGACCACCGTGCAACAGATCAAGGTGCCCGATGGCAATCTGTATGCGTGGGTGGCGACTGAGTCGAAGCTGTCGCGGCAGATTCGCCGGGTATTGCTCGATCAACACGGGCTGGATGAGCAGTTCGTCAAAGCGGTCGGCTACTGGCGACTGGATGACAGTGACGAGGAATAACCACGATATTGTGGTTACCTGCTTTTTATGGCGAGGGAGCTTGCTCCCGCTCGGCTGCGAAGCAGTCGTTAACCGGACAACACGGTGTGTCAGAGGATACCTGGTTGCAGGTTCAGGGCTGCTTCGCAGCCCAGCGGGAGCAAGCTCCCTCGCCACAGTGTTCACTGCCGATCCGTGCGCCACCGATCCAGCCCGACCACCAACAACGCAATCACCACAAACCCCGCCAACAATCCCCCTGCATTCACAAACACCTGTGGATAACCCAGCTTGTCCACATCAATGAACGGATACGGATAAACCGCCAGCAGATGCCCGCGCCATAACGCATAGCCGAAGTACACCAGCGGATAGATCACCCACAGCGCAATGTGCCGCAGCCGCAACGTACCTTTGGGCACACAGAACCACCAATAAACCAGAAACAGCAGCGGCATGACGTCATGCATCAGCTCATCGGCCAGCCATTGCCAGCCTTCGGGGTGCCACAAGTGGCGCAACAACAGGCTGTACGCCACACCGACCACGGCGATGCTCACCGCAATCCCACTGCTCACCCATGGCTGCAAAAACCAGCGTCGCGCAGCGGATTCGCGGGACGTCAGTTCACAGGTCAGCACCACCGCCACCAGCGTGTTTGTCAGCACGGTGAAGAAACTGAAAAAACTCACCAGCCCACCCAGCAGACTGGCCGCGATACTCCAGCGTAAGTAAAAAATCAGGTACAGCTGAATGCTCAAGCCCGCCCAGCCCAGAATCGCCGCCACGGCAACACAACGACGCCTCGCGGTCGAGGGTATGACCATGCTCAGACCGGGCGCTTGGTGCGCATCAATTTCACGTACAGGCGTTCGACCTTCTCCCGCGCCCATGGGGTTTTGCGCAGGAACGTCAGGCTCGACTTGATACTCGGGTCACTCTTGAAGCAGCGGATATCGATACGCTCGGCCAGCCCCGACCATTCGTAGTGTTCAACCAGGGCGTTGAGGATCTGTTCCAGCGTCACGCCATGCAGCGGGTTGGTGTTCTGTTCGGTCATGCCGGGCCTTCGAGCGATGAAAGGATGGGAAGCCGCGCACCTTAGCGGAGGCTTTCGCCCGGTGGAAGGGCTCCGGACAGAGGCATTCGTCAGATGCTGAATTAACTGTAGGCGAGTTGGCCATCATCTGAGGGGCAAACGTCAGGAGATACTGCCAGGGCTCAGTAATAACGACGCGGGTCCGAATCGATCAGACTGGCCAGCTTGGTCAGGGCAAACCTCAATTCGTCCTGGCTGGTGGGCGACATCAACACCAATCGAACGCAGCGGGTAATGCCGCTACGTTCGGCCTGGAACTGGGTGCCACTGAGGACCAGCACACCGTTGGCACGGGCCAGCATGGTGAATTCGTCACTGGTCCAGGGTTCGGGCAACGTCAACCAGACGTGGTAGGAATACGGCTGGGTCTTGAGCTCGAAATTGGCGAAGATTTCTTGAGCAATCGCCTGCCGCCCGGCGGCTTCGTTGCGCTGAATACGGATCAGCTTTTTATCCAACCCCTGCGTGATCACATTACTGGCCAACTGAGCGGTCAATGGCGACGGCATCCAGACGCTGCTGCGTACCATGGAGGTCAGGCGCGACAGCAGTTTCGGCGGGCTATAGAGATAGCCAATCCGCAAGGCCGGCATGACCGACTTGGACAGACTGGTCAGGTACACCGAACGATCCGGGGCAAACGCCGACAGTGGTTTGATCGACGGGTCTGTGGCCAGAAAACCGTAGATGTCATCGTCCAGAATGATGAAGTCGAACTCCTCGGCCAACGCCGCGATTTGCGCCCGACGTTTTTGCGACATGATTGCGGCCGTCGGGTTCTGACAGGTCGCCACGCAGACCAGCATCGCCGGTTTCTCACGCTGGCACAGTTCGCGTAACGCTTCGGGAATGATCCCTTCATCGTCCATTGGCACGCCACGCAGACGTCGTTCCAGCCCATGGGCAAGGGAAATGATGCCGGGGTAGCACAGCGCCTCGCAGAGCACCAGATCACCGGCGTTGGTCAGCGCACTCATCGCGACCATCAAACCATGCTGTGCGCCGGCGGTGATCACCACTTGCTGCCATTGTGCATCGGGCAACGAATGGCGCAGCCATTGCGCGCCCGCCTCGCGATGAGCCGGATGACCTCCATCGGGTGCGTAATCGAGGGCATGGGCAAAATCCGTGCTTTTGGCCATGTCCACCAATGCGCCGCGCAACCAGTACTCCAGGGTTTCGCTGTAAGGCTTGATGATCGAAAGATCCAGTAATTCAGACTGTCCAAGATTCAGCGAGACGGCACTATTGCTGGCCGGCAATTCCAACTGCTTCTGGTTGAGTACATAAGTGCCACGCCCCACTTCCCCCTGCACCAGACGCCGCCGATGGGCTTCGCTATAGGCACGGCTGATGGTACCGGGCGTGACATTCAGCGTGGTGGCCAGCTCCCGCAGAGTCGGCAGACGATCACCTTCGTTCAGCACGCCGTTGCTGATATCGCGCGCCAACGCGTCGGCAATCGACAAATACATCGGCTGGCTGAACTCGCTTAGCTGAGGAACCCACATGAATGATCACTACCCATCGTAGAAATGATGAATATCCGAGCATATCACATGGTGGTTAGGCAACTAATAAATGGACTCAATCAATAAATTGAGTCGATTGATTCGGCGATTGAATCGAAAATCATCTTTCATGAAAAATATTTTTAAACAACAATAATTATTTAAAAATCAAATACTTATCTGGAAAAAATCTGACAAATACATCTTGATAGCAAAAAAACATCTCGTAACAACCTTCTCACCTATTGAATCAACTCAATTCATTCAAATACACTCATCTCGAATCGACGCAATCGACTCAACCTCAATTCTGAATCACCGCGTGCCCGCCACGCCAAGTCGAGACATCATGGACACACTCAGAAAGGATCTATCCCTGTCAGCGGTCATTGCAGGCTTCATCGCCGTGATCATTTCCTATGCCGGCCCGCTGATCATCGTGTTTCAGGCGGCCCGGGAGGCGCACCTGCCCAATGATCAAGTGTCGTCCTGGATCTGGGCGATTTCCATCGGCAGCGGCATTACCGGTCTGTTATTGAGCTGGCGTTTGCGGGTTCCGGTGATTACGGCCTGGTCGACACCAGGCGCGGCGTTGCTGGTGTCGATGCTGCCCACGGTCTCCCTGCCCGAGGCCATCGGCGCCTATGTGGTGGCTTCGGTAATTATCGCGGTGGTCGGCCTGTCCGGTGCGTTCGACAAACTGATGAGTCGCCTGCCAAAAGCCATCGCCGCCGCCATGCTCGCCGGCATCCTGTTTCGTTTCGGCGCCGAACTCTTCACCTCGATCAAGCTGCAGCCGAGCCTGGTGCTGTCAATGATCGCGGCGTACCTGATCTTCAAACGCTTTTCACCGCGCTACGCCATCCTGTCGGTATTGATTGTCGGCTGCGCCGTGGCCGCCTCGTTCGGTGAACTCAACACAGGTTCGATCACCATCGATGTCGCCCACCCGATCTTTATCGCCCCGCAGTGGAGCTGGCACGCGATCATCAATATCGGCCTGCCGCTGGCCCTCGTCACCCTGACCGGGCAGTACGTGCCGGGCATGGCGGTGTTGCGCACCTCGGGCTACAACACCCCCGCGCGTTCGATCATTTCGGTCACGGCCATCGGTTCTATCTTGATGGCGCCATTCGGCTCCCATGGCTTTAACCTTGCGGCCATCACCGCCGCTATCTGCACCGGCCGCGAAGCCCATGAAGATCGCGACAAGCGTTACATCGCCGGGATCGCCTGCGGGGTGTTCTACATTCTGATGGGCACCTTCGGCGCGACCCTGGCTTCGGTGTTTTCTGCCTTGCCCAAAGAGCTGATCGCCTCGCTCGCAGGCCTGGCCCTGTTCGGGGCAATCAGCGCCGGGCTGACCGGTGCCATGGCTGACGAGAAACAACGTGAAGCGGCGCTGATCACCTTCCTGGTCACCGCCTCGGGCATGAGTTTCCTGGGGCTGGCCGCTGCATTCTGGGGGCTGATCTTCGGGCTCGTGGCACATTTCGTACTGACCTACACCCGGGAAAGCAAAGCCAGCACCGTCGCCGAGGGCGTCGACGGGTGATGCATTTGTGTGAGTGTTTCCCGGTCTATCTGTTGAATTAACGGCAGTGAAACATAAGGGGGCGGACGCTTGAGTCCGCCTTTTTTTTGGCACCACCTGGCACTCCGGCGACCGGTCGCAGCCGACTGTTACGGAATCCGAAAGGATCCATGTCAGTAAAAGCCCTTTCTCAATGTGTTACAGAACATTATCCTTACGCCCGTCCAGCTGAAACGCTTCTCCCCCTGCTGCATTCCCGCTGCGTTCAGTTCACCCCCTTTAGAAAAAGACCAAGAATTTCTTCTCTATGCCTGATTTTCAAACTCCGCGAGACAGCGCTGTCTTATCCCCTGTGGCCAATCGAAAAGCCCTCAACCTGATGGGCGGATTCACCGCGTTGGGCCTCGCCACCTGCATCCAGGCTGCGCCGGCCTTCGATAGCGATTCACCGTGGATGCTCGGTGACTGGAACGGCACGCGTACCGAACTTTCGGAAAAGGGCTACGACTTCAAGGTCGATTACACCGGTGAAATGGGCAGCAACCTACACGGTGGCTATGACCATGACCGCACCGCTCGCTACAGCGACCAGTTCGGTTTTGGCACTCATCTGGACTTGCAGAAAATTTTGGGCTGGGACGACGCTGAATTTCAGCTGACCATCACCGAGCGCAACGGCAACAACATCAGCAACGACCGGATCAACGATCCGCGGGTCGGCGGTTTCACTTCGGCTCAGGAAGTCTGGGGTCGCGGCCAGACCTGGCGCCTGACGCAGATGTGGTATCAGCAGAAATTCTTCGATCAGAAGCTCGATATCAAAGTCGGCCGCTTCGGCGAGGGCGAAGACTTCAACAGCTTCCCCTGCGACTTCCAGAACCTGGCGTTCTGCGGTTCCCAGGTCGGCAACTGGGTGGGCGACATCTGGTACAACTGGCCGGTCAGCCAGTGGGCGATGCGGGTCAAATATCACCTGACGCCGCAGTTGTACGCGCAGGTCGGGGCTTACGAGCAAAACCCGTCCAATCTGGATCGCGACAACGGCTTCAAACTCAGCGGCAGCGGCACTCAGGGCGCGATCCTGCCGGTGGAACTGGTCTGGACTCCGAAATTCAATGGCCTGCCAGGTGAATACCGCGCCGGTTACTACTACAGCAACGCCAAGGCCACCGACGTCTACAAGGACAGCCATGGCCAGCCGGCAGCCCTGAGTGGCGAGGCTTACCGCAGCGCATCGAGCAAGCATGGTGTTTGGCTCGGTATTCAGCAGCAGCTGACCAGCCGCGCCAGTGACCACTCTCGGGGCCTGAGCGTGTTTGCCAACGGCACGATGCACGACAAGAAAACCAACGCCATCGATAACTACGTCCAGGCCGGCGTCGTCTACAAAGGCTTGTTCGATGCCCGCGCCAGGGACGACATCGGTTTTGCCCTGGCCCGTGTCCACGTCAACCCGGCCTATCGCAAGAACGCCGAGGCCACCAATCAGGCCCGCGCCGTCTTCGACTACGACGATCCGTCGTTCCTGCCACCGCAGGACACCGAATACAGCGCCGAACTCTATTACGGCGTGCACGTCACGAACTGGCTGACCGTGCGCCCGAACCTGCAATACATCCGCCACCCCGGTGGCGTGGACAAGGTCGATGACGCGCTGATTGGCGGGATCAAGATCCAGTCATCGTTCTAACTAACGGCACAAAACCTGTGGGAGCGGGCTTGCTCGCGAAAGCGGTCTATCAGGCAACCAGGATGTTGAATGTGATGGCCTCTTCGCGAGCAAGCCCGCTCCCACAAGGACCGTATCAACCCAACAGTTTTTCTATGAACCCTGCCCGCGCCAGATCGTCATCTACAGTGAACTTGCGCGGGCTTACTTAAAACGTCACGGAGAACCACACTATGAGCGCTGATGGTGCTTTCAGTCGAAGCCGTCTGCTGCCGAGCCTGCTCGGTATCGTGCTTCTACTAATGGGCCTGGCCTTGCTGGCCGGGGGGATCAAGCTGAGCATGCTCGGCGGCTCGCTGTATTACCTGCTGGCCGGTATCGGCCTGATGCTGACCGGGGGGCTGCTGCTTGCCGACCGTTATGCGGCGCTGAGCCTGTACGCGGTGGTGCTGTTCGCCAGTACGGTCTGGGCACTGTGGGAAGTCGGCCTGGACTGGTGGCAACTGGTGCCACGTCTGGCGCTGCTCTTTGCCCTCGGTATCGTCATGCTGCTGCCATGGTTCCGTCGCCCGTTGCGTACCGGCGAGTTCAACCCGGTCGGCACCGGCGTGCTGAGCGCTGCCGTGGTCATCGCCGGTATCGCCGCACTGGCCAGCCTGTTCACCAACCCCGGTGAAATCAAAGGCGAACTGGATCGTGACGCCGTGCCTGGCATGAGCAACACCGCCCCGGCCATGCCCGATGGCGACTGGAACTCCTACGGCCGCAGCGCCCATGGCGATCGCTACTCGCCACTGGCGCAGATCACGCCGCAGAACGTCAACAAACTGGTTCCCGCCTGGACCTACCGCACCGGCGACCTGCCTGGCCCGAACGACCCGGGCGAAACCACCGCTGAAAACACCCCGCTCAAAGCCAACGGCATGCTCTATGTCTGCACGCCGCACAGCCAGGTGATCGCGCTGGACCCGGACACCGGCAAGGAACTCTGGCGTTTCGATCCGAAGCTCTCCACGCAAAACGCGGCGAACTTCAAGGGTTGGGCGCACATGACCTGCCGTGGCGTGACCTATCACGATGACGCCGCCTACGCGTCCGAGCAGAGCCCTACCGGCACTGCCAACGCGCCAGTTGCCAGCGTCTGCCCGCGCCGGATCTTCCTGCCGACCGCCGACACCCGCCTGATCGCCCTGAACGCCGACACCGGCAAAATGTGCGAAGACTTCGGCAACGGTGGCCAGGTTGACCTGACGACCAACATCGGTGAATTCACCGCCGGCGGTTATTACTCCACCTCTCCACCGGCGGTCACCAAAGACCTGGTGGTGATTGGCGGCCACGTGACCGACAACGTTTCCATCGACGAGCCAAGCGGCGTGATCCGCGCGTTCGACGTGCACACCGGCAAACTGGTGTGGAACTGGGACAGCGGCAATCCGGACGACACCACGCCGATTGCCGAAGGCAAGGTCTACACCCGCAACTCGCCGAACATGTGGTCCATATTCAGCGTCGACGAAAAACTCGGCATGATCTACCTGCCGATGGGCAACCAGACCCCGGATCAGTTCGGTGGCGCACGCACCCCTCAATCGGAACTGCACGCCGCCGGCCTGACCGCGCTGGACATCGCCACCGGCAAGGTGCGCTGGCACTTCCAGTTCACCCACCATGACCTGTGGGACATGGACGTCGGTGGCCAGCCAACCCTGATGGACCTGAAAACCGCAGACGGTGTGAAACCGGCAGTGCTCGCGTCCACCAAGCAAGGCAGCATCTACGTGCTGGACCGCAGCAATGGTCAGCCGATCGTACCGATCAAGGAAATTCCGGTGCCGCAAGGCGCAGTGGAAGGCGACTACACTTCGCCGACCCAACCGATGTCCGACCTGAACTTCGTGCCGCCGACCCTCAAGGAACGCGACATGTGGGGCGTGACCCCGTTCGATCAGATGCTGTGCCGGATCGACTTCAAATCCCTGCGTTACGACGGCATGTTCACCCCGCCGTCGCTGCAAGGCTCGATCGTTTATCCCGGTAACTTCGGTGTGTTCGACTGGGGCGGTATGTCGGTTGACCCGGTTCGTCAGATCGCTTTCGTGAACCCGAGCTACATGGCGTTCAAATCGAAACTGATCCCGGCCGCCGAAATCGCCAAACAAGGCCCTCGCGTCAGCGAAACCGAAGGCGTGCAGCCCAACAAAGGCGCGCCTTACGGCGTGATCCTCGAAGCCCTGCTGTCGCCAATGGGCCTGCCGTGCCAGGCACCGGCCTGGGGTTACGTGGCGGCGGTCGATTTGACCACCAACAAAACCATCTGGATGCACAAGAACGGCACCGTGCGCGACAGCTCGCCGGTTCCAATCCCTCTGAGCATGGGCGTACCGAGCCTGGGCGGGGCCTTCACCACCGCCAGTGGCGTGGCCTTCCTGAGCGGCACCCTCGACCAGTACCTGCGCGCCTACGACGTGAAAAACGGCAAGCAACTGTGGGAAGGCCGCCTGCCAGCAGGCGCGCAAACCACACCGATGACCTACACCGGCAAAGACGGCAAGCAATACGTGCTCGTTGTTGCGGGCGGTCACGGATCGCTGGGCACCAAACAGGGTGACTATGTGATTGCGTACAAACTGTCGGAATAAGCGGTAGCGGCGGTTAAAGGAAAGGCGACGCCTGTGAGGGTCGCCTTTTTTTGTGGGCGCTGTAATCCCCGCGATATCCAAAATCCCCTGTAGGAGCGAGGCTTGCCCGCGAAGACGGCCTGATATTCAACATTAATGTCGCCTGACACGCCGCCATCGCGAGCAGGCTCGCTCCCACAATTGAACCGTGTGCATCTGCGAGAGATTGGTCGGCTGTCAGGCCGCCTTCGCGAGCAAGCCCGCTCCCACAATGGAGCCGCGTACACCCGCCCCTCACCACTCAACAGGCCGAGCGTTAGCTCGCCTGCAGCTCTTGATCTGGCTTTTGATCTTGATCCACCCGCCCCTTCGGGAGGCTGAGTGGAGGTGTTCATCTGGGGATTGGCGCGCAGCGCCGTTCGACGCAGTCGAACCCATCGCATGTAGGTCGTAGCGAAGCAGACCGTAGGGCGATGCCCCCAGATGGATACCGGAGCGAAGGAACGCCGAGCCTCAGCGAGGGGCCGGACGCTTGGGGCGAAGACCTTTGCTTCCTTTGGGGCGTTTGCCAAAGGGAGTCGCCGTAAGGGCGAAACCCTAAGCCGCCGTTACCGCAGCAACGGATATGTACACAACCCAACCAAAGCATGGTCGGCCCAAAGGCCGCCAAGTCCAAGCACCTGTCAAAACCCTGAACACACAAGCTGAAATATCCAGGCCCATTGAAACCACCCCCCACCTGCCCCATCTAAGACCCATACCCTATTGCGCAGGTGCCCCATGACCGACCAGCAAGAATTCCCTGAAGACACGAGCGAATACACCGAAACAGACAACGCCGAACACCACTCCACCGGCAAAGGCCTCGCCCTGCCTGGCCAGAACCTGCCGGACAAGGTCTACATCATCCCCATCCACAACCGGCCCTTCTTCCCGGCGCAAGTACTGCCGGTGATCGTCAACGAAGAGCCGTGGGCCGAAACCCTCGAACTGGTGAGCCAATCCGACCACCACTCCCTGGCCCTGTTCTTCATGGACACTCCCCAGGAAGACCCGCGCCACTTCGACACCAAAGCCCTGCCGGAATACGGCACCCTGGTCAAAGTCCACCACGCCAGTCGCGAAAACGGCAAACTGCAATTCGTCGCCCAGGGTCTGAGCCGCGTACGCATCAAAACCTGGCTCAAACACCATCGCCCGCCGTACCTGGTGGAAGTCGAATACCCGCATCAGCCCACCGAGCCGACCGATGAGGTCAAGGCCTACGGCATGGCACTGATCAACGCGATCAAGGAACTGCTGCCGCTCAACCCGCTGTACAGCGAAGAGCTGAAAAACTACCTCAACCGCTTCAGCCCCAACGACCCGTCACCGCTGACCGACTTCGCCGCCGCCCTGACCTCGGCCACTGGCAGCGAGCTGCAAGAAGTGCTCGACTGCGTGCCGATGCTCAAGCGCATGGAAAAAGTCCTGCCGATGCTGCGCAAGGAAGTCGAAGTCGCGCGCCTGCAGAAAGAAATCTCCGCCGAAGTGAACCGCAAGATCGGCGAGCATCAGCGCGAGTTCTTCCTCAAGGAACAACTCAAGGTCATCCAGCAAGAGCTGGGCCTGACCAAGGATGATCGCAGTGCCGACATCGAGCAGTTCGAGCAACGTCTGACGGGCAAGGTGTTGCCGCCTCAAGCGCAGAAACGCATCGAAGAGGAAATGAACAAGCTGTCGATCCTCGAGACCGGCTCACCGGAATACGCGGTGACCCGCAACTACCTCGACTGGGCGACCTCAGTGCCGTGGGGCGTGTACGGCGAGGACAAACTCGACCTCAAACACGCGCGCAAGGTGCTGGACAAACACCACGCCGGCCTTGATGACATCAAAGACCGCATCCTCGAATTTCTCGCGGTCGGTGCCTATAAAGGCGAGATCAGCGGCTCCATCGTGTTGCTGGTGGGCCCGCCGGGCGTGGGCAAGACCAGCGTCGGCAAATCCATCGCCGAATCCCTCGGCCGGCCGTTCTATCGCTTCAGCGTCGGCGGCATGCGCGACGAAGCCGAGATCAAGGGCCACCGCCGCACCTACATCGGCGCGCAACCGGGCAAACTGGTCCACGCGTTGAAAGACGTCGAAGTGATGAACCCGGTGATCATGCTCGACGAGATCGACAAAATGGGCCAGAGCTACCAGGGCGACCCCGCCTCGGCGCTGCTGGAAACCCTCGACCCGGAACAGAACGTCGAATTCCTCGACCATTACCTGGATTTGCGCCTGGACCTGTCGAAAGTGCTGTTCGTCTGCACCGCCAACACTCTGGATTCGATTCCCGGCCCGTTGCTGGACCGGATGGAAGTGATTCGTCTGTCGGGTTACATCACCGAAGAAAAAGTCGCGATCGCCAAGCGTCACCTGTGGCCGAAACAGCTTGAGAAAGCCGGCGTGTCCAAGGGTAGCCTGAGCATCAGCGACAACGCATTGAAAGCCTTGATCGACGGCTACGCCCGTGAAGCCGGGGTGCGGCAGCTGGAAAAGAACCTCGGCAAACTGGTGCGCAAGGCCGTGATGAAGTTGCTCGACGAACCGAAAGCAGTGATCAAGCTCGGGCCGAAAGACCTGGAAGCCTCACTCGGTCGACCGGTGTTCCGCAACGAACAAGTGCTGTCCGGCATCGGCGTGATCACCGGGCTGGCCTGGACCAGCATGGGCGGCGCGACCCTGCCGATCGAAGCGACGCGCATTCATACCCTCAACCGTGGCTTCAAACTCACCGGGCAACTGGGGGAAGTGATGAAAGAGTCGGCAGAAATTGCCTACAGCTACGTCAGCTCCCATCTGAAGCAATTTGGCGGTGATCCGACGTTCTTCGACGAAGCCTTCGTTCACCTCCACGTACCGGAAGGCGCCACGCCGAAAGACGGCCCGAGCGCCGGCGTGACCATGGCCAGCGCCCTGCTGTCCCTGGCCCGCAACCAGCCACCGAAAAAAGGCGTGGCCATGACCGGCGAACTGACCCTGACCGGGCATGTCCTGCCGATTGGCGGGGTGCGTGAGAAGGTGATTGCAGCGCGGCGGCAGAAGATTTTCGAGTTGATTCTGCCCGAGCCTAATCGTGGAAGCTTTGAAGAACTGCCGGATTATCTGAAGGAAGGGATTACCGTGCATTTTGCCAAGCGCTTTGCGGATGTGGCGAAGATTCTGTTCTAACCCCCGTAACTGATCGTTCCCACGCTCTGCGTGGGAATGCCGCCCGGGACGCTCCGCGTCCCTTCACCAGCGTGACGCAGAGCGTCACAGGATGCATTCCCACGCAGAGCGTGGGAACGATCATCTCCCGCAACGCTGTCACACTTTGTCTCATCTTCAGTTATGCTCGCCGTTCGTCGTGAATGCCGGAGCCGCTGACTAATGTCCCCCACCCGCCTGTTTATCCCCCTCGCCCTCGCCCTGCTGAGCGCTTGCGCTACTCAACCGAAACACAACGTGACCGTGGAAAAACAAAGCGAATGCCCGGTGCAACTGAACAACGGGCAAAACCTGATCCTGACCCTGCCCAGCAACCCGACCACGGGTTACCGCTGGGCGATCCAGGATTCGGCCGGTGGCGTGTTGCGTGCGCTCAGCCCCGAGGTTTACAGCAACCCGGAAGATGCCGGGGTCGTCGGCAGCGCGGGCATTTCCACCTGGCGCTTTCAGGCCTTTGCCACCGGCACTGGCCGCTTGCGGCTGACGTATTCACAGCCGTGGGCGCCCGAAGTACCGGCGGTGAAAACCTTCGACTGCGCCATCGCGGTTAACTGATCGTGGGCTGGCTGATTCTGGCGCTGATGGGCGCGGTGACGTTTCTCTATGGGGTGAGCACCCATGCGGCGCTGCTGTGCCTGCTGGTCAAACCTTTACCGGTGCTGGCCCTGCTCGGCTGGTTGCACGATGCGCCGCCCAGCGACTATCGACGCTGGATCAGCCTGGGGCTGATTTTCTCCCTGATCGGCGACGTGTTGCTGGCATGGCCGGGGGATTTGTTCGTGTTTGGCCTTGGGGCGTTTCTGGTCGCGCATTTGGCGTATCTGAAGGCTTATTTGAGCGATTGCCGGCGTCTGGCGCTGTTGCCGTTGATCATCGCGCTGAGCGTGGGCGCTGTGCTGCTGGGGATTCTGATTTCCAATGGCTTGGGTCCGTTACTGGTCCCGGTAATCGTTTATGGCCTGGCCATCAGCGCGATGCTCTGGCGCGCCCTGGCCCGACTCGGCACCGACGTGCCCAAACGCTCGGCGCTGCTGGCGGCGGCGGGCGCGGTGGCGTTTGTGTTTTCTGACAGCGTGATCGGCATTAACCGGTTTGTATCACCGTTCAACGCAGCACCTTATGTGATCATCCTCAGCTACTGGCTGGGGCAATGGGGGATTGCGGCGTCGGCGTTCACCCAGAAACCGCGTTCAACCATTTAAAAAGATCGCAGCCTTCGGCAGCTCCTACGCGCCTGTGGGCGCTGCCGAAGGCTGCGATCTTTTGATTTGCGCTTTATCAGACAACCCAAGCATCCCCCCGTCAATTTGGCTAAAATGCCAGCCTTTTCCACCCATGCCGCTGGAACCGCCGTGAGCAAAGAATCCGATCGCCTTTTCGCCCAGCCTTTGACCCAGGTGCCTGACTTCGCCTTTAACGAGGACGTGGTGCGGGTGTTCCCGGACATGATCAAGCGCTCGGTGCCGGGTTATCCGACCATCGTGGAAAACCTCGGCGTGCTCGCCGCGCAGTTCGCCCAGCCCAACAGCGTGCTCTACGACCTGGGCTCGTCCCTCGGTGCGGTGACTCAGGCCTTGCGCCGTCACGTGCGCACCGACGGCTGCCGCGTCATCGCTGTGGATAACTCCGCAGCCATGGTCGAGCGTTGCCGTGAGTACCTCAACGGCCAGGACTCGATGTTCCAGGAGTTGCTGCCGGTGGAAGTGATCGAGGGCGATATCCTTGCCCTGGATTTCCAGCCAGCCTCGGTAGTGGCGCTGAACTTCACCCTGCAATTCATTGCCCCGGACCAGCGCACCGCGTTGCTCTCGCGCATCCGCCAATCGTTGGTGCCCGGTGGCGCGCTGATCCTCTCGGAGAAGCTGCGCTTCAACGACCCCGAAGAACATGCGCTGCTCACCGACCTGCACGTGGCCTTCAAACGCGCCAACGGCTACAGCGAACTGGAAATTGCCCAGAAGCGCAGTGCCATCGAAAACGTCATGAAGCCCGACAGCCTCGAAGAACACCGCGAACGCCTGCTGGCCGCCGGGTTCTCGAAAGTCGTGCCGTGGTTCCAGTGTCTTAACTTTGCCTCGTTGATTGCCTTGCCATGATTGATCTGTCCCCCCTCGCCCGCCGCCTGGCCGGTACTCCGCTGGCCGAATGGGCCAACACCCTGCAAGCACAACTCGACAAGAAAATGGAAAAAGGTCACGGCGACCTGGAACGCTGGCAGAGCGCGCTGGACGCATTGCCGAAGATTCAACCAAGCGAAGTCGACTTGTTGAATGGCTTGAAACTGGACACTGATTGCGACGACCAAACCCGTGCGCAAATGCGCACTGCGCTGATGGGTTTATCGCCATGGCGCAAAGGTCCGTTCGACCTGTTCGGCGTGCATGTCGACACTGAATGGCGTTCGGACTGGAAGTGGTCCCGGGTAGCTCCGCACTTGGACCTGAAAGGCAAACGCATCCTCGATGTCGGCTGTGGCAACGGCTACTACATGTGGCGCATGCTCGGCGCCGGGGCCGACAGCGTGATCGGCGTAGACCCCAACTGGCTGTTCTTCTGCCAGTTCCAGGCCGTGCAGCGTTACCTGTCCGAGCCCAATGCCTGGCACTTGCCGTTTCCCTTTGAGGATCTTCCTCCCAGCCTGGAAGGCTTCGACACCGTGTTTTCCATGGGCGTGTTCTACCACCGCCGCTCGCCGATCGAGCATTTGCTGGCGCTGAAGGATTGCCTGGTCAAGGGCGGTGAACTGGTGCTGGAGACGCTGGTGATCGAAGGCGATCAGCAGCAGGTGCTGGTGCCGGAAGACCGTTACGCGCAGATGCGTAACGTGTGGTTCCTGCCATCGGTGCCGGCGCTGGAACTGTGGCTGCGCCGCGCCGGGTTCAGCGATGTGCGTTGCGTGGATGTGAGCGTGACCACGGTCGAGGAACAACGCGGGACGGAGTGGATGAAGTATCAGTCGTTGAGCGATTTCCTTGATCCGCAGGATCACAGCAAAACCATCGAAGGGCTGCCGGCGCCGATGCGCGCCGTCATCGTCGCCCGCAAGTAACCTCAATCGCCCAGACACCAGATAAACCTGTGGGAGCGGGCTTGCCCGCGATAACGGTGGTTCAGTCGATATCAATGTTTGATGTGCCGACGCCATCGCGGGCAAGCCCGCTCCCACAGGGGTCAGTGTTTAGTCTGCTGACTTGGCTCTACGGGCCTTGAAGAACTCGCTCAACACCGCGCCACACTCCTCCGCCAACACCCCGCCCTCGTACAACACCCGGTGATTCAAAAAGCCTTGGGTAAAGAACTGACCCTGGCTCTGCACAATCCCGGCCTTGGGTTCCAGCGCGCCATACACCACCCGCGCAATCCGCGAATGCACGATCAGCCCAGCGCACATGCTGCACGGCTCCAGGGTCACGTAGAGCGTGCTGCCCGGCAGGCGATAGTTGCTGGCGGCCTGGGCTGCGGCGCGAATCGCGACCATCTCGGCGTGGGCGCTGGGGTCGTTGCCGCTGATCGGGCAATTGAAACCGCGCCCGATGATTTCACCGTCCTGCACCAGCACCGCGCCCACCGGCACTTCACCCAGCGCCGCACCTTCGGCGGCCAGGGCCAGGGCTTCGCGCATGAAATCACGATCACGGCTGCGGTCGATAATCGCTGCGGGGCGTATCTGACGCATCACGCCACCTCGATGGCGGCCATCAGGCCGGTTTCCATGTGGTCGACCACATGGCAGTGGAACATCCAGACCCCGGGGTTATCCGCCACCAACGCCACTTGCGCACGCTCGTTCTTGCCCAACAGGTACGTGTCGGTGAAGTACGGGATGACCTTGTGCCGGTTCGAGGCAATGACCTTGAAGCTCATGCCATGCAGGTGGATCGGATGTTGATACTGAGTCATGTTCTTCAATTCGAAAATATAGCTTTTGCCCTTCTCGAGCTTGGCAATCGGCCGATCGGCGCAGGTCTTGTCGGTGATGTCCCAAGCCTTGCCGTTGATCTGCCACAGGCTTGGCGGCTTGCCGTTTTCGACATTGACCGACACCGAGCCTACCCATTCAAAATTGAAGTTGAGTTTCTCGGCATTGGCCAGATCCGGCTCGGCCACCGGGTTGGCGGGCAGCGCTGGCGGCCACGCGGTTGGCGCGTCGGTATTGGCCACTGAGCGAAAGGTGCCCAGGCGTACCGGGCCGTTGCGCAGGGACAATTCTTCACCGGCCGGTGGTGCCTTGATCGCCAGGCAAATACGCATGCCAGGCCCCAGCCAGTATTCCTTGCCCAGTGGGCGCGGTTCAATTGGATTGCCGTCCAACGCATAGATCTGCGCTTCGACGCCGGGGATGTTGAGGCGGTACGTCAGCGTGTTGTCGAGGTTGAGCAACCGTACGCGAGTGATCTGCCCGGCGGGCAAGTCGATCACCGCTTGTGAGACGCCGTTGATGGTCGACAAGCCCCCCGCCGTGCCGCCACGGGCCGCTTCGCGAGGAATGCTGAACGCGACGAAAGCGCCCTCTTCATCGACGTGCCAACTCTTGAGGCTCAAGGTTTTTTCGTACTTGAAACCGGTGGGCTCGCGCTCTTCGATAATCAGCGGGCCGACCAATCCACGACCGAGCTCTTCGCTGCTGTTCACGTGCGGGTGATACCAATAGCTGCCGGCGTCGGGCACGCGGAATTTATAGTCGAAGTACTCGCCCGGCAGCACCGGCAATTGCGAGACATACGGCACGCCGTCCATCTCCAGCGGCAGACGGATGCCGTGCCAGTGAATGGTGGTCGCCACCGGCAGGTGATTGATGAAGCGCACCCGCAGCCATTCACCCTGACGCACGCGCAATTCAGTGCCCGGCGCCGACGGGCCGAACGCCCAGGCCGGGGTCTTGTGCCCGGCCACCAGCTCGACGTCCAGCGGTGCGGCGATCAGCTCATAGTCGTGGCCGGCGTCAGCGTCGGCCATTTTGCCCAGCCAGTAACGCGACGCGCCACCGGCCCCCACGCCAACCACCACAAGACCGGCCAGACCACCGAGTATTTGTCGACGGGTAAAGGACATGAACTCAACTACCTCACGTATCAGCCAGGCGCGGGGCCTGCAAAAGGCGAATACGATACACCTGCGGTTGAGAAACAGTAAGGGCAGCGCGGCGGATGGTCACAGCCGGTGGTGAACCCTTTAAAAGATCGCAGCCTTCGGCAGCTCCTACATTGGATCGGCGTACACCCTGTAGGAGCTGTCGAAGGCTGCGATCTTTTGGGGCTCGTGCGATGTGTCTGATGCAATGCGGTTACAGAATTTAGGGCCGCTTCGCTGAACGTGACTTAGTCGCCGCCAATCAGCGAATCGCCCTACATCCAATTCCACCTTTCCCGACTTCTTTCCTGATTGATCCCCCGCAAAGTCCCCGCGCCTGATTTTCCGCGCCAGGTAAGGCCTGTTATCTCTGAGGCAGATAGATTTTATGACCGCTTCGCGCTCAATCGCGGGCAAGCCTGAACTGGTCAAGTAATTCTGGACACCAGTTAAGGTTTCACGCCGCCAGTTTTTCCATAGCTACCGGCGATCGGTAATCGTTGTAGCTATGCAGCCTGACGTTGTTGTAACGCATCACATAACGCTGCACATCCACGCGGGCTTCATGCTCCGAGCTGTAGCCATCTTCTGGCACCCACTCTGATTTCAGGCTCCCAAAGAAACGCTCCATCGGGGCGTTGTCCCAGCACTCACCTTTGCGACTCATGCTTTGCAGGAGTCCATGCTTGCGCATTTCATTCCTGAACTTGTGGCTGGTGTATTGGCAGCCTTGATCGGAATGAAACAGCACCTCTTTTGGGCGACCTCGCAATTGCACCGCCATTCGCAACGCTTCGCAGGTCAGCGTGGCATCGGAAATCATTGAAAACGACCAGCCCACGATCCGGCGAGCAAACAGATCCAGTACTGCCGCGAAATACATCCAGCGCTTGCCGACCTTGATGTACGTCACATCGCCACACCACACCTGGTTGATCGCCGTGACATCAAACTTGCGCTTGAGCACGTGCGGCGCCACCAACGCTTCCACGCCGGAAGATTTGTACTTGTGCCGCCGGCGCTGACGACTGGCGACACCGGCTTCGCGCATCAAGCTGCGAGCCATATGTCGCCCGACACGATGCCCCTTGGCTTGCAGCTCCTTGGAAAGGGTGCGAGACCCCGCGGATGCTCTGGATTCCTTGTGATGCTCGACCAGCATGGCTTTAAGTTTCTCCCGCTCAGGTTTCACCTTGCCTTGGCGCTGACGCCAGGCGTAAAAGCTGCTGCGGTTGACTCCAAACGCCCGACAGCAATTGTTAACGCCGTACTGCTCGTCCAGCTCATTGATCAACGAGAATGATCTTTGGAGTCCAAAAGCAGGAGAGCACTGGCCTTTTTTAGGATTTCAATGTCCAGGTCTTTTTGCCTAAGCAACGCTTTGAGCTGCTGGATCTCTCGCTGATCGGCGGTAATCGCCTTGGCCCCTTCCGGGGTCGAACCCAAGCGCTCTTTGCGAACCTGGTCGACCCAACGGCGCAAGGCAGTAGGGCCAATATCCAGACTGGCACAGACATCGGGAACTGATTGGCCTTCGTCCAGCACCATGCTGGCAGCCTTGAGCTTGAACTCACTGGAATAAGATTTACGCATATCCAAACACCTCAGATTTGGGCGCCATCATAGCGCCCGATTGAGGTGTCCAAAATCATTAGGCCAGTTCAGCCTCGCTCCTACAGGATTGAAGTCGTTCCCATATTTAGCGGTCTGCCTCGATTCCGTAGGAGCGAGGCTTGCCCGCGAAGGCGGTCTTACAGGTTACGAAATTTCTGGGCAAGGTCATCGGAAGTTTCCTTCAACCTGCGGCGGTTTCCATGAACTGGTGTGGAATGTTTTCAATCGATAGTCTCTGGTGGTCACTGAAAATTCAGTGGCAGGGTGTAGGAACCCTTCAAGACTAGAGAGGACGCTTTGGCGTCGACACCTGAATTGCGGCCATCAACATGTGTCCGTAAGATCAGTTGCGGCGGCTGTGCGCGGGCACGCTTCGGTGTGGTCGAGTTCTCTGGTCTCGATATTCCTACCCCGCGTATAGCTGCCACCCAAGCCTGTAGGAAGGCCGATGGTAGCTCCACTTCTACCAGAGGTTTAAAAATGAAAAGTCTTCACCCCGATCCACCCTACGAAAACCCAATTCCCCACCCCGACAACCGCTTCATGGCGCTCACCGGCAACTGCACCGACATGCCGACCCTGTTCGTCGATACCCACGCTCCGATCGATATCTTGACCGAAGCTGCCAGCTACCGAATTCGTGCCGTAACCCAAGTGCTTGAGAACATGTCGATGCGCGGTTCAGTCGAGTGCGAATCCTTCATTCTCAGTGACTTTGCTTTGCTCTGCGCCATTCCGTTGCGCGATGGCTGTGATGTGCTGGATGTGATTGGGCGGCGGTTGCGGGCTCGGTCTTCGGACTAACGTTGCTGAATGATCGTTCCCACGCTCTGCGTGGGAATGCAGCCGGTGACGCTCTGCGTCACATCAGTGTCTGGCTCGACAGCGGCGGTGTGGCTGGAACGCGGAGCGTCCCTTGAGGCATTCCTACGCGGAGCGTGGGAACGATCAATCGCAGCCTTCGGCAGCTCCTACGGGGGCTGCGTCGGGAGAAGGGCCGCGTTGCGACCCAGCGGGAGCAAGCTCCCTCGCCACAGGCAGCCCCTCGCCACGGTCGGTTACGCTTGAAGACCCGTGATCAGATGAACAACCCCATCCTCCAGCATCATCACCCCCGGCACACCCGCCGCCGCCAAAGCCTGCCGATCCATCCGCGCCACATCCCGCAACTCCACCCGCACCCGGGTCAGCGCCACCGGTTGTTGCGACTTGAGGTTATCCATTCCGCCAAGCCCGGCGACGATATTCGCGGCCAAACCGCCAATCGGCTGAGCCTCCATTTTCGGCTCGTCCACCACCAGGTCCGGGGTCAACGCTTTCCAGAACGCCCGCTGCATTTTCTCGAACATGCTCAGTTCTCCAGAACCAGTGAAGTATCGACCGTCGCCTCGTGGTGCCGCCGCAATGCCTCGCGCACTTGCTCGGCACTTTCCAGCCCCAGCACTTGCTGGGCGATGGCTTGGCAGTCCAGCAGATCCACTTCGCGAACCGCCGCTTTGATCGCCGGAATCAACGGCACGCTCACCGACAACTCATCCACGCCAAGCCCCAGCAACAGCGGTACCGCCAGTTTTTCCGAAGCCAGGGCACCGCATACTCCGACCCATTTGCCATGGGCATGGGCGGCTTTCACGGTGGTGGCGATCAAGCGCAATACCGAAGGATGAAAACTGTCGGCCTGACTGGCCAGCCGTGGGTGATCGCGGTCCATGGCCAGGGTGTACTGGGTCAGGTCGTTGGTGCCGATGGAGAAGAAATCCACTTCGGGCGCAAACAGGTCAGCCATCAGCGCCGCAGCCGGTACTTCGATCATGATCCCCAGCTTCGGCAGTTCAGTCAGGCCCAGTGCCAGCGCCTCTTCTTCAAGCAGCTGACGAGCCAGCCGCAGTTCCGACAATTGCGTGACCATCGGCAGCATGATGTGCAGGCGAGCCAGCCCGGCGCTGCTCAGGATCGCCTTGAACTGATCGCGCAACAATTGCGGACGCTCCAGGCACAAACGAATGCCGCGCATGCCCAGGAACGGGTTGGTTTCGCGGTCCATCGGCACATAGGCCAAGGGTTTGTCACCGCCGACATCCAGGGTGCGCACCACCAGGTTGCGCGCCGGCCCCAGAGCGCGGGCGATGGCGCCGTAGGTGGATGCCTGCTCGTCATGGCTTGGCGCGTGGTTGCGATCCAGATAAAGAAACTCCGAACGCAACAGACCGACGCCGTCGCCGCCCAGCGCCATGGCCTGTTCGGCTTCGGCCAGGGACGCGATATTGGCGGTGATCTCAACGTGATGCCCATCGCGTGTACGGGCCGCCAGCCCTGCGTTGGCCAGCTCGTATTGCTGGCGTTGCTTTTGCAACTGACGATTGGCTTGCAACTGCTCAATAGCAGCCAGCTCGGGATCCAGCTGCAGCTCGCCCTTGTCGGCATCGAGCAACACCCGGGTGCCATTGATCAGTGTCAGCACCTGAACCGGTAAGCCACAGATCGCTGGTAAACCGGAGGCCCGCGCCAGAATCGCCACGTGGCTGGTCGCACCACCACCGACCGTCGCGAACCCGAGTACTTTGCGCGTATCCAGGCCGGCCGTTTGGGAGGGCGTCAGTTGCTCGGCAATTAGAATCGCCCCGTCCGGCAACTCCATTGCACGATCCTCTACGCCGAGAATCAGCTTGAGTACCCGTTGACCGACGTCAGCCAAATCCGCGGCCCGTTCGGCCAGCAAGGCATTGCCCAGTTTTTTGAACAAGGTGGCCGTCGACTCGGTGGCCGCACGCCAGGCGAAACCGGCGCTTTTGCCTGCATCGATCAGGGCCAGTGCCTGATCCAGCAGGCCAGGGTCTTCGAGCAGTTCCTGATGAGCCTTGAAGATGTCTGCCTGGGCGTCACCCGTGGCCTTGTCTCGCAACTGCTGCAAGGCCAGAACCGCCTTAGCCAGCGCTCGGGACAGGTGCTCACGCTCAACCTGAGGGCTGACGCCTGACTCGCTCACCTCGAGGGTCTGCTCGGCAATCTGCACCACCTGGCCAAACGCCGCCCCCGGCGATGCACAGACGCCGCGCAGCACCGTTAGCGATGAGACCTGCGCGGCAACTGTCTCAACCTCTGCCATCAACGTTACGGCTTCTCCACAACCGGCGGCCAGCAACTCGGCCAGCGTCTTGATTGCCACTTCGGCATCCGCGCCCGCCGCGCTGACCTGCAGGACGTCACCATGGGCGGTCTGCAAAGCCATGATCGCCACCAGGGATTTGGCGTTCGCGCTGTCCTGCTGTTTATGCAGGCAAATGCTCGCCGCAAAGCCTTTCGCTGCCTGGGCAAACACTGCTGCGGGGCGAGCATGCAAACCGTTGGTGTTGGGCAGCGTTACCGGTTTGGAAAACAGCGCTTCGCCCTCCTGCGCAATCCCCTCATCGGCCGCCCCTTCGGATGGATTCAGACTCAGCAGCGGCTGGCCACTTTCCACCACACCCGTTTCGGGCGCCAGCCAGGTGAACGGCTCACCGCTGACCACCAGCATCAAGGTCAACAAACTGCGTGCGTGCAAGGCAATGTAATCGGCATCGAACTCGATCAGTGCCTGCCCCACTATTACCCGCTGACCTTCCTCCACCAATCGGGTGAAACCCTTTCCAGCCAGGTTCACGGTATCGAGGCCGATGTGCATCAGCACCTGCACGCCATTGTCGTCGGTGATGCTGACGGCATGCCCACTGACCTGCACATTGCTGATCACGCCGGTCAGCGGTGCGCACAAGGTTTGCGAAGTCGGATCGATACACAGACCGTCGCCGATCACTCGACTGGAAAACACCTGATCGGGCACCTGATCCAGCGGCATCAGCACGCCGGACAAGGGTGCCAGCAGTTGCAATTGTTGGGGTGTGGCCATAACGTCACCTGCTGTTTTGTTCTTTGAAGTGCTGATGGAGCGCGAGGCTCCGACAGCATCGCTTATTTCCACCAATACTCGACCTGCAATCCGACGTTCGAACCGTGTCGCGCCGTGCCGAAGGCGCCGGTGTCGGACAACGCCGAGCCCGCTGCCAGTTCATTGGCCGCCCGTTTGGCCGCCTCGTTCCAGCTGGCATAGGTGTAATACAGACGCACCTCGGGGCGCGCCCAGAAATCCGGGCCCTTGGGCGACCAGGTCGGGGCGAAGGTGAACTTGCTCAGCTTGCGCGTCCCGCCCGTGGCTTCAACCTGATCGTGGCCCAGTTCGGTCACCAGTTTGAACAGCTCGGTGATCGCATACGCCGGGCGAATCCCGAGGGAAATCCAGTTCTGGTCGGCGCCGTCCGGGCGAATGTCTTTCTGGTAGACCGCTTCGACCTGCCCGCCGAAACGCGGCGTCACTTGCCAGTCGAAGAACTCCACTACGCGATAGCTTTTGCTGCTGTCGTCCAGCTTCACGTTACCGGTATAACCCAACCCGGTGCCGGGCCCTTCGCCGTACTGAAAGGCCAGTTTATTCTTGCCACCCAGAAAGCCCTTCTGCACATGCTGGGTGGTAATCGCCCAACCGTGGTGAGCGTCGCGGCTGTCGGGTTTGTCGATGTAGCTCAGGCCGAACTCCAGCTCACCGCCAGGGTTGGTGTTGAAGCCGGCGACGTTGAAATCGTGACGGTTGATGTAGTCCTTCTGGTACAGGTTGTCCTTGCGCGAGAAGGCGTAGCTGTACTTCAGATCACCGATCAGCACATCTTCGATACCGCCGCCGGTGGCGCTCTGGTTCCAGTAGTAGAAGTCGGAAATGTGGATATCGTTCCGTTTGTAGTAACGCCGACCGGCCCACAGTGAACCGCCGTTGAGGCTGGGCATGTTCGACCATTGCGCATACAACTGCGGCATGCGCACCGAGCCGTTGTCGCCGTTGAACGTCAGGCTGCGGTCGTACTGGTTATACAGCGAGGCCATGCCGTCGACACTGAGCACCGAGCCGTCGTCCAGTGTGAACAGATCCTGACGCAACTCCAGCTCCGCATACTGTTCGCATTCGTTGCCGAGGCGGTATTTCGACTGCGCACCCGGCAATTGAAAACATGACTGCGAACTGCTGTTGACCGACGTGCCGACACCGCTACGCACATAGCCGGCGAAGTCCAGCGCATGGACCGACAACGGTAACGCCAGGCACACGCTCGCGACTGCAAGACTGCGATTTATTGTTGTTTTCAAGAACCACCTCATTATTTTTATTGTGTGATGCAGCAAAATCGGCGCGCAAAACTCCCCCGCGCAGCGTTCTGCGTGTTTTTTGAATTTTTTTTTTAGTGGTCAGTCAGGCGCAGAACGAACGACTCATAGGGCCGTAGAAACACCTGCCGATTGCGCGGCGGGCAGTCTGGGTAGTTGCTGATGACCAGAGATTGCACCATCGATTCGTTGATCACTTCTGGCGGCAGTTCGACTTCGCACGGCGTGCCGTAGAAGTTGTTCAGCACCAGCAAACGCTCGCCCTGGCCTTCACGCACGTACGCCCAGATTTGTGTGTGCTCAGGCAATAACTGCCGGTACACGCCGTCGGACATCAACGTTTCACTGCGGCGCAGCGCAATCAACTGTCGATAGTGATGCAGCACCGAATCCGGGTCGTCGAGTTGGTGGGCGACGTTGATTTGCGCTGCGTTGGCCGGCACGCCGATCCAGGGTTCGACCGCGCTGAAGCCAGCGTTCGGCTCGGTGTTCCAGTGCATCGGCGTGCGACCGTTGTCCCGGGACTTCTGCATGATCGCCGCCATGTTGTCGACGTCGCTGCTACCGGCTTCGCGCTTGAGCCGGAAGATGTTCAGGGTTTCGACATCGCGGTACTGATCGATGTGATCGAAGCCCGGATTGGTCATGCCCAGTTCTTCGCCCTGATACACAAACGGCGTGCCCTGCAGGAAATGCAGCGCCGTGCCGAGCATCTTCGCCGACACCACCCGATGTTCGCCGTCGTGACCAAAACGCGAGACCACACGCGGCTGGTCGTGGTTACACCAGAACAACGCGTTCCAGCCGCCGCCAGCCTGCATGCCGGTCTGCCAGTCGGAGAGGATGCGCTTGAGTGCAAGGAAATCGAAATCGGCACGAACCCACTTCTGCAGGTTCGGGTAATCAACTTTCAAGTGATGGAAATTGAAAGTCATCGACAGTTCTTTCGATTCCGGCCGCGAGTAGCGAATGCAGTGTTCCAGGCTGGTGGACGACATCTCGCCGACGTTGATCAGGTCATGGCCTTCGAACACTTCACGGTGCATCTGCTGCAGGTATTCGTGGACGTTCGGGCCGTCGGTGTAGAAGCGCCGACCGTCGCTGTTGTCCTCGGGGAAATCCGCTGGCTTGGAAATCAGATTGATCACATCCAGACGGAAACCGCCCACGCCTTTGTCGCGCCAGAAACGCATCATCTTGAACACTTCGGCGCGCACCTGGGGGTTGTCCCAGTTCAGGTCGGCCTGCGTGTGGTCGAACAGGTGCAGGTAGTACTGACCGGTCTGGGCCTCGTACTCCCAAGCCGAACCACCGAACTTGGATTCCCAGTTGTTCGGCTGGTCGCGCCAGATGTAGAAATCGCGGTAAGGGTTGTCGAGGCTGCTGCGAGCCTGCTGGAACCAGGTGTGTTCGATCGAGGTGTGATTGACCACGATGTCGAGCATCAATTTGATCCCGCGCTTGCCGGCCTCGGCGATCAGCAACTCGCAGTCGGCCATGGTCCCGTAGCTTGGATCGATGGCGTAGTAATCGCTGATGTCGTAGCCGTTATCGCGCTGGGGCGAACGCAGGAACGGTGTGATCCACAGGCAATCGACACCCAGCCAGTGCAGGTAATCGAGCTTGGCCACAACGCCAAGCAAATCACCCGTGGGGTTGCCGGCGTGGCTGTGAAAACTCTTCGGGTAGATCTGATAGATCACCGAACGTTGCCAGTCTTGCATGGCGGGATTCCTTCAGTAAGTTTTGTACTGGCCTTGGGGGCCTCTTCGCGAGCAAGCCCGCTCCCACATTGGAATGCGGTCAACTGTGGGAGCGGGCTTGCTCGCGAATGCGATCTGTCAGGCAACCCGATACCCGGGCCGAACAATCCTCATGCTCAACCCGCAGGTCAGAACAAACGGCACGACCATGGCAATCACCATCCCAACCACGAACATCGGAATGAACTGCGGAATGATCGAGATGAAACCGGGCAACCCGCCGACGCCGATCGCCGAAGCCTGGACCTTATTCAGCGACAGGAAGATGCAGCCCAGGGCCGAGCCGATCAGGGCCGCATAGAACGGAAATTTGTAGCGCAGGTTGACCCCGAACATCGCCGGTTCAGTGATGCCGAAGTAAGCGGAAATCGCCGAGGTCGAGGCCATGCTTTTATCGCGCACACTGCGGGTCATGTAGAACACCGCCAGTGCCGCGCTGCCTTGGGCGAGGTTGGACATGACGATCATCGGCCAGATAAAGGTGCCCCCCTGGGTCGAGATCAATTGCAGATCGACCGCGAGAAACATGTGGTGCATGCCGGTGATCACCAGCGGTGCGTAGAGCAGGCCGAAAATTGCGCCTCCGACCATGGGCGCCAGGTCGAACAGGGTCACCACGCCTTCGGTGATGAGAATCCCCAGGTGGCGGGTCACCGGGCCAATCACTGCCAGCGCCAGCACGCCGGTGACAACGATGGTGGTGATCGGCACCACCAGCAATTGCACGGCGTTAGGCACCCGCGCCCGCAGCCATTTTTCGATGACGCTCATCACATAGGCCGCCATCAGGATCGGCAGGATTTGCCCCTGATAACCGACTTTTTCGATCTGAAACATACCGAGGATGTCGAAATACGGCAGGCTCTGCCCCTCAAGCCCAGCCACCGCTTTGCCGTAGTTCCAGGCGTTGAGCAGATCCGGGTGCACCAGCATCAGGCCAAGCACGATGCCAAGGATTTCGCTGCCGCCAAAGCGCTTGGCCGCCGACCAGCCCACCAGTGCCGGGAGGAACACGAACGAGGTGTTGGCCATCAGGTTGATCAGGCTCCAGAGCCCGTCAAGCTTGGGATAAGCGTCCAGCAGGGTCTTGCCCTCGATGAACATGCCCTTGGCGCCGATCAGGTTGTTGATGCCCATCAGCAGGCCGGCAATGATCAGAGCCGGAAGGATCGGCATGAACACGTCGGAAAACACCCGCACCAATCGCTGCATCGGGTGGATCTTGTCGGCGCTTTTCTGTTTAACGTCGGCGATGGTTGAAACGGCAAGACCGGTTTGTCGACGCAGCTCGGCGTAGACCTTTTCCACTTCGCCGGGGCCGATGACTACCTGGAACAGGCCGCCGGTATAGAACGAACCTTTGACCAGATCGATCTGGTTCAGCGTGGCGCTGTCGACCAGGCTCGGGTCCTTGAGGGCCAGGCGCAAGCGTGTGACGCAATGCGCGGCCTGCTCGAGGTTATCGCTGCCACCGAGGCTGTGCAGCAGCTCAGTGACGATATTCGGATAGTCGTGGCTCATGCTTATTCTTCCGCTGTAGTTTTTTGTTATTGGCAGCACGCCGAAGCGAAAAGTACTCGTCTGTACGAGTTATTGCAACAACTCGTACAGACGAGTTTGGTTTTGTTTATCCTGAACCCGACAAGCGGCGATATTTCCTACCTCAAAAGTCAAAGAAACCTAAACCCGCATGGACAAACCCCTACCCTGCCCTTAAGGTTCAAAACCTTGAGCACAGCGCGGCACAGAGCCATCCCCATGAGTAAATACAACCAGATCTACAGCGATCTGCTTGCCAGCATCACGACCGAACGTCTGGAACGCGGCGCCCGATTGCCGTCCGAAACCGAACTGATGGACAGCTATCAGGCCAGCCGCGGCACCGTGCGCAAGGCCATCGAACAATTGCAGGAGCGCGGCTTCGCCCAGAAAGTCCACGGCAAAGGCACCTTCGTGCTGTCGACCAACCCGATCGAGTTTCAACTGGGCGGCATCGTCAGTTTCCAGGAAACCTACCCGCGACTGGGGAACGACGTCAGCACCGAGGTGGTCGAGTTCACACAAATCCCCCTCGAAGGCCCGCTGCTCGAACACATCAAGGCTGCAGAAGGCAGCCTGATCACGCGGATCAAGCGAGTACGGCGGATCGACGGCAAACGGGTGATCCTCGACATCAACCATTTCGTCAGCGACGTGATTCCCGGCTTGTCCCGCGACATCGCCGAGCAATCGATCTACGCCTTCATCGAACAGACCCTGCAACTGCAGATCGCCTACGCCCAGCGCACCATCGAAGCGGTGCCCCGCAGCAAGGACGACCAGCAACACCTGGATCTCGACGGCCAGAGCCATGTGATCGTGGTCAGTAACCAGACGTTTTTGCAGGATGGCAGGCAGTTCGAGTACACCGAGTCGCGGCATACGCTGGATAAGTTCTACTTTTCGGATGTGGCCAGGCGCTGACACTACAGGACACTGAATCGCAAATGGGCATACATATGTAGTGCACACGCCTTGAGCGAACGGGTCATCCTCGACGTCCATTTCTCAAGGATAGAGAGTGCATGAACTCGACCGCCCCCCGCCCACTGCCCAACGCGGCAGACAAAGCGACACTCAAAGAAATCGCCAACCACGTGATTCTGACCTGCCCGGGCCTGCAAGACGTCGCTCACGAGATCGCCAGCGACCTGCTCAAGCAACACGACATTCCCAGTCTCGATCCGGACCACATCTATTTCCACCGATTTGATGCGGCGCAAAGCAGCGCTAAAACGTTCACCGGCTGGGAACACATCCAGGCAACCCCCAGCGAATCCACCACGCTGACCCAACTGGTGATCCAGCGGTTCCGCCCCACCGACCAGGACAACGCCGACCTGCTGGACCTTTATGGCGGCTTTTACACAGCCGGACCGGACGCCGGGAACTTCAATGAAACCAATGAAGTTCGCCTGCACGGCAATGAGGTTTTGAAGTACTTCTGGGCTATCGATTTCAGCACGCTGTACACCGACAGACTGACTGCCTTCTGGAACGATTCCGGCACCGACTTTCGCACCCTGGCCAAGTGCAACTTCCTCATCAAAGCCGTGCAGGCACGGGACAAACGCCAGTTGAGCGACGAGGATTTCCAGTTCGTCACGAATGAAGTCTTCGGCCCGATGACCTGGCCGGTCAGCTTGCAGATGTTGCAATCAGAACACCCTGGCACCGACAACACTCGCACCCTGGATGTCGCTGGTTACGTCGCCACCAACATTCTTCGCTTTGTCGCCCCCAAAGGTCGACAGATCGTCTACCTGCCCGGCGACACCGACGCCTTCCAGGTGCTGGAAACCGCCACGGACATGCACTACTGGATGTTGCAGCGGATGAACAAGGAGGAGGCGCGCCCGGCGTTCATGACGCATTTTTCCCTGGCCGATCGGCAGCGTATCGCCGAGAACATTACCGATCTGATGAATCAGCTGGTCAGCACCTGGGGCAAATACGACCATCACCTGATCAACCAGGAAAACCAGGTCATTCGCGGTGACGCCTTCAGTTGGTTACGAGACTCGACCAAAGCCGCGATGTTCGCCGAGGCCACGCTGTCGTTGACGTCCAATGGCGATTTACGCAAAAAGCTCTGGATCGGTTACCTCAGCGCCGGCATGAAAGTGTTCGGCCCTATGGCCGTCGTCGGCTGGCCGATTGCGTTGCCAGTGGTCGGTGCCAGCCTTGTCAGCATGGGCTTGAACATCGATCAGGCGGTCAACGGTAAAACCGCCGAAGTGCGCAAGGCCGGCATCGTTGGCGCCGTGCTCAGCGGCATTGATGTGCTGTTCAACCTGCTCGCCCTGAAAGGCCCGGGCTCACTGGAGGAAGTCGGCCCCGAGATCGACGCCGCCGAAGCGCAAGAAATGGCCGATCTGAAGGGAAAAACCCAACCGTCTGAAGGACCCGGGCCGACTCCGAGCGAAGTCCCCGTTAAAGCGCCGGGCAACGCCGAGCCCTCCGTAAAAGTGCCGGAAAGCTTCAAAAGCGATGTGCCGCTTAGCGAGGACACACTGGTTCGTGAACCGGGCAAGTTCCAAGGGACCTATCGGCTCGCGTCCAACCCTTCCAGCGCCATCAAGCTCAATGGCAACGCGTATTACGTGCGCTTTGAAAACGGCCTCAACGGTCGCGGTCACTGGGCCATCATCGACCCGGTCAAGCCCAATGCATTTTCGGGTTCGATTCCCGTACGGTTGAGCGCCGAAGGTCAGTGGGAAATCATCCCGCGACTGGGGTTGAGGGGTGGCATGGAGGCATCGCCTGTTGCTGGTGCAACTGGAGAACCCGTCGAGGGGTGGGCGCGAACACCGGGCGTTCATGTTCCCGGGCTCGAAGACCCGGAAATGAGGGCGTGGGCACTCGGTGGACCAGACGTCCACGCGCACTTCAGGAGGATATGGACGATCGGCTCAATAGATGTCCGCAGCGTGCTGGGGACTGATGTCGACACAGCAGGCCCCCGCAGTGTGTTCATGTCCCCTTTCGACGAGCACGCGGAGACTTTGAGCGAGTTCGAGCTGGCTCAGGAAGAACCCCGCAGAAACCTGATTAGCGATGCAAACGCCTACTACGAACTCAATCCCCCGACGCCTCGTCTACCAGTATCGTCAGCGCAGCAGATAAACACCTCGACCGAGCTGCTCGATACCGCATTCGCAGAAAAACCGGGGTTGGTCGTTGGAGAGGGCCGCGGCAGTATCGGCAGTAAACAGTTCCTGATCGAAAACATGCCCGCCCTGGCCCGACAAGGTGTGAAGACGCTGTACCTGCAGGAACTGCTGGCTAACGTCAATCAACTTGATCTGGACACCTTTGCAAGAACCGGCGAGATGCCCGAGGAATTGGAAAACTACCTGAGAAAACTCGATTTCAAGGCAGGAAACGATCCCGAGGGCAGATTCAACCTCCTGGCACTGGTGAAAGCGGCTAATGCCCAGCGCGTCCGGGTGCAAGCCGTCGATATGACGACGACCTACAACATCAATGAATCTCATTTTTTCCAGCCTGATAACCAAATGGCGCGAACTTTTTTTGCCAGCCAGGTCATTCAACTCAATGAAGAATTGAAGGGGCCGGCCAATTGGGTTGCCTTGGTAGCTCAGGAACACATGACGAGTTTCCGAGGCTACCGGGGCATCAGTGAACAGACCGACGCTTTGAGTATTCGAATCGATGACGTGACACCGGGTCAGGTACAGCCCATCGGTTCCGATCCTGGTTTGGCGGTGGAGTATGAAGACTATCCAGACTCCCCTGTCCATGAAGCAGTGGATGGTCTCACTGATTTCGGCAGTATCCGGGCGCTGATCAAGGGCGACTGGCGTGTGCAGATGGAAACCCCATGGGCCGACAGAACCCCGCAAGCGCTGAGAACCCTGTTGTCGGAACCGGGAATGTTCACCTTCCAGCGCTACAGAAGCAGCCTCCTGGTGGTTTATCGCAACGCCAATAATCACATCGCAGACAGCGTCATCCGCTCGACACCCGGCGGCAGGATCAATCTGGATACCCCGCTCGGGTCAGCCCACGACTCCATCACGGTGGATAACTTCGAGAAACTTAAGCAGACACTGATAGAAAGAGGCATGAAGCCAATGGGTTGGCCGGACCTGACCGGCGAGGCCGAGGGCGCGGCATCGATGTTCGAAGGGCTTGCGCAGGCATTCCCTGAAATCCAGCGACCGACCCTACCGGACAACTGGCAGGCCAATGAGCTGCTCGAAGGCATGACGCCCGAACGCGAACCCGGAAAGTACCAGGGTATCTATCGGCTCGACTCCAATCCTTCGACCGCCATCATGCTCGATGACACGCCGTACTACGTCGACTTCAAGACAGACGTCAATGGCGTTGGCCACTGGGCCATCATCAATCCGGAAAACCCGACCGCGTTTTCGGGCTCGATTGCGGTGCGCCTGAATGCGGAGGGAAATTGGGAAACAGTGTCGAAAGAAGGACTCAAAGGCGGAGGGAAGGTATTCAACACGCCAGGGGCCGTTCATCCTGGTGCCTCCAGCTCTACACCTCGTCTACCGGCGCCCTACAGCGCTTACGAAGTGCCGGCTGAATTGAGATCTGCGCTCAAAGAGGCTGCCGACGGACTCCGCGATCGTGCTTTGTCGGATTTCTACGACAGTGGCCAGGAGTTCGATCCTTACATGGATTTCAAGGCCATCAGGAAACGCTTGTATCAGGATGCGGTGCGCTTTTACGAAGCCCCCACGTTGCCACCCAGGCCACCCATTCCTCAACTGGACCCTGCCACCACCAACCAGGCCATCATCCAGGAGATATTCAAGGAATCCCGGGGGCTGGTGATTGGCGAAAGTCATGCTGACACCGGCAGTAAACAGTTTCTGATCGACAACATGGCGCAGTTGGCCAGGCAGAACGTCAAAACGCTCTACATGGAACACCTGCTCACCGATTTCCACCAGGCTGATCTGGATAAGCTTTTCAATACCGGCTCGATGTCGCAATCCCTCGAACAATATTTGAAAGGACTCGATCAGGGACATACGACCGACCCGCTCGAGCGTTATACGTTTCTTGAAGTAGTCAGGACAGCCGCTAAACACCGCATTCGGGTTCAGGCCATCGATTGCATGGCGAGCTATAAGCTGCGCGGCATGAGATCTGGCTCCGTTGAAGAAAGCATCGACAAAGAGACTGTCAGGCAGAAAATGATGAATTTCTACGCCAGGACAGTCATCCGAACCGACCAGGCAACCCATGGCGTTCACAAATGGGTGGCATTGATGGGCAACTCCCACGCCAATACCTACCGGAATGTGGCGGGCGTCAGCGAGTTGGAAGAAGCCATTGGCTTGCGGATCGAGGATGTCGCCGAGGGACAATCCACCAGCATCGTGGCCGATCCGGGCAGGCGATACTCCACGGGGCAAATTGGGCAGGCTGTCGAGTTTGTCAAAAACGATCTGCGCCTACAGGTCGAGACCCCCTGGATGGCGCAAACAATGCCGGAGATCGAAACCCTGCTGTCCCGCCCCGGCCTGTACACCTTGAAACAGGAACGAATAGGGACGTATCTGGTGCATCGAAGCAAGGACAACTCGCTGGTGCGTACCGCCATCGAGACAGATCTCGGTTACTACTACATCAACCGACCGTCCTGGCCTTCCATCAGTGGACGACGTTTCCCCAGTATCAAGGCGCTCTTGGGGGCTCTTGATCAAATGGGCATGACCCTGGCCGG
This sequence comes from Pseudomonas sp. GW822-FHT02E03, assembly GCF_058802325.1. Classification (NCBI taxonomy): domain Bacteria; kingdom Pseudomonadati; phylum Pseudomonadota; class Gammaproteobacteria; order Pseudomonadales; family Pseudomonadaceae; genus Pseudomonas; species Pseudomonas sp. GW822-FHT02E03. Next base: position 91,710 of record NZ_JBXAOA010000009.1, on the reverse strand, counting down.
ATGGTCGAAGCGGCTGTAACCCGCAAACGAAAAAGCCGTGTGAAATCGGATTTCACACGGCTTTTCTGTTCCAGCACTCAAACCATCAAGGCTTGCGCGGGATCATTCCCACTCAATCGTCGCCGGCGGCTTGCTCGACACGTCGTAAGTGACGCGGGAGATGCCTTCGATTTCATTGATGATCCGGCCGCTGACGGTTTCCAGCAGTTCGTAAGGCAGGTGTGCCCAACGCGCGGTCATGAAGTCGATGGTTTCAACGGCACGCAGGGCAACGACCCAAGCGTAACGACGGCCATCGCCAACCACGCCAACCGATTTCACCGGCTGGAACACCACGAATGCCTGGCTGACCTTGTGGTACCAGTCGGCTTTGCGCAGCTCTTCGATGAAGATGTGGTCGGCGCGACGCAGCAGGTCGGCGTATTCCTTCTTCACTTCACCGAGGATCCGCACACCCAGGCCCGGGCCCGGGAACGGGTGACGGTAGACCATGTCGTACGGCAGGCCCAGTTCCAGGCCCAGACGACGGACTTCGTCCTTGAACAGTTCGCGCAGGGGTTCAACCAGCTTGAGGTTCATTTCTTCCGGCAGGCCGCCCACGTTGTGGTGCGACTTGATCACGTGGGCCTTGCCGCTTTTGGCGCCAGCCGACTCGATCACGTCCGGGTAAATGGTGCCTTGGGCGAGGTACTTGATGTTATCCAGTTTGTTGGACTGGGCATCGAACACGTCGATGAAGGTACGGCCGATGATCTTGCGCTTCTTCTCTGGGTCGCTTTCGCCTGCCAGATTGTCGAGGAACTGGTCCTCAGCGTTGGCGCGAATCACCTTGACGCCCATGTTCTCGGCGAACATGGCCATCACTTGCTCGCCTTCGTGCAGGCGCAGCAGGCCGTTGTCGACGAAGACGCAGGTCAACTGGTCGCCGATAGCCTTGTGCAGCAACGCGGCAACCACCGAGGAGTCAACGCCGCCGGACAGGCCGAGCAATACGTTGTCGGTGCCAACCTGGGCGCGGACCTGGGCGATGGCGTCTTCAGCAATCTTCGAAGGTGTCCACAGGGCTTCGCAGCCGCAGATGTCGAGGATGAAGCGCGAGAGGATGCGACCACCCTGCTTGGTGTGGGTCACTTCCGGGTGGAACTGCACGCCGTAGTAGCCGCGAGCATCGTTGAACATGCCGGCAATCGGGCAGCTCGGTGTGCTGGCCAGGATGTGGAAGTCTTCCGGCATCTTGGTGACCTTGTCACCGTGGCTCATCCACACGTCGAGACCGAACAGGCCATCGGCGTCGATATGGTCTTCGATGCCATCGAGCAGACGGCTCTTGCCGACCACGTCAACGCGGGCATAACCGAACTCACGCAGGTCGGAACCTTCGACCTTGCCACCCAGCTGTTCAGCCATGGTTTGCATGCCGTAGCAGATACCGAAGACCGGTACGCCCAGGTCAAACACCGCTTGCGGGCAGCGCGGGCTGTCGGCTACGTGCACGGATTCGGGGCCGCCGGCGAGAATGACGCCTTTTGGAGCGAATTCGCGAATCGCTTCGTCGTCCATGTCGAACGGATGCAGTTCGCAGTACACGCCGATTTCACGCACGCGGCGGGCGATCAGCTGGGTGTACTGGGAACCGAAGTCGAGGATCAGGATGCGGTGAGCGTGAATGTCGAGGGCCATGATTCAGTCTCGTCTAGATAATTCAGAAACAGTCGTGATTCAGAAACAACTCGGGGCTGAATAGAACAGCCCCGGTTGCTTAACGATTTGCTTGAAGCCTCAACCTACGCGGTAGTTTGGCGCTTCTTTGGTGATCTGTACGTCGTGAACGTGGGACTCGGCCATGCCAGCACCGGTGATCCGCACGAACTCAGGCTTGGTGCGCATTTCTTCGATGTCGGCACTGCCGGTGTAACCCATCGAGGAACGCAGGCCACCCATCAGTTGATGGATGATGGCGCTCAGGGTGCCCTTGTACGGAACACGCCCTTCGATGCCTTCCGGAACCAGTTTCTCGGCACCTGCCGAGGAGTCCTGGAAGTAACGGTCGGAGGAACCTTGAGCCTGGGACATGGCGCCCAGCGAACCCATGCCACGGTAAGCCTTGTACGAACGGCCCTGGAACAGTTCGATCTCGCCCGGTGCTTCTTCAGTACCGGCGAACATCGAGCCCATCATCACGCAGGAGGCACCGGCAACGATGGCCTTGGACAGGTCACCGGAGAAACGGATGCCGCCGTCGGCGATCAACGGAACGCCAGTGCCTTCAAGGGCAGCGGCAACGTTGGCGATGGCACTGATTTGCGGGACACCGACACCGGCGACGATACGGGTGGTGCAGATCGAGCCAGGGCCGATACCGACCTTGACTGCGTCAGCGCCGGCTTCGGCCAAGGCCTTGGCGGCAGCGCCGGTGGCGATGTTGCCGCCGATGACCTGCACTTCAGGGAAGTTCTGCTTGACCCAGCGAACGCGGTCGATCACGCCCTTGGAGTGACCGTGAGCAGTGTCGACCACTACCACGTCAACGCCAGCGTGAACCAGGGCAGCTACGCGGTCACCGGTGTCTTTACCGGTACCGACTGCAGCGCCAACGCGCAGACGACCTTGATCGTCCTTGCTGGCCAGCGGGTAAGCCTTGGCTTTTTCGATGTCGTTGACGGTCATCATGCCTTTGAGGGCGAATTTGTCGTCGACTATCAGCACACGCTCGATGCGGTGCTTGTGCAGCAGTTCGCGCACATCGTTCTTGTTGGCGCCTTCCTTTACCGTGACCAGACGCTCTTTAGGCGTCATCACTTCACGGACGGAGGCGTCCATGCGGTTTTCGAAACGCACGTCACGGGAAGTGACGATGCCGACCAGGTCGCCATCGTGCAGTACCGGTACGCCGGAGATGTTGTGCAGGCGGGTGAGTTCGAACAGTTCACGAACCGTGGCATCAGCCTCGATGGTGATCGGGTCCTTGACCACGCCGGCCTCGTACCGCTTGACCTTACGCACTTCGGCAGCTTGCTGCTCGATGGTCATGTTCTTGTGGATGATGCCGATGCCACCTTCCTGAGCCATGGCAATTGCCAAGCGGGCTTCAGTAACGGTGTCCATGGCAGCAGAAACCAGTGGAATATTCAGCTCGATGCCACGGGTAAGGCGGGTCTTGAGACTGACTTCGTTAGGAAGAACCTCGGAATAACCGGGCACTAAAAGAATGTCGTCGAAGGTCAGAGCTTCTTGGCTGATACGCAGCATCGCGGGGGCTCCCGAGCGGGAAAATGGAAGCGCGCCATTATAGTCAGACACCCCCTCGGGTTCAATGTAAAACTCTGTCTATTATCGACGCGGTGATCGACGGAGGTTTTGGCACACAAATCCCGTAGGAGCGAGGCTTGCCCGCGAAGGCATCGCTGCGGTACATCAGACACACCGAGTCGATGCCTTCGCGGGCAAGCCTCGCTCCTACAGTACGGGACTGGCGCAGGTTTAAAGTTCGACCTTGACCCAACTCACAGGCTGATCCAGCCAATCGGCAAATTCGTCGATGAAGCTCTGCTTGAACCCGGCCTCGAGCCAGTTATTGAAGATGAAACCCAGGTTGGAAAAGCCGCATTCCTGCAAGAACAGAAACCCGTTGATGTCATCTTCATGCCCGCACTCAGGGCACGTGAAGTTATCGGTACGCCCCGGCATCCAGTCTTCCAGGCTTTCGAACAGCGCTTCGCCGACTTCCTTGCGGCACTCGGCGCAGCCGGCTTCTTCGAGAAACCCCTTGGCCGGTGTGTAGATGCAGCGCTTGGTGATGATCTCCAGGCCATTGACCGGCTCGCCGAACGGCAGCGCGTCAGGGTGCAAAACTACCGCGCGGGCACCGTCGGCGATGGCGTGGGCCATGCGATTGCCGGTGCGGCCACAGGTGGTCAGTTCTTCTTTGATGATGTTCTTGCGCACCAGCCAACGCACGACCGCCCGGGCCCGGGGTTCGTGTACCGGCAGGGTGGAGATTTTCGGGACGATGATGCTTTGCGAGTTCATGGTGCAAGCCTACTGCGTCAAATGGATATTTCTGCGGTGTTCGTCCTGACGCCATCGCGGGCAAGCCCGCTCCCACACGATCTCGGTCGTAAACACATTTGTGCTCACCTGAGATCCTTGTGGGAGCGGGCTTGCCCGCGAAGACGCCAGGGCGGCCGGCAGCTTAATCCCTGACGAAATCCGGTCAAGTACTCAAATAGCGCCCGATCAAGGCAATCCCGCTGGCCAGCACCAGCCAGGTCACCAGCCGCACGAATGCCTCGCGGGACAATTTCATGGTCAATCGCCGGCCGATCCACAACCCCAGCGCCATCGCCGGCAACAAACACAGCGCCAATACCATCAAGGGTAGCTCGGCATACACACCGGCGATGGCAAACAGACTCAAACGCACCACGGTGCTGCAACTGATCAACGCACTCTGGGTCGCCCGGGCCGCGTCCTTGGGCAACCGACTGTTCAAATAGATCGCGTATAAGAAGCCGCCACTGCCAAACAACGCCCCGAACATCCCGCCCACCGTGCCCATCGGCACCGCCCACCCGGCGGACAATTGCGCCGGACGGGTTTTAATCCACAGGCTGTAAACCGCATAGGCGCTGATAAACAGCCCCATCAACAGCAGCAAAACATCGGACTTCAGGTTCAGCAGGAAAATCACCCCCAACGTGCAGCCCACCGCCATGCACGGCAGCAGCCGCAACAATTCGGGCCTCGCCACATCCCGTCGCGAGGGCAGCAGATTGCCGAACGCCGCGACGAAATCCAGCAGCACCAACAGCGGCACGATTTTCGACAGTGGCATGAACAGGATCAGAATCGGCCCCGCCACCAGGGCGGTACCAAAACCGGCGATGCCGAATACGATGTAGGCCAGGGCAACGCCCAACCCGATCACCAGCCAATCCACCGCACCCCACGGCCATTGGTTCAATAACTCCAGCACATTCATCGACACGGCTTCCTTTTATTCCTGCGATGACTTTAGCCAGCGTCAAGCGTTGCGACTAATATCTTCAACGTCGACTACCCATCTCGAAAAGGCATACCTCGTGCTTTCAACCCGCCAATTGCGTTACTTCGTGGAAATCGCCGAGAGCGGCAGCTTCAGCGCTGCAGCCGAACGACTGTTTATTGCTCAATCCGCCTTGAGCCGGCAGATCAAGGACATGGAAACCCGGCTGCAAACGCCCCTGTTCGAACGCACCGCGCGCCAGCCCCGACTGACGGCGGCGGGTGAAGCCTTTTTGCCTCGGGCGAGAAGCCTGCTGAACGAACTGACCAAGGCCAGTGAGATGGCTACTCAGGTGGGCAGCGGTCAACTGGGCGTGTTGCGCCTGAGTCATTCCAGCACTGTGCCTATGAGCGGTCGGCTGTTGCGAGGCATCAGCGACTATCTGGATCGGCATGCGGGAGTGTCGATGGACATCGTCAAGCTGTCCTCCGAGGCGCAACTGGAAGAATTGGCCGAGGGTCGCCTCGACGTGGGTCTGTTGCGCCTGCCGGTGTTGCGTCAACGTGAAGGGGTGCAGATTGTTCCGCTGTACAGCGAGCGCCTGTTGCTGGCAGTGCCGCCTAATCATCGATTGGCTGTGGATAAGTCCGCGCAAGGCATCGATCTGGCACAGTTGAAGGATGAAGCGTTTATTTCCATCCCTCATCCACAGCGTGGCGGCCTGAGCTACCTGTCTGCCGAGTTGTGCATGCGCCAAGGGTTCTTTCCCCAGGCGGCTCGAGTGGTGTCGCGCAAAACCACCCAACTGCAATTGATCCAGGCCGGGTTCGGCATCGCGCTGTTACCGGAATCGATGCAGGACATCGCGCCGCCGGATATCCACTTTCTGCCCTTGGCCGACCCGGATTGCCACAGCACCGTCGCCCTCGCCTGCCGGCAAAATCCCACGGCGCTGGTCCAGCAATTTATCAATACCTGCACAAATCCCTGTGGGAGCGGGCTTGCTCGCGAAGGCGGCGTGACAGTCGACATTAATGTTGAATGTTAAACCGCTTTCGCGAGCAAGCCCGCTCCCACAAAGGGATTTGCGTGGAGCATGGAGATTGTTTGCCGAATGCCTTTAAACTGCGCCCCATGATTAAAGATCCCTTTGCAAGACTCGGCCTGGACCGGGAAGTCCTGACTGTCAGCCAGCTCAACGGCCGCGCGCGGGTGTTGCTCGAAGACGTGTTCAGCAACATCTGGGTCGAAGGCGAAATATCCAACCTCGCCCGCCCGGCGTCCGGCCATGTGTATTTCACCCTCAAGGACAGCGGCGCCCAGGTGCGTTGCGCGCTGTTCCGGCAGAACGCCGCTCGGGTTCGCCAGGCGTTGAAGGACGGCTTGGCGGTCAAGGTTCGCGGCAAGGTTTCGCTGTTCGAGGGCCGTGGCGATTACCAACTGATCCTCGACACCGTGGAGCCGGCCGGTGATGGCGCCCTGCGCCTGGCCTTCGATGCCTTGAAGGAAAAGCTCAGCGCCGAAGGCCTGTTCAGCGCCGAGCGCAAAGTGCCGCTGCCGGCGCACCCGCAACGCATCGGCATCATCAGCTCGCCCACCGGCGCGGTGATCCGCGACATCATCAGTGTGTTCCGCCGCCGCGCGCCGCAGATCCAACTGACGCTGATCCCCACCGCCGTGCAAGGCCGCGAAGCCACCGCGCAGATTGTCCGCGCGCTGAAACTGGCGGACGCCCGCGGTTTCGACGCGCTGATCCTGGCCCGTGGCGGCGGTTCGCTGGAAGACCTCTGGTGTTTCAACGAGGAAGCCGTAGCCCGCGCCGTGGATGCCTGCGTAACGCCGATTGTCAGCGCCGTCGGCCACGAGACCGATGTGTCGATCAGTGACTTCGTCGCCGACGTCCGCGCCCCGACACCGTCCGCCGCGGCCGAACTGCTCGCGCCGGACTCCAGCGATCTGGTGCGACGCGTCGAAAGCCTGCACCGGCGCCTGGTGATGCGCATGCGCGACCGCCTGATGCGTGATCGGCTGCGTCTGGAAGGTATTTCACGCCGACTGCGCCATCCCGGTGAACGACTGCGTCAGCAAGCACAACGTCTGGATGATCTGGACATGCGCATGCGCCGCGCATTCGAACGCAGCCTCAATACCCGTCGCGAACGTTTGATCCGCCTGGAAACCCGACTCGCCGGGCAACATCCCGGGCGACAACTGGCGATGCTTCGCCAACGTCTCGACAGCCTCGCCGAACGCCTGCCCCGGGCCATGCGTGAAGGGCTCAAGTCTCGCCGCCTGCAACTGCAAAGTCAGATGCAGACGCTGCATGTGGTCAGCCCACTGGCGACCCTCGCCCGTGGCTACAGCATTCTGCTGGACGAGCGCGGCAACGCGATTCGCAGCGCCGCTCAGACCCACACCGGCCAGCGCCTGAAAGCCAAACTAGGTGAAGGCGAACTGCAAGTGCGGGTCGAAGACAATCACCTGACGCCTGTCACCCTTTCTTTACTGGACTGATCCATGCCGCGTTTTTTAGCTCCGCTGCTGTTGCTGTGCCTGACCTTTAACGCCCACGCCGACAGTTACATCACCCGTCTGTTGAACAAACCGGTGCCGGGTGGTGTGGCGGTGGTGGATTTGGGCAGCTCCGCCCAGGCACCCAAAGCCAGCTATCAGGGGAGACCGGTATTGGTGGTCAAGGAACAGAACAACTGGCTGGCCATCGTCGGCGTGCCACTGACTGTAAAACCGGGTACACAACAAATCAGCAGCGGCGGTCGTAACCTGAACTTCATCGTCGCCAGCAAGAAATACCCGGAACAGCACATCACCCTGAAGAATACCCAGCAGGTCAATCCGAACCAGGAGAATCTCAAGCGCATCGAGGGTGAGCTGGCGGAGCAGATGCAGGCCTACCGCAGCTTCAGCCCGAACACCCCGAGCAATCTGTTGCTGGACAAACCGGTCAATGGGCCGCTGTCGAGCAAGTTCGGCGTGCGCCGCTTTTTCAATGGTGAAGAACGTAATCCCCACGCGGGCCTCGACTTCGCTGTGCCTGCCGGCACGCCGATCAAAACCCCGGCCGCCGGCAAGGTGATCCTGATCGGTAACTACTTTTTCAATGGCAATACGGTGTTCGTCGACCACGGCCAGGGCTTTATCAGCATGTTCTGCCATATGTCGAAGATCGACGTGAAGGTCGGCCAGCAAATGGCGCGCGGTGGCGTGGTCGGCAAAGTCGGCGCCACAGGACGCGCGACCGGACCGCATATGCACTGGAATATCAGCCTGAACGATGCGCGGGTGGATCCGGCGATTTTCATTGGCGCATTTCAGCCCTGAAGCATTGTGAGGCCACTGGCCTCATCGCCAGCAGGCTGGCTCCCACATTGGACCGTGTTCACAACGCAACTCCCCTGTGGGAGCTAGCCTGCTAGCGATGACGCACTCCCAGGCACTGAAATATCTCGACCAGCGTAATTGCGCACCTATCAAACCCCGCGCAAAAATCACAACGATCGGTCGAATAAAACACAATAAAATCGCGCAAAACTCCGCTTTTCAAGTATTCCTCTCAATTTTTTTCGACTGCTTGCCATCCTTCATCCCCGCGGTTAGGGTTGAAGGCATGAAAACCTCTCACACCCTCATTCAGCTTCGCCAGCACCGCAGCCTGTGCCTCGTCAGTGCACGACTGCCAGGCTGAATCGCGGTGCCTCGTCTTACGCTTTATCCCAACTTTTGATCCACCGGCAGGCCGCCTTTTTTCGGCCCACACAATAAGGATTTCCCGATGAGCATGCTCAAAGACCCGTCTTCGAAATACCGCGCGTTCCCGACCATCGATATCCCGGACCGCACCTGGCCGTCGAAGACCATCACCGCCGCGCCGATCTGGTGCAGCTCGGACCTTCGTGACGGCAACCAGTCGCTGATCGAGCCGATGGACGCGGTCAAGAAGCTGCGTTTCTGGAAAACCCTGGTGCAAGTCGGTGTGAAAGAAATCGAAGCCTCGTTCCCGGCCGCTTCGCAAACCGACTTCGACTTCGTGCGTACGCTGATCGAAGACGGCCACATCCCGGACGACACCACCATTCAGGTGCTGACCCAGGGCCGTGAAGACTTGATCGCACGTACTTTCGAATCCCTGCGCGGGGCCAAGAAAGCCATCGTTCACCTGTACAACGCGACCTCCCCTTCCTTCCGCCGCATTGTCTTCAACCAGGACAAGGACGGGATCAAGGCCATCGCCGTGAACGCCGCCAAGCTGTTCGTCAAATACGCCGCCCAGCAGCCGGACACCGAGTGGACCTTCGAGTACTCGCCAGAAACTTTCAGCGCTACCGAACTCGAGTTCGCCAAGGAAGTCTGCGACGCGGTGATCGAAGTGTGGAACCCGACGCCTGAGCACAAGGTGATCCTCAACCTGCCCGCCACCGTCGAATGCGCCACCCCGAACATCTATGCCGACCAGATCGAATGGTTCGGCCGTCACATCAACCGTCGTGACAGCGTGATCATCAGCCTGCACACCCACAACGACCGTGGCACTGGCGTAGCCGCCACCGAGCTGGGCCTGATGGCCGGCGCCGACCGTGTCGAAGGTTGCCTGTTCGGCAACGGCGAGCGGACCGGTAACGTCGATCTGGTGACCGTGGCATTGAACCTCTACACCCAGGGCGTCGACCCTGAGCTGGACTTCTCCGACATCGATGGCGTGCGCAAAGTCGTCGAAGAGTGCAACCAGATCCAGGTGCACCCACGTCACCCGTATGTCGGCGACCTGGTTCACACCGCGTTCTCCGGCTCGCATCAGGATGCAATCCGCAAGGGCTTCGCCCAGCAGCAACCGGACGCCCTGTGGGAAGTGCCGTACTTGCCGATCGACCCGGCCGACATCGGCCGCAGCTACGAGGCGGTGATTCGCGTCAACAGCCAGTCGGGCAAGGGCGGTATCGCTTACCTGCTGGAACAGGAATACGGCATCAACTTGCCGCGCCGCATGCAGATCGAGTTCAGCCAGGTCGTGCAGCGTGAAACCGATCGCCTGGGCCTGGAGATGACGGCCCAGCAGATCCACGCGTTGCTGCACAGCGAGTACTTGCAGGCCAACACTCCGTACGCGCTGGTCAGCCATCGCTTGCAGGAAGAAAACGGTCACAGCGCCGTGGAAGTGGAAGTCTCCAGCAAAGGTCAGGGCGAAACCAACCTGCACTGGCGTGGCAAGGGCAACGGCGCTCTGGAAGCACTGGTGGCCGGTTTGCCGATCCCGGTGGAAATCATGGACTACAACGAACACGCCATCGGCGCGGGCACCAATGCCAAAGCGGCGGCTTACATTGAACTGCGCGTAAACGGTGAGCGTGCGGTGCACGGCGTCGGCATCGATGAAAACATCACCACCGCCAGCTTCAAGGCCCTGTTCAGCGCGCTGAACCGCTCCCTGAGCCAGCCGGAAGCGAAAGCGGCGTAAGCCCTGCACTGCAATGCAATGCAAAAGGCCCTGGGGTGAGAACCTCGGGGCCTTTTTGTTGATGGTTCCCACGCTCTGCGTGGGAATGCCTCAAGGGACGCTCCGCGTCCAGTGACGCGGAGCGTCACGGGCTGCATTCCCACGCAGAGCATGGGAACGATCGGTTACGTGAACTCAAAGGTATCCGCATCCAGATTCGCCGGAAACCGCGCGCGATAAGCCGCCAGCTCTGCCGCGTCCAGAACGACCTTGAAGACACCATCGGCATCGCCCGCGCCAAGCAATGTCTCACCCTGAAAATCCAGCACCTGACTGTCACCGGTATACGCAAACCCTTTGCCATCGGTACCGATGCGGTTCACCGCCGCCACATAGCAGAGGTTTTCAATCGCCCGTGCCGGTAGCAAACGGTTCCAGTGCTGGCGCCGGGCACCCGGCCAATTGGCGGTGTACAGCAACAAGTCGGTGTCTTGAGGGTCGCGGCTCCAGACTGGGAAACGCAGGTCGTAACAAATCAGCGGCCGCACTCGCCAGCCCTTCAATTCGAACTGCACCTGACGCTCGCCCGGGGTGAAATGATTGTGCTCGCCCGCCATGCGGAACAGGTGACGCTTGTCGTAATGCCACACCTCCCCGTCCGGCCGCGCCCACAACAAACGATTGCGATGACTGCCGTCAGCCACCTGGATGATGATGCTGCCGGTGATCACCGCATCCAGTTTCGCCGCCTGAACCCGCAGCCATTTACTGGTGGGGCCATTTTCCGGCTCGGCGAGGGTTTCCGATTCCATGGAGAAACCGGTGGTGAACATCTCCGGCAGGATGATCAGGTCCGCGCCGCGAGCCTGTTCCAGCAAGGACTCGAAATGCTGCAGATTGGCCTGACGATCATGCCAGGCCAGGGTGGTCTGGATCAGCGCAACATTCAGATTGGGCAGAGCACTCAGATCACGCATAGTTTTGCCGCTGCTTCACGCAGGGTCTCCTCGCGTTTGGCAAAACACAGACGCACCAAGCGCTGGCCTTCGGGTGGCGTCTGGTAGAACACCGAGATCGGGATGCTCGCGACGCCATGTTCGCGGGTCATCCACAGCGCCATCTCGACGTCATTGAGGTCCGGGCGAATCTGCGAGTAATCGACCAGCTGGAAGTAAGTACCGGCCACGCGGGTGAAACTGAAGCGCGACGGCGACAGCAGATCGCAGAACAGATCGCGCTTGGCCTGATAGAAGCCCGGCAACTCTTCGACGTGTTCCGGATGCTCGGCCATGTAATCGGCCAACGCGTATTGCAGTGGCGTCACGCCGCAGAAACTGACGTATTGGTGAACCTTGCGCAGCTCCGCGGTGAGGGCCGGAGGTGCCACGACATAACCGGTTTTCCAGCCGGTGACGTGGTAGGTCTTGCCGAACGAACTGACCACGAATGCGCGCTGATAGAGCTCTTCGTGGGCCAGTACGCTGACGTGAGATACGCCATCGAATACCAGGTGTTCGTAGACCTCGTCGCTGATCACATAGATATCGCGGTCGCGAATCAACGCCGCCAGTTGATCCAGCTCGGCACGACTGATCAACGCGCCGCTGGGGTTGTGCGGGCTGTTAAGAATGATCATCCGCGTACGCGGGCTTAACGCATCGGCAAGCTTCTGGAAGTCGATGCTGAAATCGTTGAGGCCCAGTTGCACATGCACGCAACGGCCACCGGCCAGCTCCACCGAAGGTTCATAACTATCGTAGGCCGGATCAAACACGATGACTTCGTCACCGCTGTGGATCACCGCCTGAATGGCGCAGAAGATCGCCTGTGTCGCGCCGGGAGTGACCGTCACTTCGCTGTCGGCATCGACATGGGCGCCGTAGCTGCGAGCGATCTTCGCCGCAATCTGCTGACGCAACACCGGCAAGCCAGTCATCGGCGAGTACTGGTTGTGGCCACTGGCGATGTGCCGACCGACTGCATCACGCAGGGCCTGCGGGCCGTCGAAATCGGGAAACCCTTGAGACAGATTGATCGCCCCGGTTTGCGCCGCGAGCTGAGACATCTGCGTGAAGATAGTGATGCCGACATTCGGCAGCTTACTGGTGATCATCGGTGATTCCCTGCAGGTGAGCTGCAAGTTTCAAGTTTCAAGCGACAAGCTGCAAGTGGTCAAGCGTCAAACCACCAGACACAAAAAAGGGTCCCGAAAAGGACCCTTCTGCTTTTACTTGAAGCTTGCAGCTTGAGGCTCGCCGCTGCTTCTATCGCTTATCGCGGCGCTTTTTGTCGGCTTTCTTGTGGTGCGACATCATCCGACGCTTCTTGTTGACCTGGCGGTCGGTGAGCGAGTTCTTGTTACCTTCGTACGGGTTCTCGCCGCCCTTGAACTCGATACGGATCGGCGTACCGACCAGCTTCAAGACACGGCGATAGGTGTTTTCCAGGTAACGCACGTAAGACTTCGGCACCTTCTCGATCTGGTTACCGTGAATCACGATGATCGGCGGGTTGGCGCCACCCAAGTGGGCATAACGCAGCTTGATCCGGCGGTTGTTGACCATCGGTGGCGCGTGCTCGCCGACCGCATCTTCCAGAATCTGGGTCAGGCGGTTGGTCGGCCAGCGGGTGACCGCGGACTTGAACGAGTTCTGTACCGACGCGTAGAGGTTGCCTACGCCAGTGCCGTGCAGGGCCGAGATGAAGTGGATATCGGCGAAGTCGACGAAGAACAGTCGACGTTGCAGCTCGACCTTCACGAAGTCGCGCTCGCTCGGCGTCATGCCGTCCCACTTGTTGATCGCGATAACCAGCGCACGACCGGCTTCAAGGGCAAAGCCCAGCAGGTTGAGGTCGTGGTCCACCACGCCTTCGCGGGCGTCCATCACGAAGATCACCACGTTGGCGTCTTTGATCGCTTGCAGGGTTTTGACCACGGAGAACTTTTCAACTTCTTCGTGGATCTTGCCGCGCTTGCGCACACCGGCGGTGTCGATCAGCGTGTACTTCTCGTCGTTACGTTCAAACGGGATGTAAATGCTGTCGCGGGTGGTGCCGGGCTGGTCATAAACGATAACCCGGTCTTCACCGAGCATGCGGTTGACCAGGGTCGACTTGCCGACGTTAGGACGGCCGATGATGGCGATCTTGATACCGTCTTTTTCGCTTGGGCCAGGAATGCGCTTGGCTTCCTCACCTTCGGCAACGATCTCTTCTTCGCCTTCTTCCGGCTCTTCGTCGTCTTTCGGGAAGTCGCTCAGGGCGATTTCCAGCATCTGGGTGATGCCACGACCATGAGCACCGGCGATCGGGATCGCGTGGCCCATGCCCAACGGGGCGAATTCGGCGCGGGCCATTTCAGGGTCGATGTTGTCGACCTTGTTGGCAACCACGTAAGAACGCTTGTTACGCTTGCGCAAGTGCTCGGCGATCATCTGGTCGGCCGCGGTGAAACCGGCCTTGGCATCTACCAGGAACAGAACGACATCTGCTTCTTCAATGGCCAGCAGCGACTGCTCGGCCATTTTTTCGTCCATACCGTGCTCGTCACCGGAGATACCGCCGGTGTCGACCAGAATGTAGGAACGCCCTTGCCACTTGGCCTCACCGTACTGGCGATCACGGGTCAGACCGGACAAGTCGCCAACGATGGCGTCGCGAGTCCTGGTCAGGCGGTTGAACAAGGTGGACTTGCCGACGTTCGGTCGGCCCACCAGGGCGATTACGGGAACCATGCGGCTCTCCACTTCGTTATTTCAGAAAATACAAAAGCCGCTGCGAGGCAGCGGCTGGTGCTCGGGGCAGTGTATGAAACACTGCAAACCCCTTGAAACCGGGGCCGCCTGGGGGGTTAAACCCCAAGCATAGTTCTTACTTGATGGTCAGGGCTTCCAGTTTGCCGCTGTTGCCATACAGATAAATCGTGTCACCCACCACCAGCGGACGGGCACGCAGGCCGTCGCTGTCGATGCGCTCGCGGCCGACGAAACGACCGTCCACCTGGCTCAGCAGGTGCAGGTAGCCTTCCATATCACCGACTGCAACATAGCTGGAGAACACTTCTGGAGCCGACAGTTGACGGCGGGCCAGCGAATCGTTGCTCCACAACGCAGTGGTAGAACGTTCGTCAACGCCTTCAACGGTGCCTGCAGACAGGCTCACGTAGACGCTGCCAAAACCCTGGGCAACGCCGGCATAGCTGGAAGCATCACGCTGCCAGAGCTGACGACCGCTTTCCAGATCCAGTGCCGCGACGCGACCCTGGTAACTGGCGACATACAGTGTACCGCCGGACAGCAGCAAGCCACCGTCGATATCGACCACACGCTCCAGTTCCGAACGACCTTGTGGAATCGCTACACGCTGTTCCCACACCGGCACGCCGTTGGAAACATCCAGAGCAACCACTTTACCAGTCGACAGGCCAGCCACCGCGAGGCGGTTGGTGACGATCGGTGCGCTGGTGCCGCGCAGGGTCAGAACCGCTGGCGTGCTGTCATACAACCAGCGCTGGTTGCCGGTAGCGGCATCCAGACCGATCAGACGGTCATCCTGGGTCTGAACCACAACAACGTCACCGTTGGTGGCCGGCGGCGCGAGCACTTCACTGGTCACGCGAGCGCGCCATTTCTCTTCACCGCTGCTGGCGTCCAGGGCAACGATTTCGCCCTTGAGCGTGCCGATCATGACCAGACCGTAACCCACGCCAACGGCGCCGGAGACAGGCAGTTCGAGATCTTTCTTCCATTTGACGTCGCCATTGCTGCGATCCATCGCCATCACCACACCGGTGACGTCGGCGGCATAGATGGTATCGCCATCGATCGCCGGAACCAGCATGTTGTAGGTTTCGCCCTGACCGTCACCGATCGAACGACTCCACTGCTTTTGCAGAACCACTTCTTCTTTGAAGTCGGTCAACTCGGCTGGTGGCAATTCTTTTTTGCTGTTGCTGCTGCAACCCGCGGCCAATATGGCCAGAGCCAGCAATGCTGCATGTTTCCAACGGATCACGTCACGCATCCCCTTTGGCCAGGTCGTCCAGCTTGATTTGTAGGCCACCGACCGCCGCTTCATCCGACAGTGCCGCCTTGGCTTTTTGATACGCCGTGTTCGCTTCGTCGGTACGACCCAACTGCACCAGCAGGTCACCTTTGAGTTCTTCGCGAGTGGCCAGGAAGGCTTTGTCGGCATCGCCTTCGAGCAGTTTCAGGGCTTCATCGACCTTGTTCTGCGCGGCCAGCACCTGCGCCAGACGCTGACGGGCAATTTCGCCGAGTGCCGGGTTGGCCGGTTTGGCGACAATGGCTTTCAGCTCGCTGGCTGCGTCGTCCAGCTTACCGCTGTCGACTGCAACTTTCGCCACGAACAGGCTGCCGTATTGCGCGTAAGCGGTGCCGCCGAACTCGCTGTTGAGCTTGCCGGCCAGGTCCGAAACACGTGCAGCATCAGGCTTGCCGTCAGGCGTCAGCGTGGTTTCGAGCAATTGCTGATAGAGAATCGAGGCGCCTTGCGACTGATTGCTCTGATACTTCTGAAAAGCCTGCCAGCCGAATACGATGACCAGCGCCAACAGGCCGCCAGTGACCAGGGGCTTGCCGTTGCGTGTCCACCAGTCCTTCAACTCCGCCAGATGTTCGTCTTCGGTACTCGACACCCCAATACTCCTTAATCGCTAAATCGGCTGTTTGACAGCTTCAACCCTGCACGACGCAGGTGGCCAGGTGTGCAGCAAGCGCATCCCAGGCAATGCTTTGTTGTTCGCCCTGGCCACGCAGGGGTTTGAAACCTACCACTTGCTGGGCCATTTCGTCGTCACCGAGGATCAATGCGTACAGCGCACCGCTCTTGTCGGCTTTCTTGAACTGGCTTTTGAAGCTGCCGGCGCCGGCATTGACTTGCAGGCGCAGGTTGGGCAATTGATCACGAACACGCTCGCTCAGGGTCAGACCGGCCAGCTCGGCGGCTTCACCGAAGGCGCAGAGGTAGACATCGACCTGACGGGAGATTTCTTCGGGAATTTGCTCCAGGGTTTCAAGCAGCAGCACCAGGCGCTCGATGCCCATGGCGAAGCCAACGCCCGTGGTCGGCTTGCCGCCCATCTGCTCCACCAGACCGTCGTAACGACCACCGGCACATACGGTGCCCTGGGCGCCCAACTTGTCGGTGACCCATTCGAAAACGGTCTTGCTGTAGTAGTCCAGCCCGCGAACCAGCTTCGGGTTGATCACATAAGGAATGCCGGCGGCGTCCAGACGAGCCTTGAGGCCCTCGAAGTGCACGCGGGATTCTTCGTCGAGGTAATCGGCCATCTTTGGCGCGTCGGCCAATGCCGCTTGAGTGTCAGGATTCTTGGTATCCAGAACCCGCAGCGGGTTGGTCTTCAGACGGCGCTGGCTGTCTTCGTCCAGTTGATCCAGGCGAGCGGACAGGTAGTCGACCAGTGCTTCACGATAACGACCACGGGACTCGCTGGTACCCAGGCTGTTGAGTTCGAGCTTGACCGCATCACGGATACCCAGCTCGCCCCACAGGCGCCAGGTCAGCACGATCAGCTCGGCGTCGATGTCCGGACCGTCGAGGTTGAAGACTTCGCAACCGATCTGGTGGAACTGGCGATAACGACCTTTCTGTGGACGTTCGTGACGGAACATCGGGCCGATGTACCAGAGTTTCTGCACCTGACCGCCGCCGGTGATGCCGTGCTCGAGCACCGCACGCACGCAGGCCGCTGTGCCTTCAGGGCGCAGGGTCAGGGAATCGCCGTTGCGATCCTCGAAGGTGTACATCTCTTTTTCGACGATGTCGGTCACTTCACCGATGGAGCGCTTGAACAGCTCGGTGAACTCGACGATCGGCATGCGGATCTGCTTGTAACCGTAGTTATCCAGCAGACGCGAGACGGTGCCTTCGAAATGACGCCACAGGGGAGTCTGTTCGGGCAGGATGTCGTTCATGCCACGAATGGCTTGCAGAGACTTGCTCACTATAAATCCTTAAATTCGTTCGGCTCTTTAGTCAGGCTCAGCCGCGAGCGATTACCGCTGCGTCGGCTTCGACCTTTTCGGCCGCTTTCTGACGGATCAAGCGTTCAAGCTCATCCACCAGATTGTCATTAGTCAGTTTCTGCGCCGGCTTGCCGTCGATGTAAATCAGGTTTGGCGTGCCGCCGGTCAAGCCGATATGGGCTTCCTTGGCTTCGCCCGGTCCGTTGACCACGCAACCGATTACCGCGACATCCAGCGGCACCAGCAGGTCTTCGAGGCGTCCTTCCAGCTCGTTCATGGTTTTGACCACATCGAAGTTCTGCCGCGAGCAACTCGGGCAGGCGATGAAGTTGATACCACGGGAACGCAGGTGCAGGGATTTGAGAATGTCGTAGCCGACTTTCACTTCCTCGACCGGGTCGGCCGCCAGCGAGATGCGAATAGTATCGCCAATCCCTTCGGCGAGCAGCATACCGAGGCCCACGGCGGATTTCACTGTGCCTGAACGCAAACCACCGGCTTCAGTGATGCCCAAGTGCAACGGCTGAACGATTTCCTTGGCCAGCAGGCGGTAGGCGGCGACCGCCATGAACACGTCGGAGGCTTTCACGCTGACCTTGAAGTCCTGGAAATTCAGGCGCTCGAGGTGTTCGACGTGACGCAAGGCGGACTCGACCAGCGCGGCTGGAGTCGGCTCGCCATATTTCTTTTGCAGGTCTTTTTCCAGGGAACCGGCGTTGACGCCGATGCGGATCGGAATCCCGCGATCACGGGCGGCATCGACCACCGCACGCACGCGGTCTTCACGACCGATGTTGCCCGGGTTGATCCGCAGGCAATCCACACCCAGTTCGGCGACGCGCAAAGCGATCTTGTAGTCGAAGTGGATGTCGGCCACCAATGGCACTTTGACCAGCTGCTTGATCTTGCCGAAGGCTTCGGCGGCGTCCATGTCCGGCACGGAAACCCGCACGATATCGACGCCAGCGGCTTCCAGACGGTTGATCTGGGCCACGGTAGCGGCCACGTCATTGGTATCGCTGTTGGTCATGCTCTGCACAGCGATAGGCGCATCGCCGCCCACGGGCACGTTGCCGACCCAGATCTTGCGGGATTCGCGACGTTTGATTGGAGATTCGCCGTGCATGACTTATTGACCCAACTTCAGGCGAGCAGTCTCGCCACTGGTGAACGGAGCGACATCAACCACCTGCCCGTTGTAACTGACCTGCGCACCACGGGCGAAGCCCAGACGCACGGAAAAGGGCGGCTTGCCGCTAACGGAAACATTTTCGCCTTTACGCTTTAGACCGCTCAACAGCACCTTGCCGGTGCCATCGGTCACTTGCGTCCAGCAATCGGCGGTGAATTGCAGTTGAACCTGGCCTTGGCCGGCCACCGGAGCTGCCGGAGCTGGAGCCGGGGCGGTCGGAGCAATTGGAGCAGAGATAACCGGTGCCGGTACAGCGGGAACAGCCGGGGCAGGTGTCGCTGGCGTCGCCGGTGTCGCGACAGCCGGAGCGGTGCTGTGGGCCGCAGCCGCAGGCGTTACTGCTGAAACGACTGGCGCTGGAACAGGTGCACTCGTTTCGGCGTTGACTGGCTCCTCGGTAGAAGACTCGGCCTGAGGCAGCGCAAGAGGTGTTTCCCCTTCAGCCTGCCCTTGCGCAACGGCCTGGTCTTCCGGCTCGTCCAGTGGATGGATCTGGGTGGTGCCGTCAGCGCCTTCGACTTCAACGTGTTCTGGCGCCAGGCCAATCAGGTCTTTGGTACGCAGTGAAGTTTGATCCTGCCACCAGATAAAACCACCGCCAATCACCGCAAGCAGCAACAGCAGGCTGACAATGCGCAAAATAGTGTGGGAAACCCGAACCGGCTCTTCGATACGTCCCAGGCTGTGGACGTTGCTGCCCTGGGAGTCGGTGCCGGTGGATTGGTCGAACTGCTGGACCAGAACGGTTTGGTCCATGCCGAGCAATTTGGCATACGCGCGAATATAGCCACGAGCAAAGGTGTGCCCAGGCAGCTTGTCGAAAGCGCCGGCTTCCAGATTGCTCAGGGAATTGATGGTGAGGTTGAGCTTGAGGGCCACTTCGGCCAGCGACCAGCCATTGCTTTCGCGGGCCTGGCGCAAAGTCTCACCGGGGTTAACGCGATTCGCTGCTACAACTTCGGGATGCGCCGCTTTCATCATTGCTCCGACAGGTATTGCTGATATTCCGGCGTACCGGGATAGAGTCGTTTTAATTGCAGGCCAAAACTGGCGGCCTTGTCGCGATCTTCGAACACTTTTGCCAGCCGAACGCCGAGCAATAGACTACGTGCATTTTGTTCGGTGAGCAGGCTAAAACGGTCGTAATAGTCACGCGCGGGCACATAATGCCTGTCTTCGTAAGACAACTCAGCCATTTCCAGCAATGCACGTGGCTGTTGGCGATTCAGACGCAGGGCTTTTTCCAGTTGCTGGCGGGCCAGATCACGCTGGCCAAGCTTTGAAGCGGTCATGCCCAGGTTTTCGAAAACCCGTGAACGCTCAGGATACAGGGTATCGGCGGCGGCCTGTTCGAAGCGTTCGTACGCCTCTTTGTAACGTTTCTCTTCGAAAAGAAAACTGCCGTAGTTATTCAGGATTCGCGCATCGGCGGGACGAGAAGACAGCGCCTTGCGAAAATGCTGATCGGCCAGTTCCGGCTCCATCTCGGCCTGGAACACCAGCCCCAGAGCCGCGTTGGCGTCAGGATCCGAGCTATCCAGGTCCAAGGCCTTCTTCAACGGGACTTTGGCGCGCTCGGTCATGCCCTGCTGCAGATAACCCAGGCCCAGCTGCACGTAGGCGGCACGCGCCTCATCACGGCCCTTGCTGGTCTTCATCGGGTTGAAATCGCCCGACAGGACACAACCAGCACAGAGACTGGCCAACAGCACAAGCAGCGCGAAGCGCAGGGACATAGAGATCCTCTCTTAATTATTGTTCGCAGCGTTCGTTGCGATATCGTTTTCGGCGCTCAACTCGCGCACGGCGATATAACGTTCGCTGCGACGGGTGCGATCCAGCACCTGCCCTACCAATTGGCCACACGCGGCATCGATGTCTT
Organism: Pseudomonas sp. GW822-FHT02E03; assembly: GCF_058802325.1. NCBI lineage: Bacteria > Pseudomonadati > Pseudomonadota > Gammaproteobacteria > Pseudomonadales > Pseudomonadaceae > Pseudomonas > Pseudomonas sp. GW822-FHT02E03. The sequence continues at coordinate 71,196 of NZ_JBXAOA010000009.1, read as the reverse complement.
CACCGCGGGTAGTGCGTACGGTGACATTGAAGCCTGCATGGTGAAGCTGATCCTGAAACCGGCGAATCGCATTGTTGCTCGGACGCTCGTAACCGGAATGCGGGAACGGGTTGAACGGAATCAGGTTGATCTTGCACGGGATGTTCTTGAGCAGCTCGATCATCTCAACGGCGTGTTCAACCTTGTCGTTGATGTCCTTGAGCAAGGTGTACTCGATGGTCAGCACGCGCTTTTCGCCCAGGGACGACATGTAGCGCTGGCACGACTCGAGCAGCATCTTAAGCGGATATTTCTTGTTGATCGGCACCAATTGGTTACGCAATGCGTCATTCGGTGCGTGCAGCGACAACGCCAGGGACACGTCGATGTGCTTGGACAGCTCATCGATCATCGGCACCACGCCCGAAGTGGACAGGGTCACGCGGCGCTTGGAGATCCCGTAGCCCAGGTCATCCATCATCAGATGCATGGCGGCCACGACGTTGTCGAAGTTCAGCAGCGGCTCACCCATGCCCATCATCACCACGTTGGTGATGGCACGGTCGGCGGTCGCCGGGATGCTGCCGAACGATTTATTGGCAATCCACACCTGACCGATCACTTCGGCGGCGGTGAGGTTGCTGTTGAAACCTTGCTTGCCGGTGGAGCAGAAACTGCAATCCAGGGCACAGCCTGCCTGGGACGAAACGCACAGAGTGCCGCGTTTGCCCTGGGGAATGTACACGGTCTCGACGCAGCTACCGGACGCCACGCGCACCACCCACTTACGGGTGCCATCGGTGGAGATGTCCTCGCTGACCACTTCGGGGCCGCGGACTTCAGCAATGGCCTTGAGCTTGTCGCGCAAGGCCTTGCTGACGTTCGTCATGGCGTCGAAATCATCAACGCCAAGGTGGTGAATCCATTTCATTACCTGACCGGCACGGAAACGCTTCTCCCCGATTGAGTCGAAGAATTTTTCCATTTCCTGTTGAGTCAGACCCAGCAGGTTGGTTTTTACAGTCGATGTAGTCATGGATTCACCTTCACTCTTAAGCCAATGCTTAGCGAGTGGTTACTTCAGTAGCTGCGAAGAAGTACGAGATTTCGCGAGCAGCAGCGGCTTCGGAGTCCGAACCGTGTACAGCGTTGGCGTCGATGGAATCAGCGAAGTCAGCGCGGATGGTGCCGGCAGCAGCTTCTTTAGGGTTGGTAGCGCCCATCAGCTCACGGTTCAGAGCGATAGCGTTTTCGCCTTCCAGAACCTGAACGACAACCGGACCGGAGATCATGAAAGCAACCAGGTCGTTGAAGAAACCACGAGCGCTGTGCTCAGCGTAGAAGCCTTCAGCTTCGGCTTTGGACAGTTGCTTCAGTTTCGAAGCTACAACGCGCAGGCCAGCTTTTTCGAAACGAGTGGTGATCTCGCCGATAACGTTTTTTGCAACAGCGTCAGGCTTGATGATGGAGAAAGTACGTTGAACAGCCATGGTGTAACTCCAGAAACGGTAATTTGCGAAAAATTAAACCCGCGAATTATACGCGGGTTCTTTGGTATTGCCTAACTGCGTACGGTGCAGAGTCAGTCTGCTTCTTCGATCCAGGCAGCCTGAATGGCTTCAAGCACCTTCTCGCCACCGCGGGTCGGATCATCACTGAACTCCGGCAAGGCCAGCACCCATTGGTGCAGATCGACGAAGTTCACATAACGCGGGTCCACATCCGGCTTGGACTCAGCCAGCTGGATCGCGATTTCAAGCACATCAACCCATTTCAGACTCATGTCGGTTCCTTGAATCAGTGCGGCGCTTCGGCTGCATGGTTGAGCGAATATTTCGGAATTTCGATGGTCAGGTCTTCCGTGCCGACTTTTGCCTGACAGGCCAAGCGTGACTGAGCTTCCAGCCCCCAAGCCTTATCAAGATAGTCTTCCTCTAGCTCATCAGCCTCTTCCAGCGAATCGAAACCTTCGCGAACGATGCAGTGGCAGGTAGTGCAGGCGCAGACGCCGCCACAGGCGCTTTCCATCTCGATATGGTGTTCATGGGCCAGTTCGAGAATGGAAATACCGGGCTCAGCCTCTACAACCATGCCTTCCGGGCAGAACTTCTCGTGTGGCAGAAAAATGACCTGCGGCATCAGTTATCCTCGATTTCATTCAGGTTGCGCCCCGCCAGAGCGGCTTTCACCGTCGAGTCCAGGCGGCGGGCAGCAAAGGCATCGGTCACTTGCGACAGACGCTTGGTCTGCTGCTCGATGGCGTAACCATCGGTGCCTTTCATCAATTCGGTCAGTTCCTGCATCTGCAATTCGATGACCATGCGCTCTTCGGCGTCGAGCAGGCGTTCGCCGTCAACGTCCAGAGCGCCCTGCACCGCCTCGATCAAGCGCTGGGCATCGACCTGTTGCTCACGCAATACGCGGGCGACCTTGTCATCGTTGGCGTGCTGGAACGAATCTTTAAGCATTTTGGCGATTTCACCGTCGGTCAGGCCGTAGGACGGTTTGACCTGGATGCTGGCTTCGACGCCCGAACCCAATTCGCGAGCCGAGACACTGAGCAGACCGTCGGCATCGACCTGGAAGGTCACGCGAATCTTCGCCGCACCAGCCACCATCGCCGGAATACCGCGCAATTCGAAACGGGCCAGGGAGCGGCAATCGCTGATCAGCTCGCGTTCACCCTGCAATACGTGGATAGCCATGGCCGACTGGCCATCTTTATACGTGGTGAAGTCCTGGGCCCGGGCGACGGGGATGGTGGTGTTGCGCGGAATCACCTTCTCCATCAGACCGCCCATGGTTTCCAGCCCCAGGGACAACGGAATCACGTCGAGCAACAGCAGTTCGCCGCCGTCACGCTTGTTGCCGGCCAGGGTATCGGCCTGGATCGCGGCGCCGATGGCCACGACTTGATCCGGATCGATTTCGGTCAGCGGCTCGCGACCAAAGGCCTGCGCAACAGCTTCGCGGACGCGAGGCACACGCGTCGAGCCGCCGACCATGACCACAGCGTGTACGTCTTCCAGCTCGACACCGGAATCACGCACCGCGCGACGGCAGGCTTTCAAGCTGCGAGCTACCATCGGCTCGATCAGCGCATTGAAGGCGTCACGGGTCAGCTCGGCCGCCCAGTCACCATAAGCAACTTCAATGGACGAGGACTGGGTCAAGGCTTCTTTGGCTGCACACGCGATTTGCAGCAGATGGCGCTGCGTACCCGGATCGAGGTCGGCCGACAGACCGGCGCTCTCAATGATCCAGCCAGCAATAGCGTGGTCAAAGTCATCGCCACCCAGGGCGCTGTCGCCGCCGGTAGCCAGCACTTCGAACACACCGCCGGTCAGGCGCAGAATCGAAATATCAAAAGTGCCTCCGCCCAGGTCATAAATCGCGACCAGGCCTTCGGCGTGCTGATCCAGACCATAAGCGACGGCGGCGGCGGTTGGCTCATTGAGCAAACGCAGCACGTTCAGGCCGGCCAGCTTGGCCGCATCCTTGGTGGCTTGACGCTGAGCATCATCGAAGTAGGCTGGAACGGTAATCACCGCGCCAACCAATTCGCCACCCAAGGTCGCTTCAGCACGCTGACGCAGCACTTTAAGGATATCGGCGGAGACTTCGACCGGGCTTTTCGGGCCTTGCACCGTGTCGATGAACGGCATGTGCGACTCGCCGTCGACAAACCGGTACGGCAGCTGATCGCCCAATTGCTTGACGTCGGACAGACCACGACCCATCAAGCGCTTGACCGACAGCACCGTGTTCAAAGGATCGGACGCGGCGGCCAGTTTGGCCGACTCGCCGACTTCGACGCGATCGGCGTGATAGCGCACGGCAGACGGCAGGATGACCTGCCCTTGCGCGTCGGCCAGAGGCTCGGAAAGACCACTGCGTAATGCAGCGACCAGCGAATTGGTAGTGCCCAAGTCGATCCCCACAGCCAGACGACGCTGGTGCGGTTGAGGACTTTGGCCGGGTTCGGCGATCTGCAGTAGGGCCATCGTGATCAGGACTTATCTGTATATCAGGCGTGCGACCGGAGCGGCACTGGGTTAATCGTCGAGGCGCTCTTCTAACTGGCGCACTTCGTAGGTGAGCTTGTCGAGGAACTGCATGCGCCGCATCAGGCGTTCGGCCTGTTCACGTTGCGCTGCATCATCCCAACAGGCTGCGAAGCTTTCGTTCAGTTCATCCTGCGCGGTTTTCAGGCGACGCTTGAACACTGCAACACCCGCCAGGTCGGCGCTGTCTTGCAGGTCTTCGAGTTCTTCACGCAACTCCATCTGCTGCAGAAGAAACTCCGGATCATGCACCGTGACCTCCAGCGGCAGCTCGCGACCGCCCATGGCGAGCAGGTATCGCGCGCGCTTGGGGGGACTTTTGAGCGTCTGGTAGGCCTCGTTGAGGCTCGCGGATTGCTCGAGCGCCAGCCGCTGCTCACGCTCGGAAGCGTCAGCAAAGCGGTCCGGATGAACACCGCGCGCCAACTCACGGTAGCGCGTGGCCAACTGATCGAGATCCAGACGGAAGCTCGGTTTCAGCTCAAATAAAGCGAAATGACAAGGAGTACCCACGCGCAGCCTCAGATGTTGAAGCTTTCGCCGCAGCCACATTCACCGCGCACGTTGGGATTGTTGAACTTGAAGCCTTCGTTCAACCCTTCCTTGACGAAATCGAGTTCGGTGCCGTCCAGGTAGGCCAGGCTTTTCGGGTCGATGATCACTTTCTCGCCGTGACTTTCGAACACCTGGTCCTCTGCAACCACCTCGTCGACAAACTCCAGCACGTAGGCAAGGCCGGAACAGCCTGTGGTGCGAACACCCAGGCGAATCCCTTCACCTTTGCCGCGCCCGTTGAGGGAGCGTCGCACGTGTTGAGCAGCCGCTTCTGTCATGCTGATAGCCATCGGTGACTCCTTACTCGTCGCCAAATCTTGAAAGTCAGATCAAGCCTTTCTTCTGCTTGTAGTCGCGAACGGCCGCTTTGATAGCGTCTTCAGCAAGTACGGAGCAGTGAATTTTCACTGGCGGCAGCGCCAGTTCTTCGGCCAGCTGAGTGTTCTTGATGGTCTCTGCTTCATCCAGAGTCTTGCCTTTCATCCACTCGGTCGCCAGGGAGCTGGAGGCGATCGCCGAACCGCAACCGTAGGTCTTGAACTTGGCGTCTTCGATGATGCCTTGTTCGTTGACCTTGATCTGCAGGCGCATCACGTCGCCGCACGCCGGAGCGCCGACCATGCCGGTGCCGACATCAGGATCTTCCGCGTCCATCTTGCCGACGTTGCGCGGGTTCTCGTAGTGGTCGATGACCTTTTCGCTGTAAGCCATGATTCTTAATCCTCACTCATCAGGAGTCGCTCTTGAAGCCCTGCAAATCGTGGATTGGCAGGGCCCGGTTGCGGCGACTTGAATATCAGTGCGCCGCCCACTCGATTTTCGAAATGTCGACGCCATCTTTGTACATGTCCCACAGCGGCGAGAGAGTGCGCAGCTTGGTAACGGCCTCGCAGACTTTCTGCGCGGCGTAGTCGATTTCTTCTTCGGTGGTGAAACGGCCGAAGGTGAAGCGAATCGAGCTGTGTGCCAGTTCGTCGTTGCGGCCCAGGGCGCGCAGTACGTACGAAGGCTCAAGCGATGCCGAGGTGCAGGCCGAACCGGACGAAACCGCCAGATCCTTGAGCGCCATGATCAGCGACTCGCCCTCAACGTAGTTGAAGCTCAGGTTCAGGTTGTGCGGTACGCGGGCGGTCATGCTGCCATTGACGTACAGCTCTTCCAGGCCTTCGACCTGCTTGAAGAAGCGGTCGCTCAGGGCTTTGATGCGTACGTTCTCGGCAGCCATGTCTTCCTTGGCCACACGGAAAGCTTCGCCCATGCCGACGATCTGGTGGGTCGCCAGGGTGCCGGAACGCATGCCGCGCTCGTGACCGCCGCCGTGCATGGTCGCTTCGATGCGAACACGCGGCTTGCGGCTGACGTACAGCGCGCCGATGCCTTTAGGGCCGTAGGTTTTGTGGGCAGAGAACGACATCATGTCGACTTTCAGTTTCGACAGGTCGATCTCGACCTTGCCGGTGGACTGAGCGGCGTCGACGTGGAACAGAATGCCCTTGGAGCGGCACAGTTCGCCGATGGCGGCGATGTCGTTGATGGTGCCGATTTCGTTGTTCACGTGCATGACCGAGACCAGGATGGTGTCGTCACGCAGGGCGGCTTCGACCATCTCTGGAGTGACCAGACCATCTTCGCGAGGATCGAGGTAGGTGACTTCGAAACCTTCACGCTCCAGTTGGCGCATGGTGTCGAGGACAGCCTTGTGCTCAATCTTGGTGGTGATCAGGTGCTTGCCTTTGGTGGCGTAGAAATGCGCCGCACCCTTGATTGCCAGGTTGTCGGACTCGGTGGCACCGGAGGTCCAGACGATTTCACGCGGGTCGGCGTTAACCAGGTCAGCGACCTGACGGCGAGCGTTCTCGACGGACTCTTCAGCTTTCCAGCCGAACACGTGGGAACGGGACGCCGGGTTACCGAAGTTTCCGTCGACCAGCAGGCATTCACTCATCTTTTGCGCGACACGTGGATCAACCGGGGTCGTCGCAGAGTAATCAAGGTAAATCGGCAATTTCATGGACTATCTCCTAAATCAGGCTGGCTGGCGTGCCGCTAGCTCTTTGGCTGTCATTCGACGGCGGACGCTTCAATCTTGTCCAGGCGTGGCGCCTTGCTGTTGCAACGACGCTGGTCCTGACGCTGGGCTACTTCTTGCACCTCACGGCGAGTTACAAGGTCAGCCAAGCTGATACCGCTCAGAAATTCGTGAATCTGCAGACTCAGATCGCACCACAAGTGGTGGGTCAGACAGGTGTCGCCAGAATGGCAATCGCCCTGACCCTGACATTTGGTTGCATCGACCGATTCGTTGACCGCATCGATCACCTGGGCGACCTGGATGCCCTGCATGTCGCGGGACAACTGGTAACCACCGCCTGGACCACGAACACTGGACACCAGATTGCTGCGGCGCAATTTGGCAAAAAGCTGCTCGAGGTAGGACAGGGATATGCCTTGGCGCTCGGAGATATCGGCCAGGGACACCGGCCCGTGCTGCGCGTGCAACGCCAGGTCAAGCATGGCGGTCACGGCGTATCGGCCTTTTGTAGTCAGTCGCATGGACAATTACCACGGAATTCGGAATGGGGCGAGTATGCAATTCCCGAGTATTTAAGTCAACTATAAGACCTAGTGCTTTACTCAGGTTTACCCGCAAAAGAGCGCGCGCATCATAGCAAAGGCTGGCCGTGTATCACCAGCAAATGCGCGTTATCGTTCTTCGCGAGCAAGCCCGCTCCCACACTTGATCTGTGTCGAACACAAATCCATGCCCGCTGAAAATCTGATGTGGGAGCGGGCTTGCTCGCGAAGGGGTCGGCGCGGTTTAGCTGGCCTGACTCTGATCCTTGTCTTTTACGCAGGCAAAGTCTTCTTCGCGCAGTTCAGGCAGATCTTTCGCACAGTAATTGCTACCCAGATCCTTCAGCGCCCCACACATCCCTTCAAGTCGACCATCTACAGCCTGCAGATGATCGAGCAACTGGTTAATGGCTCGAGCCACCGGGTCCGGCATGTCTTCGCCGACACCGTAGGCGTCGAAACCGATCTTCTCGGCCAAGGCCTTGCGCTTGGCGTCCTGCTCTTCATCGGACTTGACGATGATCCGCCCCGGAATCCCCACCACCGTCGCCCCGGGCGGAACCGCCTTGGTGACCACGGCATTGGAACCTACCTTGGCCCCGGCACCCACCGTAAACGGGCCGAGCACCTTGGCGCCCGCCCCGACCACTACGCCGTCTTCCAGGGTCGGGTGGCGCTTGCCCTTGTTCCAGCTGGTGCCGCCAAGGGTCACGCCTTGATACAGGGTGACGTCGTTGCCGATCTCGGCAGTCTCACCGATAACGATGCCCATGCCGTGGTCAATAAAGAAACGACGACCGACCTTGGCACCCGGATGAATCTCGATCCCGGTCAACCAGCGACCGAAGTTCGACACCAGACGCGCCAGCCATTTCCAGCCCATGCCCCACAACGCTGACGACAGGCGATGGATCCAGATGGCGTGCATGCCCGGGTAGCACGTCAGAACCTCAAAAGCATTACGCGCCGCCGGGTCACGATGGAAAACACTTTGGATATCTTCACGCAAACGCTCGAACATCATTAATCCTTCCGCTTTAGAAGCTCGCCACGGGCCGCTTTCTGGGTTTCCGTGAGGATGCCACGCAATATATTCATTTCCGCCCGGCTGACCGAGCTGCGTCCGTACAACCGGCGCAGACGCGCCATCAAGTGCCGTGGTTTTTCCGGGTCGAGGAATTCGATGGCCACCAGCGTTTGCTCCAGGTGCTCATAGAATCGCTCCAGCTCATCCATGGTCGCCAGTTCACCACTTTTGGTGGACGCCACTTCTTCCTTCTCGACCTTGCTCGGCTGACCTGCAGCCGCCAACCAGGACATACGCACTTCATAGCTCAACACCTGCACCGCCGCCCCAAGGTTCAGCGAACTGAACTCAGGGTCTGATGGGATGTGCACGTGATAATGACATCGCTGCAGCTCTTCGTTGGTCAGGCCGGAATCTTCACGACCGAACACCAACGCGATCTCAGCGCCCTGACCCGCCTCCTCTACCACCTTCACACCGCATTCGCGGGGATCGAGCAACGGCCAGGGAATGCGACGATCACGAGCACTGGTACCGAGCACCAGATTGCAGCCGACCAAGGCATCTTCCAGGGTGGCGACGACCTGAGCATTTTCAAGGATGTCACCGGCGCCGGACGCACGCGCATCGGCCTCGTGGTGCGGGAACAGCCGCGGTTCGACCAGCACCAGCCGCGACAGGCCCATGTTCTTCATGGCACGCGCAGCCCCGCCGATATTGCCGGGGTGACTGGTATTGACCAGGACGACACGAATGTTTTGCAGCAAGGGAGGCGCTCTCGAACACTTTAATGGGGAGCAGAATCTTACAGCTCAACCTACCGTTAAGCTATGAAAGCGAACACCGACCTTCACCTGTAGAAACTTTCTGATAGAATGCCCGGCTTTCTTTAACAACCTTAGGTGACACATCCATGCAGCCCATGCTGAATATCGCGCTGCGCGCCGCCCGCAGCGCCAGTGAATTGATTTTCCGCTCCATCGAGCGCCTGGATACCATCAAGGTCGACGAAAAAGACGCCAAGGATTACGTATCCGAGGTGGATCGCGCCGCCGAACAGAAAATCATCGATGCACTGCGCAAGGCTTACCCTAATCACTCGATCATGGGTGAAGAAACCGGCATGCACGCCGGTAGCGGCATCGAAGGCGAAGAGTACCTGTGGATCATCGATCCGCTGGACGGCACCACCAACTTCCTGCGCGGCATTCCTCACTTCGCTGTCAGCATTGCCTGCAAATACCGCGGTCGCCTGGAGCACGCTGTTGTTCTGGATCCGGTTCGCCAGGAAGAATTCACCGCCAGCCGTGGTCGCGGCGCCCAACTGAACGGTCGCCGTCTGCGCGTCAGCGGTCGCACCAGCCTGGATGGCGCCCTGCTGGGTACCGGCTTCCCGTTCCGCGACGACCAGATGGACAACCTCGACAACTACCTGGGCATGTTCCGCGCCCTGGTTGGCCAGACCGCCGGCATCCGCCGCGCCGGCTCGGCGAGCCTGGACCTGGCCTATGTGGCCGCCGGCCGTTTCGATGCGTTCTGGGAGTCGGGCCTGTCCGAGTGGGACATGGCTGCAGGCGCCCTACTGATCCAGGAAGCCGGCGGCTTGGTGAGCGACTTCACCGGCGGTCACGACTTCCTTGAGAAAGGCCACATCGTCGCCGGCAACACCAAGTGCTTCAAGGCAGTACTGACGGCGATCCAGCCGCACCTGCCAGCTTCGCTGAAGCGCTAAGCGCCCACGCTCAAAAAGCCGTAGCACTTCAAGCAAACGCCCCGACTTGTTCGGGGCGTTTTCTTTTGCGCGGAAAAAGTCTTCCCCCCTTAACGCCACGACCCGTGCGGGAGCGGGCTTGCTCGCGAAGACGACGCACCAGACAACATCAATGTCGACTGACACACCCTCTTCGCGGGCAAGCCTCGCTCCTACAGGTTCCGCACCATAACGAAAAATGCCCCGTATCTTTCGATACGAGGCATTTTCTTGAAGAGCCAGCCTGAACAGGCTGGCTCTTGCGCATCGGAAGCTGGACTTAAGCCAGTTTTTCCTTGATGCGAGCTGCTTTACCGGACAGGTCACGCAGGTAGTACAGCTTGGCTTTACGTACGTCACCGCGACGCTTAACGGCCATGCTGTCGATTTGCGGGCTGTAGGTCTGGAAAGTACGCTCTACGCCAACACCGTTGGAGATTTTACGAACGGTGAAAGCACTGTTTACGCCGCGGTTACGCTTGGCGATAACTACGCCTTCGAACGCTTGCAGACGCGAACGATCGCCTTCCTTCACTTTCACCTGAACGACAATGGTGTCGCCCGGGGCAAAGGTAGGGATCTCTTTGGTCATCTGCTCTGCTTCGAGTGCAAGGATGATTTTGTTAGTCATGCTGTGCTCCTAAGGTAAATCGTCGGATTTACCATCGATACGTTGTTAACTATCGTCCCGCTCGCGGATGTATTCCTCGAGCAGCTTCTTCTCTTCTCCAGAAAGCGAGCGGCTTTCCAGAAGATCGGCGCGTCGTTCAAAGGTCCTACCAAGGGACTGCTGTAAACGCCAACGCCGGATGTGCGCGTGATTGCCACTTAGCAATACGTCGGGAACACGCTGATCCGCATACACCTCCGGTCGGGTGTAGTGCGGGCAATCCAGCAAACCATCCGTAAAGGAATCTTCCTCGGCGGAGTCCGCATGCCCTAAAGCTCCAGGCAGCAGTCGTGTAACCGCATCGATCAGGACCATCGCCGGCAGCTCACCGCCAGACAGTACATAGTCGCCAATCGACCACTCTTCATCGACATGAGCATCTATAAAACGCTCGTCAATGCCTTCATAGCGGCCGGCAATCAGGATCAATGCATCCAGATTCGCCAACTCGCGCACCGCCGACTGAGTCAGTTGACGGCCTTGGGGGGACAGGTAAATTACCTTCGCCGCCTCCCCGGCTGCCGCCTTGGCCTGAACCAGAGCATCTTCCAGGGGCTTGATCTTCATCACCATGCCCGGACCACCGCCAAATGGGCGATCATCCACAGTGTGATGTCGATCCGTCGTGTAGTCTCGCGGATTCCAACAGGTAAGCTGCAACAGCCCCTGTTTCACCGCCCGACTGGTGATGCCGTACTCGCTGATGGCGGAGAACATCTCGGGAAACAAACTGATCACTTCTACGCGCAGGTTAGCCACGTTTAGAAGTCCGCATCCCATTCCACCTTCATCTCGCCTGCGGCAAGGTCGACAGCCAACACGCATTGCTCCGTATAGGGCAACAGGCGTTCGCGATCATCCAGGCTGCCAGCGCAAGGCTTGACCACCATTACATCATTGGCGCCGGTTTCCAGAAGATGATCGATTTTCCCGAGCAATTGCCCGAGTTGATCAATAACCTTCAGACCTTCCAGCTGGTACCAGTAGTACTCGCCGTCGGTCAATTCAGGGAACAGGTTGCGCGGCACACAGATCTCATAACCAGCCAGAAGACGTGCTTCTTCACGATCATCAAGACCCTTGAGCTTTGCGACCAGGAACTTGTCGCTCCCACGTCCGCTGACCAGCTCGACCTGCTTCACATTGCCTTCGCGCTTGAGCGTCCAGGTTTTGTACTGCAACAGGTTTTCAGTCGGATCAGTAAAGGAATACACCTTCACTTCGCCGCGAACGCCATGAACAGAATAAATTTTGCCAATAACGATCAAATCATCGGCAACAGCTGGCGTCGCGTTCATATTGCTCAGGCCGCAGCCTTAGCAGATTCCTTCAACAACTGAGCAACGCGCTCAGAAGGTTGTGCACCAACGCTCAGCCAGTAGGCTACGCGCTCTTGGTTCACGGACAGACGAACTTCTTGACCACGAGCAACAGGGTTGAAGAAACCAACCTGTTCCTTGTGCGAACCGTCACGCGGGTTGCGGCTGTCGGTTACGGTCAAGTGGTAAAACGGGCGCTTTTTGGAGCCGCCAAGGGCAAGACGGATTGTTAGCATTGAAGATCGTTCCTGTAGTCGGTGCTGCAAATCTAAAGGCACAGCGGGCATAGGTGCCCGAAAGGCCGCATATTCTAAGGAATATCCGGACTTTTGCAAATGTCTTTTTCCGGCGGCCTATCGGTCGCCATCCAGATTTGCTATAGAGCCGTCGTTGAAAACGGCCAGTCAGCTCCCGCCAAGTGCGGGTTTGCTGGAGATCCCACTTCCATGTGGGCAACGCCGACATGACTGCCGGCGCGAATCTTTTACATTTTCGGCATGCCGCCGCCGGGCAACATACCGCCCATGCCGCGCATCATTTTGGCCATTCCGCCTTTTGCGGAGAATTTTTTCATCATCTTCTGCATCTGCTTGTGCTGCTTGATCAAGCGACCGATGTCCTGCACCTGAGTGCCGGAACCCATGGCGATCCGGCGCTTGCGCGAACCGCTGATCAGCTCAGGGTCGCGGCGCTCGGCCGGGGTCATGGAGTTGATGATGGCTTCCATCTGCTTGAACTGTTTCTCTGCCGCGCCCTGGGCGTTGCCCATTTGCGCCAGATTCACACCGCCCATGTTCGGCAGTTTGTCCATGAGGCCGCCCAGGCCGCCCATGTTTTTCATCTGTTGCAGCTGATCGCGGAAGTCTTCGAGGTCGAAGCCCTTGCCCTTCTTCAGCTTCTTGGCCAGTTTATCGGCCTTGTCTTTGTCGAGGGTCTGTTCGGCCTGCTCGATCAGGCTGAGCACGTCGCCCATACCAAGGATGCGCGACGCAATACGCTCAGGGTGGAACGGTTCGAGCGCTTCGCTCTTCTCGCCCATACCGATGAACTTGATCGGCTTGCCGGTGATGGCTCGTACCGACAACGCGGCACCGCCACGGGCATCGCCGTCGACTTTGGTCAGGATCACACCGGTCAGCGGCAGCGCATCGCCGAAAGCCTTGGCCGTGTTGGCGGCGTCCTGGCCGGTCATGGCATCGACCACGAACAGGGTTTCAACCGGGTTGATCGCGGCATGCAGCGCCTTGATCTCGCCCATCATCTCTTCGTCGATGTGCAGACGACCGGCGGTATCGACGATAACCACGTCAATGAATTTCAGTTTTGCTTCTTTAATAGCAGCTTGCGCGATGTCGACCGGCTTCTGGCTCAGGTCGGACGGGAAGAAGGTAACGCCAACTTCACCCGCGAGCATTTCAAGCTGCTTGATCGCCGCCGGACGGTAAACGTCCGCGGACACAACCATGACCGACTTCTTCTTGCGCTCTTTAAGGAAGCGCGCCAGTTTGCCGGCGGTGGTGGTTTTACCCGCACCCTGCAGACCGGCCATCAACACGACGGCAGGAGGAACGGCGCTCAGGTTCAGGTCTTCGTTGGCCGCGCCCATCAGGCTTTCAAGTTCGGCCTGGACGATTTTCACGAAGGCCTGGCCCGGCGTCAGGCTGCGTGACACCTCGGTGCCGACAGCGCGTTCCTTGACCGAATTGACGAAGTCTTTGACCACCGGCAAGGCGACGTCGGCTTCGAGCAGCGCCATGCGCACTTCGCGCAGGGTGTCTTTGATGTTGTCTTCGGTCAGTTTGGCTTTGCCGGTGACATGGCGCAGCGTCTGCGAGAGACGGTCGGTTAAGTTTTCAAACATTGCGCGATCCTTTCAGGCCCTGTGTAGACCGGGATAATGGCGGCCCAGACCGGAATAAACATGTGCTCGGCGAGCCTGCGGCGTGGGCAGGTCGCGGATTATAGCGAAGACTGCGTCTGGCGGACACCTCGCCGTCAGGTTGCATGGTCTTTCGTGCTATGGGGGTTCTATGCCAAACTCAGCGCCTTTCGGGCTTGCCTAACAGGATTTATGCTCCCCTTGTCACCCAGTTTGCTTACCACCCTCGCCGCCGCCTGCTTATATGCCGCTGCGACCCTCTATCAAGGCACTCGTCTGGCCACCGGCGCCAAGGCGAACAAGCGCCTGCTGGTCACGCTCGGTGTGCTGGCCGTGCTGGCTCACAGCGTCAGCCTGATCACCTATCTGCTGACACCGATCGGCCTGGCCCTGGACTTTTTCAGCGCCGCCAGCCTGATTGCCGCAGCGGTCATCGCCCTGACCCTGCTGGCCTGCTCGCGGATTCCGGTGGAAAACCTGCTGCTATTGCTGTTCCCGCTGGGCGCCGCCACCGTGGTGCTGGCACAGTTCGCCCCCGCCGGTACGGTGCAGATCATTGACGAAGCACCAGGCATTCTCGCCCACATCCTCTTGTCGATCCTCGCTTACGGCATGTTCACCATTGCCGTGTTCCAGTCTTTGCTGCTGCTGGTTCAGGACCATCAGCTCAAACACAAGCATCCATCCGGGCTGATCAAGAACTTCCCGCCGCTGCAAACCATGGAAAGCCTGCTGTTTGGTTTCCTCTGGGCCGGCTGGAGCCTGCTTTCGTTGTCGCTGATCTCCGGCTGGCTGTTCGTCGAGAACCTGTTCGCCCAGCACCTGGTGCATAAGACCCTGCTGGCGTGCCTGGCCTGGATCGTGTTCAGCGTGCTGCTTTGGGGGCGTAACCGCCTCGGCTGGCGCGGACACAAAGCCATCCGCTGGACCCTTGCCGGTTTTTGCCTGCTGATGCTGGCGTACTTCGGCAGCAAGCTGGTCCGCGAATACATTCTGCATATCTGACGGGCGGCATTAATGGACGACTTGCCCATAGGGCCGATGCTCGCGGTGCTGGCCCTGCTGATTTTATGGTCGGGGCTGTTTACCGCCATCGAAATTGCACAACAGCAGCTGCTGGCCCAGCGCACGGCCTCGCGTTCGAGCGACAAACCCGTGGCCAAGCTGAGTTTCCCGCTCAACAGCCTGATCCTCTGCAACACCCTGTGCCGCGCGCTGGTAGTGGTCATCAGCACCTTGCTGGCGATTTTCACCTGGGCACAAAACGGTCCATGGATTGCCTGCCTCGGTGCCAGCGCGGTGCTGCTGGTGTTCGCCGACTATCTGCCACGCACCCTTGCCATGCGCTATCCAGATGCTGTCCTGAGCCTGGGCAACACGCTGCTCGGCATACCGTTGAAAATCGTCTACCCGGCTGCCTGGCTACTCAATGCCATCAGCCAACTGCTGATGCGTCCATTCGCCCGCAAAATCAATGTGGTGCAACAAAGCGAAGACGAGGCGCCAGCAGATCGGCATGACGATCACGAACACGCCGCCACTCGCCCGCATTCGCTGTCAGGTATCCATGCGCTGGATAACATCACGGTCAACGATATTCTGGTACCGCGCAGTGAGGTCGACGGAATCAATCTGGACGATTCCCTCGAAGAAATCATCGAGCAACTGCGCCATAACAGACGCACCCGCCTGCCGGTATTCCACAGCGACATCAACCAGGTCGAAGCGGTGCTCAACACCCGACAGATCCGTCATTTACTACCGGATTCAAGCCTGACCCGGGAAGAACTGCTGGCAGCCAGTCACGAACCGTACTTCGTACCGGAAAGCACCCCGCTGCAGCTGCAATTGCTGAACTTCCACAAGCAGCAGCGGCGTTTGGGCATGGTAGTCGACGAGTACGGCGAAGTGCTGGGCATCGTGACCCTGGAAGACATTCTCGAAGAAATTGTCGGTGAGTTCGAAAGCCAGCACAGCCTGGATAATCCGCACATCCATCCGCAGGCCGATGGGCGCCTGGTCATCGAGGGTGCGGCATCGATTCGTGAATTGAACAAGAGCCTTGGCTGGCATCTGCCCAGTGATGGTCCGAAAACCCTCAACGGGTTGGTGACCGAGGCGCTGGAAACGATTCCGGACAGTGCGGTTTGCCTGAAGATCGGGCGTTATCGGCTGGAGATTCTGGAGACGGAAGACAATCGCGTCACGCGCGTGTTGATTTGGCATACCAGTTCGACGCCTGCGATTGCCTCTAGCCGTTAGATTGTTAAATATCCATGCCCTTGTTAGATCGTTAGCCGCCTTCCTATAATCAAGCCGCTTACCCGAGCCCCCGCCGAACCACGTGCTTACCCCGCGCGCAGCAGGTTCCGGCCAGATCATCGACAATATCCGCACCACTGCGACGACTGTTCCTACCTTGAACAGCGACCGTATCTCAACCCACATCCCTGGGTATTCGACCATAATAATTCGCTCCACTGGGGCACATGACTGTCAGGGATTACCGCATGACGACCAGCACAACGTTCAGCGACACCACGCCTGCTCAACCAACCAACTCCGCCACCCGAGTAGCCACCGCGAGTTTCATCGGCACGGCCATCGAGTTCTACGACTTCTACGTCTACGCCACTGCGGCAGCGCTGGTGATCGGGCCGGTGTTCTTTCCGCAGACCTCCGGCACCGCCCAGATGCTGTCGGCGTTCCTCACCTTCGGTATCGCCTTCCTTGCGCGGCCACTGGGTTCGGCGCTGTTCGGCCACTTCGGTGACCGCATCGGGCGTAAATCGACACTGGTCGCCTCCTTGCTGCTGATGGGTGTGTGCACCACGTTGATCGGCGTGCTGCCGGATTACGACAGCATTGGCGCCTGGGCGCCGATCCTGCTTTGCGTGCTGCGCTTCGGCCAAGGTCTGGGGCTGGGCGGTGAATGGGGCGGCGCCGCATTGCTGGCCACTGAGAACGCGCCCAAAGGCAAGCGCGCCTGGTACGGCATGTTTCCGCAACTCGGCCCATCGATCGGGTTTCTGGCGGCCAACGGCCTGTTCCTGACCCTGGCCATGAGCCTGAACGACGAGCAGTTCCGTTCGTGGGGCTGGCGGATTCCGTTCCTGCTCAGTGCCGCGCTGGTGATGGTGGGCCTGTATGTGCGCCTCAAGCTCCACGAAACCCCGGTATTCGCCAATGCCATGGCTCGTCAGGAACGGGTGAAGATCCCGCTGCTCGAGCTGTTCAGCCAATACTGGGCGCCGATGCTGCTGGGTGCCGGGGCGATGGTGGTGTGTTACGCGCTGTTCTATATCTCGACGGTGTTTTCGCTGAGCTATGGTGTTTCGACGCTCGGCTACACCCGCGAAACCTTCCTCGCCCTGCTGTGTTTCGCCGTGCTGTTCATGGCGGCCGCGACACCGCTATCGGCTTGGGCGAGTGATCGTTTCGGGCGCAAACCGGTGCTGATCATCGGCGGCGTGCTGGCGATTCTGTCCGGATTCCTCATGGAACCGCTGCTGACCCAAGGCTCGACCTGGGGCGTAGCGCTGTTCCTGTGCATTGAACTGTTTCTGATGGGCGTGACGTTTGCGCCGATGGGCGCGCTGCTGCCAGAGCTGTTTCCGACCCGCGTGCGCTATACCGGCGCATCGGCGGCCTACAATCTGGGCGGCATTGTCGGAGCCTCAGCGGCGCCGTTCTTTGCGCAGAAACTGGTAGCGATGGGCGGTTTGAGTTATGTCGGCGGGTATGTGTCGGGGGCAGCGGTGCTCAGTCTGATTGCTGTGCTGTGCCTGAAGGAGACGCGGCATAACGACTTGAATCGGGTTGCCTGATAAAACGCCATCGCGGGCAAGCCCGCTCCCACAGGATTTCAGGTGTACACAAAATTTGTGATCAACCGAAAACCCTGTGGGAGCGGGCTTGCCCGCGATAGCCGCGCCTCGGTTACAGCTCTACAACAACAGCTTGAGAAGCACGGGTCGCTTTAGCACGAGCCGCTTCAATCGACTCATCACGCGCCAACGCCACACCCATCCGACGCTGGCCATTGACCTCAGGCTTGCCGAACAGACGCAACGCGGTATCCGGCTCGCCCAGCGCAGCGCCCAAATTGGCGAATGCGGTTTGAGTCGACTGCCCTTCCACCAGAATCACCGCCGAAGCCGAAGGCCCGAACTGACGAATCAATGGAATCGGCAGGCCCAGGATCGCCCGTGCGTGCAGTGCGAACTGCGACAGGTCCTGGGAAATCAGGGTCACCAGACCGGTGTCATGCGGGCGCGGCGAGACTTCGCTGAACCAGACCTGATCACCCTTGATGAACAGTTCGACGCCAAACAAACCACGGCCACCCAAGGCTTCGGTCACGGCTTTGGCAACGCGCTCGGATTCAGCCAGAGCAACCGGGCTCATGGCTTGTGGCTGCCAGGATTCCTGGTAGTCGCCCTTCTCCTGACGGTGGCCAACCGGCGCACAGAACGTGGTGCCGCCAACGTGACGCACGGTCAGCAGGGTGATTTCGTAGTCGAAATCGATGAAGCCCTCGATGATCACGCGACCTTTACCGGCGCGGCCACCTTCTTGAGCGTAATCCCAGGCCTTGCGCACGTCATCAACGCTGCGCAGCAGGCTCTGGCCTTTGCCCGAGGAACTCATGACCGGTTTGACCACGCATGGGAAACCCAGATCGTCGACGGCCTTGCTGTAGTCCTCGAAGGTGTCGGCGAAGTAGTACGGCGACGTCGGCAGGCCCAGCTCTTCGGCGGCCAGGCGACGGATACCTTCGCGGTTCATGGTCAGCTTCGTGGCGCGAGCGGTCGGGATCACGGTGAAGCCTTCGGACTCCAGCTCTACCAGGGTCGCGGTGGCGATGGCTTCGATTTCCGGCACGATGAAGTGCGGCTTCTCGGCCTCGATCACTGCACGCAGGGCTGCGCCGTCGAGCATGTTGATCACATGGCTGCGATGGGCGACTTGCATGGCCGGCGCATTGGCGTAGCGATCCACAGCAATCACTTCAACGCCCAGGCGTTGCAGCTCGATCACCACTTCCTTGCCCAACTCACCACAGCCACACATCAATACGCGGGTCGCGGTTGGCGACAATGGAGTTCCGATACGGGTCATCTCAGGTCCTCAAGAAGCGGATCATCGAGGGATGCGGTGCCTGGCACGCTTCCCATGGGGGAGAAAGCGCGGCATTTTACATGAACCTGAGGGTTTAGCTTCTGCTGACGACGGCCTGATTACGCAAGCGCCAGGCCATGATCAGCCACACGACTGTCACACCTGCGAACTTCGAACCCATAGCGGTGAGGATCACGGCCGGAGTAAACGCATCGATCATGCCGAAGAAGATGAAGGTGTCCAGCGGGATGCTCAGGGCCGAACTTATCCACAGGCGATCATGCAATGGACGCTTGGTGATGCTGAACACCAGCCAGTCGATGCACTCGGACACCGCGAATGCGATCGCGCTGGCCAGTGCGATAGACGGGTCAGAAGTGACATAAGACAGCACCAGCGCCACCAGCATCGCCGCGATCGCGCCGTGGCCGAAACGGGTTTGCACCATGTCCCGCAGCACGAACACCAGACCACCCCAGGCCGACCAGATGATGTCCAGGTGCGGGGCGCTGGAAAAAGCGTAATTGATCAGCACGACGCTGCTGATGTAGGCGATCAGGAAGAGCATGGGGGCGGGAGTACCTGTCGATTTTGGTGCACAGGGTACTTCATCCTCAACGCATAGATAACCTGTGGCGAGGGGGCTTGCCCCCGTTGCGCTGCGAAGCGGCGCTAAACCTGCGACTTTATTCTTTCAGGCGTACGGCATTTGCTGATTTCACGACTGCTGCGCAGCCGAACGGGGGCAAGCCCCCTCGCCACAGAACCGCGTACAACCATCAGGAATCGGATTTGGAGGGCAACATCCAGATCAACCCACTCGACTTCGCCCGCTCATGACACAACCCCAGCACCTTGCGCCGCTCTTCGTTGTCCATCCGGCTCCAGCGCGTGATCTCCTCCACCGTGCGCTGACACCCGGTGCAAATGTCATCCTCATCCAGCGCACAAATGTTCACGCATGGCGATGGAACAGGTCGTTCAGTGGTGCTCATTCTTCCTGCTCGACCAGATCGCGGGCGTAACGCTGCGAGTTGTGCACATAGTGAGCGGCGCTGGCTTCGAGCATCTTCTTTTGCGGCTCGGTCAACTCGCGCACGACCTTGCCCGGCGAGCCCATGACCAGCGAGCCGTCCGGAATTTCCTTGCCCTCACCGATCAGCGAGTTGGCGCCGATGATGCAGTTCTTGCCGATTTTCGCGCCGTTGAGAATCACCGCATTAATACCGATCAGGCTGTAATCGCCCACCGTACAGCCGTGAAGCATCGCGTTGTGGCCGATGGTCACGCCGGTGCCAATGGTCAGCGGGTAGCCCATGTCAGTGTGCATCACGGTGCCGTCCTGCACATTGCTGTTCTTGCCGATCAGGATCAGTTCGTTGTCGCCACGCAACACGGCGTTGAACCAGACGTTGGCGCCCTCTTCCAGTTTGACCTTGCCCACCAGCACGGCATTGGGTGCGACCCAACTCTGCGGATGGGTGTCGACGCGGGCGTCGCCCAGGCGGTATTTCATCTTATTGTCCTCAAAGGCTCAGGCAGCCGCAGACTCATGCCATGCGAACGATGGCTTCAGGTGTTGATAAAACTCTTGGGGGGTTGATGCAGGCTGATTTTCGCGTCATAGAGCAGGTTGATCAACTCGACAATCATGATCGCCGTCAGCCCCCAGATCTTGTACTCGCCATAACGGTAGCTCGGCACGTACCAACTGTGGCCCTGATAGTCGATGCGGTGAGTGTGCTCTCGCGGGTCTTTGCGGAAGAACTCCAGCGGCACACTGAACACCGCGGCGATCTCGGCATCATTGGCCTGGTATTCGACGAAATCCGGAATCACGCCGACATAGGGCGTGACCTTGATGCCGTGCAGGGAGATCAATGGGCTCAGCGGGCCGATCACTTCAACCAGCCCCGGTGGCAGGCCGATTTCTTCTTCGGCTTCGCGCAGGGCGGTAAAAATCAGGTCAGGGTCTTCGGGGTCGCGTCGACCGCCGGGAAAGGCAACTTCGCCGCCATGGGTAGAAAGCCCGCTGGCGCGAAGGGTTAGCACCAGTTCCGGTTCGTCACTGCGCGTGATGGGCACCAATACCGCGGCTTCGGGGAAACGTCGGTCTGTTTCCAGCGTACGCGGCGTGTGATTGCTTACCCGGTGCAGTAGCTCGTCCAGCATGAGTCTTCTCGATCTGTGCCTTACCCTGCATCATGCACCAATCGCATCGGCCGCCCAAGCCCCGAACAGCCTCATGTCGCGAAACGACAACTTGCCGACCGACACCGCTGCACGCCAAGATAGGCGCAGCATTCAGGAACCCAAGCATGAAATTTTGCAGCCAGTGCGGCAACCCGGTAACCCAGCGCATTCCCGAAGGCGATTCGCGCCTGCGTTTTGTCTGCGACAGCTGTCATACCATCCATTACCAAAACCCCAATATCGTCGCCGGTTGCGTGCCGGTCTGGGGTTCGAAGGTGTTGCTGTGCCGTCGCGCCATCGAGCCACGGCGCGGTTACTGGACCCTGCCCGCCGGGTTCATGGAAAACGGTGAGACCATCGAGCAGGCCGCCATTCGCGAGACCGCCGAAGAAGCTTGTGCCCGCGTGCGTAACCTGAGTATCTATACGCTGATCGACGTGCCACACATCAGCCAGGTGCATGTGTTCTTTCGCGCCGAGCTGGTGGACCTGGATTTTTCCGCGGGGCCCGAGAGCCTGGAAGTGCAACTGTTCGAAGAAGCCGACATCCCTTGGGGCGAACTGGCTTTCCGCACGGTGGGCCGTACCTTAGAATGCTTCTTCGCTGACCGGCGGACCGAGGTCTACCCCGTGCGGTCCGAATCGATCCCGCCGCTCGTCCAGCCTGCCATCATTTAAAGCTGCTACACATAAAAGCACCTATAAAATAAATAGTCGCGACACCTCTTAGGGATATCGTTTCAATGCGCTGGTTGCTTGCTGTTTTTTGCTTATCGTTCGTCGCTGTCGCCCAGGCTTCCTCCACGGAAACGCTGGATGGCAAAGTCATCGAAAAAGTTCTGGTTCTCAAATCAGCCCATCAATTGCAATTGATCAATGATGGCAAGCCGATCAAGACCTATCGCATTTCCTTGGGCAAACGCCCCAAGGGGCCGAAGCTGATGGAGGGCGACAAGCGCACCCCCGAAGGCTTTTATTGGGTGGACTGGCGCAAGATCAGCGACCGTTTCAACCTGGCGATGCACATCTCCTACCCCAACATCAGCGACGCCGCCCGTGCCCGGCGCGAAGGCGTCGAGCCTGGCGGCATGATCATGATCCACGGCACCCCAGATACCGAAGACAACCCCGAAGACCTGTTCCATACGCTGGACTGGACCGACGGCTGCATCGCCATGCGCAACATGGACATGCGCGAGGTTTGGGGTTTGGTGCCGGATGGCACGATGATTGAGATTCGCCCGTAACCTACCCCCTATATCTTCAATAACGGGGGGCGTCTGTGGCAGTCATCGCGGGCAAGCCCACATACATTGGATCTATGTACACCGAACCATTGTGGGAGCGGGCCTGCTCGCGATGAGGCCCTGACAAACACCGAAAATCTCAGAGTCCGCTGATTTTCATCGGCTCAGCGGCCCTACTCCACTCTGCTTGAGAATGATCAAAACGGTTAAATCATCGACGCCTCAGGAACGAGTACTGGACTTGCCGTCCTTCGGTGGGAGGACGGTAATAACCCATTCATTTGATACCTCCTCATCCCACTGAAGTTTTGCCTTGAACTTGTGCACCCCAACATCTAGCTCGGGCGAGTAGCTAACCCACCTTAAGTCTTGATTTGAGGTGGTACTGAATATTGGAGCCTCACCGTCATTATCATAAATATGAACGGCCTGGTTTGCCTTCGATGCAGTGCCTCTTATCGTCACTATGGTGGATTCGGTGCTGGAGCCACTTTCGATCGGCTTACCGTCCAACCTCGAAGTAACCTCTGTGATTTCTAAAGTCATGATGAATCCCTTCTATTAGCTGATGGAAGCTATATCACATAGCAAACTCCGCATCCTCGCTACTGCCATAGTTGATAGGTCCGCGCGATTCCAGACAAACGGATATCACGTTTTCTCTCGGCGTCTAGTTAGCCATCCACACTAACCGGACATTCGAAAACACCGCATCCTTCGACCTCCCGGGCGCAAACTCCGGACAACAAAAAACCCGCTGAAATCACTTTCAGCGGGTTTCTCATTTTCAGCGGCCAGGAAGATCAGAAATCTTCCAACCGCCATACCTCATAAGCCGGCGTCTCGTAGGGATGGCTCTCTTTCAGAGCCACCACCACCGCCCGAATCAACTCATCGCTGACCACAAGCTCAACCTTCCATTCCTCAACCTGCTCGACCTGCCCCGCTTCACCAATAAACGGCTGACTGCCATCCAAAGGCCGAAACTGACCCAACCCAAACACCTGCCACGCGCAGTGATCATAAGCCCCGATCCGCCCACCACCGGCAGCGAACACAGCACTCTTGACCACCTCGACATGACTGGCCGGAACAAAAAAACCGAGCTTGTACACGGCAATCAGCTCCCCGCTCTTAGTTAACCCACACGCGAGCATTACGGAACATACGCATCCAAGGTGCGTCTTCGTTCCAGTCTTCCGAACGCCACGAGTTCTGCACGGCGCGGAACACACGCTCCGGGTGCGGCATCATGATGGTCACGCGACCGTCACGGCTGGTCAAACCGGTGATACCGCGCGGCGAGCCGTTCGGGTTGGCCGGGTAGTTTTCGGTGACCTTGCCGTGGTTGTCGACGAAACGCATCGCCACGCAACCCGACAGATCGGCTTCCAGCAACGCTTCTTCGCTGGCGAATTCGGCATGGCCTTCACCGTGCGCGATGGCGATTGGCATGCGCGAACCGGCCATGCCTTGCAGGAAGATCGAGTTCGACTCCTGGATCTGCACCATGGCAACGCGAGCTTCGAACTGCTCGGAACGGTTACGCACGAAGTGCGGCCAGAACTCGCTGCCCGGGATCAGCTCGTGCAGGTTGGACATCATCTGGCAACCGTTGCACACGCCGAGGGTGAAGCTGTCGTTACGTTCGAAGAAGCCCTGGAAGGCATCGCGAGCGCGACTGTTGAACAGTGCGGACTTGGCCCAGCCTTCACCGGCACCCAATACGTCGCCGTAAGAGAAACCGCCGCAAGCCACCAGACCTTTGAACTCGTTCAGGTCGACACGGCCGGCCAGAATGTCGCTCATGTGCACGTCGATCGCGTTGAAACCGGCGCGGTCGAACGCGGCTGCCATTTCCACCTGACCGTTGACGCCCTGCTCACGCAGCACGGCAACCTGTGGGCGGATGCCTTTCTTGATGTAAGGCGCGGCGACGTCCTGGTTGACGTCGTAGCTGAGCTTGACGCTCAGGCCCGGGTTGTCTTCTTCCAGCAGCACGTCGAACTCTTGTTCGGCGCAGTCGGCGTTATCACGCAGACGCTGGATCTGGTAGCTGGTCTCGGCCCACTGACGTTGCAGCAGACGACGCTGACCTTCGAACACGGTGTCGCCGTTGAAGGTGATGCTGATCTCGCCGTTGTTCATCGGCTGACCGATCACCGACACGCAGTCACCCAGGCCAGCTGCGCTGAACTGCGCGAGGATGTCCGGAGTGGCGTCCTGGCGAACCTGGATCACAGCACCCAGTTCTTCGTTGAACAGGATCGCGGCGATGTCGGCGGAGGTTTCTGCCAGACCGTCGAGGTTCAGGCTCAGGCCGCAGTGACCGGCGAAGGCCATTTCCACGACGCTGGTCAGCAGACCACCGTCGGAACGGTCGTGATAAGCCAGCAAATGACCGTCGGCGTTGAGGCCCTGGATCACGGCGAAGAAGGCTTTCAGGTCTTCGGCGTCATCGACGTCCGGGGCCTGCTTGCCGAGTTTGCCGTGAACCTGAGCGAGGATCGAAGCGCCCATGCGGTTCTGACCGCGACCGAGGTCGATCAGGATCAGGTCGGTGGTGCCCTTGTCCATGCGCAGTTGCGGGGTCATGGTCTGACGGATGTCAGCCACTGGGGCGAAGCCGGTCACGATCAGCGACATCGGCGAAGTCACCGTCTTGTCGACGCCTTCGTCGTTCCAGCGGGTGGCCATGGACATGGAGTCCTTGCCTACCGGAATGGTGATGCCGAGGTCCGGGCACAATTCCATGCCGACCGCTTTCACGGTGTCGTACAGACGCGCGTCTTCACCCGGGTGACCGGCGGCGGACATCCAGTTCGCCGACAGTTTGATGTCGGAGATTTTGGCGATGCGCGACGCCGCGATGTTGGTCAGGGTTTCGCCGATGGCCATGCGGCCCGACGCCGGAGCGTCCAGCAGAGCCAGCGGAGTACGCTCGCCCATGGCCATGGCTTCACCGGTGTAGACGTCGAAGCTGGTAGCGGTGACGGCAACGTCAGCCACCGGAACCTGCCACGGGCCGACCATCTGATCACGGGCCACGAGGCCGGTGATGGTACGGTCGCCGATGGTGATCAGGAAGCTTTTGCTGGCCACGGCCGGGTGATGCAGAACGCGCTCCACGCAGTCGGCGATCTCGAGGGTCGACGGATCGAAATCATCGCCCAGCTCGTTTTCGCGAACGGCCGAACGGTGCATGCGCGGGGCTTTGCCCAGCAGTACTTCGAGCGGCATGTCCACCGGGCTGTTGCCGAAGTGGCTGTCGGTCACGGTCAGTTGCGGTTCGGCAGTGGCTTCGCCGACCACGGCAAACGGGCAACGCTCACGTTCGCAGATCGCCTGGAAGCGTTCGAAGTCCGCAGGGCCGACTGCCAGAACGTAGCGTTCCTGGGATTCGTTACTCCAGATTTCGTGCGGGGCCATGCCCGGCTCGTCGTTTGGAATGTTGCGCAGCTCGAAGCGACCGCCACGGTTGCCGTCGTTGACCAGTTCCGGGAAGGCGTTGGACAGACCGCCCGCGCCGACGTCATGGATGAAGCTGATCGGGTTTTTATCACCCAACTGCCAGCAACGGTCGATGACTTCCTGGCAACGACGTTCCATTTCCGGGTTTTCGCGCTGTACCGATGCGAAGTCCAGATCCGCCGAACTGGTGCCGGTGGCCATGGAAGAGGCAGCACCGCCGCCCAGGCCGATCAACATCGCCGGGCCGCCGAGGACGATCAGCTTGGAGCCAACGGTGATCTCGCCCTTCTGCACGTGTTCGGCACGGATGTTACCCATGCCGCCAGCCAGCATGATCGGCTTGTGGTAACCGCGAACTTCGTCGCCACGCGGGGTGGTGATCGATTGTTCGAAGGTACGGAAATAACCGGTCAGGGCCGGACGACCGAATTCGTTGTTGAACGCGGCACCGCCCAACGGGCCTTCGATCATGATGTCCAGCGCGGTAACGATGCGCTCAGGCTTGCCGTATGGCACTTCCCACGGCTGTTCGAAGCCCGGGATCTGCAGGTTGGACACGGTGAAACCGGTCAGGCCAGCCTTTGGCTTGGCGCCGCGACCGGTTGCACCTTCGTCGCGAATCTCACCGCCGCTACCGGTGGACGCGCCCGGGAACGGGGCAATCGCGGTCGGGTGGTTGTGAGTTTCGACTTTCATCAGGATGTGCACCGGTTCCTGTACCGCGCCGTACTGGCGGGTTTCAGGGTCCGGGAAGAAACGGCCGGCGACGGAGCCAACGATTACCGAGGCGTTGTCCTTATAAGCCGACAGAACACCTTCGCTGTGCATCTGGTAGGTGTTCTTGATCATGCCGAACAGGCTTTTTTCCTGGCTCTGACCGTCGATGTCCCAACTGGCGTTGAAGATCTTGTGACGGCAGTGCTCGGAGTTCGCCTGGGCAAACATCATCAACTCGATGTCGTGCGGGTTGCGCTTCAAGCCGACGAAGGCTGCGACCAGATAGTCGATCTCGTCTTCGGCCAGGGCCAGACCCAGCTCGGTGTTGGCTTTTTCCAGCGCGGCGCGGCCGCCACCCAACACGTCGATCGCGGT
This sequence comes from Pseudomonas sp. GW822-FHT02E03, assembly GCF_058802325.1. Classification (NCBI taxonomy): domain Bacteria; kingdom Pseudomonadati; phylum Pseudomonadota; class Gammaproteobacteria; order Pseudomonadales; family Pseudomonadaceae; genus Pseudomonas; species Pseudomonas sp. GW822-FHT02E03. Next base: position 44,256 of record NZ_JBXAOA010000009.1, on the reverse strand, counting down.
CAGGGGCTTGGGTTCGGCGTGGCTGAACAGGCCGGCGGCTTGTTCAAGGTTGTCCAATACGATCTGGGTCATGCGGTCATGCAAGGCGTCTGCAATCAGCTGCGCTTCGGTATCGCTGAACTGGCCGGCGACGTAGAACGCGATACCGCGCTCCAGGCGCTGGACTTTGGTCAGGCCACAGTTGCGAGCGATGTCGCTGGCTTTACTGGACCACGGCGAGATAGTGCCGAAACGTGGCAACACCAGAAACAGACGACCGGTTGGCTCTTGTACTGGAACGCTTGGGCCGTACTTCAGAAGGCGCGCGAGCACCTGCTGTTCGTCGCCGGTCAGGACGCCGGTAACTTCGGCGAAGTGAGCGAATTCAGCATACAAGCCGCTGACAGCCGGAACCTTCTGGCTCAGTTGCTCAAGGAGTTTGCTGTGGCGAAAGGCAGAAAGGGCAGGAGCGCCGCGCAGGATCAACATCTTCGGGACAGCCTCGGGAAGGGGTGTGCTTTGAGGCCGTGCATTCTAGCCTAAACCGCCCGCGACAGCACCCGAAACGGTACGCACGGCTGTACCCGAACGTCGGGCCGGGTTTTCGGGCCCTGGACAGGCGCGCGCCGAGGGTTATTTTTTATCTCAAAAAATGCTGTTCGGGCCCATTCCTGCGGGCTCCAAGCGGGTTTTAGACTCTCTAGCAGACAAGCCCTTCGCTGTCGAGATATGGCGCTCGTGGTCCTTTGCGTATACTGCGCAGATGTTTTCCCCAACGGCTTTGCGTCCGCGGTACGCCAAATGGCTGATCGCAACCGGACTCTTCCTGGTGCTCGGTGGCTGTGTTGATAAACCCAACACGCTGGAGCGCGTAAAGGAGGATGGCGTGCTGCGGGTGGTTACCCGTAACAGTCCCGCCACCTACTTTCAGGATCGCAACGGTGAAACCGGCTTCGAATACGAGCTGGTGAAGCGCTTTGCCGAGGATCTGGGGGTCGAGCTCAAGATCGAAACTGCCGACAACCTCGACGACCTGTTCAATCAGGTGGGCAAGCCCAATGGCCCGGTGCTGGCTGCTGCCGGCCTGGTCAGCAGCGAAGAACGAAAAAAACAGGTACGGTTTTCCCACTCCTACCTCGAAGTCACCCCACAGATCATCTACCGCAACGGCCAGTCACGACCGACCGACGCAGGCGATCTGGTCGGCAAGAAGATCATGGTGCTCAAGGGCAGCACCCACGCCGAGCAATTGGCAGAGCTGAAAAAGAAATATCCCGGCATTGAATACGAAGAGTCCGACGCAGTTGAAGTCGTCGATTTGCTGCGCATGGTCGACGAAGCCCAGATCGATCTGACCCTGGTCGATTCCAACGAAGTCGCGATGAACCAGGTGTACTTCCCCAACGTGCGGGTCGCCTTCGACCTCGGTGACGCCAGCAATCAGAGCTGGGCCGTGGCCACCGGCGAAGACAACAGCCTGCTCAACGAGATCAACGATTACCTCGACAAAGTGAAGAAAAACGGCACCCTGCAACGCCTCAAGGATCGCTATTACGGGCACGTCGATGTACTCGGTTACATGGGCGCCTATACCTTCGCCCAGCATCTGCAGCAGCGGTTGCCCAAGTACGAACAGCATTTCAAGACGTACGCCAAGAAAGAGAAAGTCGACTGGCGTCTGCTGGCGGCGATCGGTTATCAGGAATCGCTGTGGCAAGCGGCGGTCACGTCCAAGACCGGCGTGCGTGGATTGATGATGCTGACCCAGAACACCGCGCAAGCCATGGGCGTGTCCAATCGACTCGACCCCAAGCAGAGCATCATGGGTGGGGCAAAGTACCTGGCCTATATGAAGGAGCAACTGGATGAGTCGATCCAGGAGCCGGATCGTACGTGGTTCGCGCTCGCAGCCTACAACGTCGGCAGCGGTCACCTGGATGACGCGCGCAAACTGGCGGCCAAGGAAGGGTTGAACCCGGACAAGTGGCTGGATGTGAAGAAAATCCTGCCGCGCCTGTCACAGAAACAGTGGTACAGCAAGACTCGTTACGGCTACGCCCGGGGCGGCGAGCCGGTGCATTTCGTGGCGAACATCCGTCGTTACTACGACATCCTGACGTGGGTCACGCAGCCGCAGCTGGAAGGCAATCAGGTCGCTGAAGGCAACCTGCATGTGCCGGGGGTCGACAAGACCAAGCCGAGCCAGGAAACCCCACCGCTTTAAATCTTCGCAGCCTTCAAAGACGCCATCGCGGGCAAGCCACGCTCCCACAGGTCCGCGTCGAATATTCAACTGTCGTTCAACTCGGACCTGTGGGAGCGTGGCTTGCCCGCGAAGGCAGCGCCGCCGATCTCAACCTTTCAGTGCAGCAGCCAGAATCAGCGCTTTCATTTCCGACACCGCCGACTTGAACCCGACGAACAACGCATGGGCCACCAGCGCATGGCCGATGTTCAGTTCATTGATGCCCTTGATCGCCGCAACAGCCTCGACGTTGTGATAGTGCAGACCGTGACCGGCGTTGACGATCAGACCTTGGGCCAGACCAAATGCCACGCCATCGGCCACGCGCTTGAGCTCTTCAGCGACTTCGGCTGGCGTCTCGGCATCCGCATAACGCCCGGTGTGCAATTCGATGGCTGGCGCACCAACACGGCGGGATGCTTCGATCTGCCGCTCGTCAGCGTCGATGAACAGCGATACTTCACAGCCGATCTTCGCCAGGCGATCCACCGCAGCCTTGATCCGCGCCTCCTGCCCTGCCACGTCCAGACCGCCTTCGGTGGTCAGTTCCTGACGGGTTTCCGGGACCAGGCAAATGTGCGCCGGGCGGATGCGTTCGGCGAACACCATCATTTCTTCGGTGACGCCCATTTCGAAGTTCATGCGGGTTTGCAGCACGTCCTTGAGCAGCAACACATCGCGTTCCTGAATGTGCCGACGGTCTTCGCGCAAGTGCACGGTGATGCCGTCAGCACCCGCCTCTTCCGCGTCCAGCGCTGCCTTGACTGGATCCGGGTAGCGAGTACCCCGGGCCTGACGCAGGGTGGCAACGTGGTCGATGTTCACGCCAAGAAGAATGCGATTGCTGGTGGTCACGGAAGCGCTCCTGAAATAAGGGAAAGTTCGGTGCACAGCATACACGGGGAGCTTGGCTCTGTTGACGCAAGCATCAACAGTTCCTATGGCTTGCGAAACTATGGCTTACGAAACAACTCGCGACTGACTAGAGGACGACCGCCCAGATGAACGGCCAGCGCCTGACGCATCAAGCGCTTGGCAGCGGACAGCGCGCCGGGCGCGGACCAGTCGGCATCGGCCATGGCCAGCAATTCAGTGCCGTTGAACAGACCCGGTTGCAGCAGATAGACCCGTTCCAGGCCTGCATCCACTTGTAAGCGGTAGAGGCCATCCGGCGCGATGGGGTCGCCATGGATATCAGTGTTCAAGGCGAAACCGTAACCGAGGTCGTCGAGCAAACGCCATTCGAAGGAGCGCAGCAATGGCTCCAATGGACGGCCTTCGGCCAGGGCGAGCAAGGTCGCGGCGTAGTGATCGAAGACTGCGGGATGGGGGTCTTCGGCGGGCAGCAGACGGATCAGCAATTCGTTGAGGTAGAGACCGCTGAACAGCGCCTCACCGTTGAGCCAGGTGGAAACACCGGCGCTTTCCATGCGACCGACGTTTTTCAATTCACCCCGCCCACGGAATTCGACTTCCAGCGGCACAAACGGCCGCGCCAATGTCCCGGCCTTGCCCCGCGCGCTACGCAACACCGCCCGCAGCCGACCTTGCGGCGTAAGGAAATCCACCAGCGCACTGCTTTCGCGGTAGGCGCGGGAGTGGAGGACGTACGCGGGTTGGGCGATGGGCTGGGTTGGAGACATGGGAATCGCAGTTCTCAATGAAGGAGCGCAGTTCTACAAACAACCAAAACCAATGTGGGAGCGGGCTTGCCCGCGATGGCGGACTTACATTCAACATCTCTGCTGAATGTTACATCCTCATCGCGGGCAAGCCCGCTCCCACAGGGTTCTACGGTGCAGCGCAGACCGGTGTTACAGATCGCCGTAACCCAGCGAACGCAACGCACGTTCGTCATCGGACCAGCCGCCCTTAACCTTGACCCACAGGTTGAGCATGATCTTGGAGTCGAACAGCAGCTCCATGTCCTTGCGCGCCTCGGTGCCGATGCGCTTGATGCGCTCGCCCTTGTCGCCAATGATGATTTTTTTCTGGCCGTCACGTTCGACGAGGATCAACGCATGGATGTGCAGGGTTTTGCCCTGCTGCTTGAACTCTTCGATTTCCACGGTGATCTGGTACGGCAGCTCGGCGCCCAACTGGCGCATGATTTTCTCGCGCACCAGTTCAGCGGCAAGGAAGCGGCTGCTGCGGTCAGTGATCTGATCTTCCGGGAAGAAGTGATCGTTTTCCGGCAGGTGCTCGGCGATCACTCGTTCCAGCGCGTCCAGGTTGTGCCCGTGCTGGGCCGAGATCGGCATGATCTGCGCGTTCGGCAGCTGTTCCTGCAACCAGCTCAGGTGCGGCATCAGCTCGGACTTGTCTTCGATACGATCGGTCTTGTTCAGCGCCACGATCAGCGGGCCGGTCACGTATTGAACGCGCTCGAGGACCATCTGGTCTTCGTCGGTCCACTTGGTGCGGTCAACCACGAAGATCACCACGTCGACGTCTTTCAACGCCGCCGAAGCGGTCTTGTTCATGTAGCGGTTCAGAGCCTTTTCGCCGCCCTTGTGCATGCCCGGGGTGTCGACGTAGATCGCCTGAACGGCGCCTTCGGTCTTGATACCGAGCATGTTGTGACGGGTGGTCTGCGGCTTGCGCGAGGTGATCGCCAGCTTCTGACCCAGAATGTGGTTCAGCAGCGTGGACTTGCCCACGTTGGGACGGCCGACGATGGCAACATAGCCACAGCGAGTTGCGGTTGAATCAGTCATTGCCATTCTCCACACCCAGGGCAATCAGTGCTGCGGCGGCCGCTACCTGTTCGGCAATACGACGACTCACACCCTGACCTCGGCTTTTTTCATTCAGTAAGATGATTTCACATTCGACGAAGAACGTCCGGCAATGCGGCTCACCCTGGATATCCACCACTTCGTAACGCGGCAGCTCACAACCACGGGACTGCAGGAATTCCTGCAGGCGGGTTTTCGGATCTTTGTTGGTGTCGACCAGCGTCAAGCCTTCGAACTCTCCGGCCAGCCAGGCCAGCACGCGCTCGCGCGCCATGTCCATGCCGGCGTCCAGATAGATCGCACCAATCAGCGCTTCCAGGGCATCGGCCAGAATCGATTCGCGACGGAAACCACCGCTTTTCAATTCGCCGGAGCCCAGGCGCAGGTATTCGCCCAGATCGAAACCACGGGCCAGTACGGCCAGGGTTTCACCTTTCACCAAGCGGGCGCGCAAACGCGACAACTGGCCTTCGCGGGCCAGCGGGAAGCGATCGAACAGCGCCTCGCCAGCGACGAAGTTGAGGATGGCATCACCGAGGAACTCCAGGCGTTCATTGTTGCGCCCGGCAAAGCTGCGGTGAGTCAGGGCCAGGACCATCAGTTCCTGGTCTTTGAAGGTGTAGCCGAGCTGACGCTCTAGACGGCTTAAGGAGACGCTCACGGTTTACCCACGCTGAGTTCGTGGCTGGATTCCACCGCCATCGCCGTGGTGCGGCGCAGGCTTGGGACAATTAACGCTGTGTTCAAAAATAACGTCCTGAATATCGTTGTTTTCATGCGTCCGGTGCCGATTATGCCGACTCCAGAAATGCATTCGGCGCTGTGTTCAACAGCGCCGTGTGTGATTACTTGATCAGGCCAACCCGCGAGAAATTCGGCAGGTGACTGAGTTTGGGTTCCGGCCAGCTCATCCAGACTGCGAAGGCCTTGCCGACGATATTCTTGTCGGGAACCATGCCCAGCAGATTCTTGGGAATACTCGGATCATCCCAGTAGCGACTGTCATTCGAGTTGTCGCGGTTGTCGCCCATCATGAAGTAGTGCCCGGCAGGCACGGTCCACGAACGATCCGGCGCTGCGCGGTAGCGGCTCATTTCCTTGCGGATAAGGTGCTCGGCAATGCCGAGTTTTTCCTTGTAGAGCTCGGCGCTGCCCAACGTGCCCGGCTCGGAGCCGACCAGTTGTTCGGCGATCGATTCACCGTTGACGAACAGACGCTTGTCTGCGGTATAGCGAATCTGGTCACCCGGCAGGCCAACCACACGCTTGATGTAATTGACGTTCGGGTCGCTCGGGTAGCGGAACACCATCACATCACCGCGCTGCGGATCACCGACTTCGATGACTTTCTTGTCGATCACCGGCAGGCGGATCCCGTAAGAAAATTTGTTCACCAGAATGAAGTCGCCGACGTCCAGGGTCGGTTTCATCGAGCCGGAAGGAATCTGGAACGGTTCCACCAGGAACGAACGCAGCACCAGTACGATGAACAACACCGGGAAGAACGACTTGCCGTATTCGACCAGCAGCGGCTCTTTGTTCAGTTTCTCGACCACCACCATGTCAGCCTGGCTGACGCTTCCTTGATAGGAGTTAATGGCAGCCCGGCGCCGTGGCGCCAGGAACAGCAGATCGAGCAACGCCAACAGGCCGCAGACGAACACGGCGATGACCAGCAACAGCGGGAAATTTAGTGACATAGGACCTAACTATCCAACCTGAGCACTGCAAGGAAGGCTTCTTGTGGAATCTCCACGTTACCGACCTGCTTCATGCGTTTCTTACCGGCCTTTTGCTTTTCCAGCAGCTTTTTCTTACGGCTGACGTCACCACCGTAGCATTTGGCCAATACGTTCTTTCTGAGCGCCTTGACGGTTGTCCGCGCCACAATCTGCCCGCCAATGGCGGCCTGGATTGCCACGTCGAACATCTGCCGCGGAATCAGTTCTTTCATCTTCTCGGTCAACTGGCGACCTTTGTAGTGCGCATTGTCACGGTGCACGATCAACGCCAGGGCGTCGACCTTGTCGCCGTTGATCAGCACGTCCAGTTTCACCAGACTAGCCGATTGGTAACGATCGAAATGGTAATCCAGCGAAGCATAGCCACGGCTGGTGGATTTCAGACGGTCAAAGAAGTCGAGGACCACTTCGTTCATCGGCAAATCGTAGGTCACTTGTACCTGGGTACCGAGGAACAGCATGTCGTGCTGCACGCCACGCTTTTCGATACACAGGGTAATGACGTTACCCAGGTGTTCTTGCGGCACAAGGATATTGGCCCGCACGATCGGCTCACGCATGTCTTCGATCGACGACAGGTCCGGGAGCTTGGACGGGTTATCGACGTAAATCGTTTCGCCGGTTTTCAGCAGCAGCTCGAAGATTACCGTCGGCGCCGTGGTGATCAGGTCCAGGTTGTATTCGCGCTCCAGGCGCTCCTGGATGATTTCCATGTGCAGCATGCCGAGGAAGCCGCAACGGAAGCCGAAACCCAGTGCGTCTGAGCTTTCCGGTGTGTATTGCAGCGACGAATCGTTGAGGGTGAGCTTTTGCAGCGCCTCGCGGAAGTCTTCGAAGTCGTCGGAGCTGACCGGGAACAAACCGGCGTACACCTGCGGCTGAATGCGTTTGAAGCCTGGCAGCACATCGACGTCCGGCGTCGAGCTCAAGGTCAGGGTATCGCCCACTGGCGCACCGTGAATGTCCTTGATGCTGGCGATGATGAAGCCCACTTCACCGGCCTTCAGGTCGACGGTAGGGGTGTGTTTCGGATTGAATACACCGACGCTGTCCACCAGGTGGATCTTGCCGGTGGACTTGACGAGGATCTTGTCGCCCTTCTTCACACGCCCGTGGCGCACGCGTACCAGGGAAACAACGCCCAGGTAGTTGTCGAACCAGGAGTCGATGATCAACGCTTGCAGCGGATCTTCGTAGTTGCCGGTCGGCGCGGGAATGGTGTGAACCAGGCGTTCGAGCACTTCGTCGACGCCCAGGCCAGTCTTGGCGCTGCACTCGACCGCATCGGTGGCATCAATGCCGATGATTTTTTCGATTTCTTCTTTGACGCGGTCCGGATCGGCCTGTGGCAGGTCGATCTTGTTCAGGACTGGCATGACTTCCAGGCCCTGCTCGATCGCCGTGTAGCAGTTGGCAACCGACTGCGCTTCAACGCCCTGACCGGCATCGACCACCAGCAACGCACCTTCACAGGCCGCCAGCGACCGGCTGACTTCGTAGGTGAAGTCAACGTGGCCGGGGGTGTCAATGAAGTTCAGCTGGTACTTGATACCATCGCGGGCGGTGTAATAAAGGGTGACGCTGTGGGCCTTGATGGTGATCCCGCGTTCACGCTCCAGGTCCATGGAGTCCAGCACCTGGGCTTCCATTTCGCGCTCGGCAAGGCCGCCGCACATTTGGATGAAGCGATCGGCCAGCGTCGACTTGCCATGGTCAATGTGGGCGATGATGGAGAAATTGCGGATATGACTCAAATCACTCACGGATCAACACTCAAAAAGGCTGCAGGCATAGCCCGCCGAAAAATAGCCGGGAATTGTACCTGATCCACGACGCAAGCGTCACGTTCGCAGGTCAGACGGCGCGTACAAAAACGCCCCGGTCTTGCGACAGGGGCGTTTTGAGTGACAAGCCTTTCGGGAATAACCCGCGATCAACCGGCCCGGCGCAACAACCAGACCCCGGCCAGGGCACAGACTCCGGCCGGCACCAGCACCGCAAACAGCGGCGAGAAACCGAATACCAGGCTCGAAGGGCCGAGCAAATCCTGGACAATGCGGAAGGTGAAGCCCACCAACACACCGGTAAAGACTCGCTGACCGAGGGTTACCGAACGCAGCGGGCCGAAGATGAAGGAAATCGCCATCAGCACCAATGCAGCGGTCACCAGCGGCTGCAACACCTTGACCCAAAACGCCAGCCAGTACCGACCGTTGCTCAGGCCCTGGTCAGCCAGGTAGTGGATGTAACTCCACAGACCGGTGATCGACAGTGATTCAGGCGCCATCACCACAGTGCTCAGCAATTGCGGGCTCAGTGCTACCTCCCAACGCTCCACCGGAGTCGTCACCACTTCGGTGTTCTTTTCATGGAACAACGTGGTCGTGACGTCGCTCAGTTGCCAGTGATCCGTGTCGAATTCCGCGCGCTTGGCGAAGCTCGAAGACAGGATGTGGCGCTGATCATCGAAGCGATAACGGGTCACGCCGTACAGCAGACCATTGGGTTGCACGGAGTTGACGTGAATGAACTCGTCACCCTGACGGTGCCACAGACCATGCTTGGCGCTTTGCGCATCGCCACTGCCCTGGGCCAGCGAGCGGTTGGCCTGAGCGGTGACTTCTGTTGCCGGCGCGACGTATTCACCGATCACCAGCCCCACCACCATCAAAAGCAGCATCGGCTTCATGACAGCCCAGACGATCCGCCCGAGCGACACGCCCGCAGCGCGCATGATGGTCAGTTCGCTGTGGCTGGCCAGGCTGCCGAGGCCGATCAGGCAACCGATCAGCGCCGCCATTGGCAACATGTCGTACAGACGGCGCGGCGCAGTCAGCAACACATAGCTCAGGACATCCGCCAACGTGTAGGTATCGCTGACGTCGCCCATCTCATCGATGAAGGCAAACAACGTTGCCAGACCCAGAATGATCCCCAGTACCGCCAGGATCGCCATGAACACGCTGCTACCAATGTAGCGATCGAGCTTATCCACGGGCCACCTCCAGCGCACTGCGGCGACTCGCCATCTTCAAGCGCAACGGCTCCCAGTACAGCAAGCCCAGGCCGATGGCCAGGAAGATCGCATGCACCCACCACAAGCCCAATGCCGCCGGAATCTTGCCCTTTTCGAGGGCACCGCGAGCGGCAATCAGGATGGTCAGGTAAGCCATATAAAGAAGAATCGCCGGCAGCAGCTTGAGGAAACGGCCCTGACGCGGGTTGACCCGCGACAGCGGCACCGCCATCAGGGTCACGATGAAGACCAGCAACGGCAGCGACAGACGCCATTGCAATTCGGTGCGCGAGCGGATGTCATCGCTGCCCAACAGGGAGCGGGTGGTCATCGCATCGCGATCGGTGACTTCGTCGCTGACGTCCGGCTTGGGCAGCAATACGCCGTACTCGTCGTATTTGATGGCGCGGTAATCGGCCTGCCCCGGATTACCGTCATAGCGATAGCCGTTGTCGAGAATCAGATACCGATTGCCGTCGGGGCGAATTTCCTGACGGCCCTTCTCGGCCACCAATACGGAAATCCCGCGGTCCTTCTTGTCGGAATTCACATTCTTTTGCGAAATGAACACGCCGCCCAGATTGACGCGATCATCCGACAATTGCTCGGTGTAGGTCACCCGAGTACCGTCGCGCAAAGCCTGGAAGCGGCCAGGCTCAAGGGTATCGAATTCCGTCAGTGCGTCCTGCTTGTTCAGCAGCAGCTGGAACTGATTGGCACCTTGTGGCGCCAGGCTCAGGCTCAGCCAAGCCACCACCAGCGCAACCAGCGTGGCCGGAAACAGGGTGATGCGAAACAGTCGCTGCTGGCTCATGCCGGTGGCCGACAGCACGGTCATTTCGCTGTCGAGGTACAGACGACCGTAGGCCAGCAGGATGCCGAGAAACAGCCCCAAAGGCAGGATCAACTGCAGGAAACCTGGCAGACGAAAGCCCATGATCAGGAACAGTGAGCCCGGATCCAGGGCGCCAGAGGCCGCTTGGGCGAGGTACTTGATGAAGCGTCCGCTCATGATGATGACCAGCAGCACGGCGCTGACGGCGCTCAAGGTCAACAGGACTTCGCGGGAAAGATAACGGAAGACAATCAAACCAGACACTCCAGGGTTGTCAGGCTAAGCGGCCAAACAAACAAACGTATCGGTCGGCCCGCAGGGCAGAGCCGCCGAAAAAGATGGCGCATTATCCTGTGATTGGGTGCGCCTGTCACTGCGCACGCTCAAGCAGACACCTGAACCACCGAAGTTCGCACGACCGAGGGTTGTCAGGCGCCGGTAGCGAGGTTCAAACTGCGGCCTTTGTCGCTGGCACTGCACCGGCGTCCTTCTACTTATAAGCAAGCTTCTGCGCGTCGCGCACTTTGACCATTAATTCAGGGACCCAGACATGGAACTGGTTGTAAAAAGCGTTAGCCCGGAAACGTTGAAGACCGCCACGCTGGTGGTCGCCGTCGGCGAAGGCCGCAAACTCGGCGCCGTTGCCAAACAACTCGACGAACTGAGCGGTGGCACCATCAGTGCCGTGCTCAAGCGCGGCGACCTGGCCGGCAAAGTCGGCCAGAGCCTGTTGCTGCACAGCCTGCCTAACCTCAAGGCCGAGCGCGTGTTGCTGGTGGGCGTAGGCAAAGATGAAGAGCTGGGCGATCGCCCGTTCCGCAAAATCATCGCCGGCATCCTCAACACCCTTAAAGGCCTGGGCGGCAGCGATGCAGTGCTGGCCCTGGACGAAGTCGTAGTCAAAGGCCGCGACAGCTATGGCAAGAACCGCCTGCTGGCAGAAACCCTGGTAGATGGCGAATACACCTTCGACCAGTTCAAGAGCCAGAAAGCCGACCCGCTCGCCCTGAAGAAAATCACCCTGGTGACCATTAAGGCCGCACAGGCTGAAGTCGAACGCGCCGTGGCCCATGCCACCGCGATCGCCAATGGCATGGCCTTCACCCGTAACCTGGGCAACCTGCCGCCAAACATCTGCCACCCGACGTTCCTGGGCGAGCAAGCCAAGAACCTGGGCAAAGAATTCAAGAGCCTGAAAGTCGAAGTCCTCGATGAGAAGAAGATCAAGGACCTGGGCATGGGCTCGTTCTACGCCGTTGGCCAGGGCAGCGCCCAGCCGCCGCGCCTGATCGTCATGCAATACAACGGCGGCAAGAAATCCGAGAAGCCGTACGCACTGGTCGGCAAAGGCATCACCTTCGACACCGGCGGCATCAGCCTCAAGCCGGGCGCCGGCATGGATGAAATGAAGTACGACATGGGCGGCGCCGCCAGCGTGTTCGGTACCTTGCGTGCCGTGCTTGAGCTGAAACTGCCGATCAACCTGGTGTGCATCCTGGCCTGCGCCGAGAACATGCCGAGCGGCAACGCTTCGCGTCCGGGCGACATCGTCACCACCATGAGCGGCCTGACCGTGGAAATCCTCAACACCGACGCCGAAGGCCGCCTGGTGCTGTGCGATGCCCTGACCTACTCCGAACGCTTCAAGCCGCAAGCGGTAATCGACATCGCCACCCTGACCGGCGCGTGTGTCGTCGCACTGGGTTCCCACACCTCGGGCCTGCTGGGCAACAACGACGAGCTGATCGGCCAACTGCTGAGCGCCGGCCAATCCGCCGACGACCGCGCCTGGCAACTGCCGCTGTTCGATGAATATCAAGAGCAGCTGGACAGCCCGTTCGCCGACATCGCCAACATTGGCGGCCCGAAAGCCGGCACCATCACCGCTGCCTGCTTCCTGTCGCGCTTCACCAAGAACCTGAACTGGGCGCACCTGGACATCGCCGGCACGGCCTGGACCAGCGGCGGCAAGGACAAGGGCGCCACTGGCCGTCCGGTTCCCCTGCTGACCCAATACCTGCTGGACCGCGCCAAAGCCTGAAACCGATGAAGGGGGGCGTTCTCAACTAGTTTTCACGCCGCGCCGGGTCTGCTGTTGTGCAGGGCAAGGCGCGAGAAGCGTGGTTTGGTCATTCCAAATAAGCTTCGAGCAACGCAGCCCTGCACAACAGCAGGCCCGGCCCTTCGGGTTGTGCCTTAAAGCGGGCCAGCCTGCGTTGCAGGCCTTGGAAAGGGAACAACCATTCCCAGCGGCCTGCGCCTTGCCTGGCCCGCTCTAAGGCGACAACGCGGCGGGAAAACTAGTTGAGAACGCCCCCCGAGCGGTGCCACTGACCAGTGGCGCCGCCCCGGGGCTCAGGAACCGCAATGACCAAAGTCGACTTCTATATCCTGCCCAGCGCCGATCCTTCGGCACGGCTGGATTTCGCCTGCAAGCTCACCGAAAAAGCCTGGCGCATGGGCCACCGCATTTACCTGCACTGTAGCGATGCCGCCCAGCGTGATGACCTCGATGCGCGTTTGTGGGCCTTCAAGGGCGAAAGCTTCGTGCCCCACGGTCCCGCCGAAAGCGAGCCGGAGGGTTTGATTGTCCTGGGTCTTGGTGATGACTGCGGTCAGCATCAGGATCTGCTGGTCAATCTCGACCTGAAAGTCCCGGTATTTGCCAAACAGTTCGCCCGCGTGGCGGAAGTGGTGGTGGAAGATCCGACGATTCGTTCGGCTGCGCGGGAGAGTTTCCGTTTCTACCGCGAACAGGGCTATCCTCTGCAAGATCACCGTTTACAGCGACTCTGAGCATTCCGATGGACACTCCAAAACCGCAGCAAAATTCCGCGCATCTGCTGGATGACCTCGAGTCGATCCGCCAACTGCTCGGCGATGACAACCTGCAACCGCCCTTGCTGACCGACACGGTCATTGAAGGTGATCAGGAACAGATCCCCATGCTGTTCGACACTGTCGGCAATGCGCCGCAACCGGTCGAAACGACACCGCCACCCGCCCCAGCCGCGCAACCGTCGCCTGCCGCGAGCAAAGGCCCCGACGCCCTGCTGCACCTGGACAGCGAACTGCGCGCCGCCGCGCTATTGATCATGCAAGACGTGATCGACGACTTCGCCCCGCACATCGAAACCGAAATCAAACGTCGGCTGGATGCGCGGATGGAGCGGTTGTTGAGTCAGTACGAATAAACACCACCATTCTAATGTGGGAGCGGGCTTGCTCGCGAAGAGGCAGTAACATTCAACATTAGCGTTGGATGACAGGCCGCCTTCGCGAGCAAGCCCGCTCCCACATTGTTTTTGTGCAATGGCTGATGGTCAGCTCATCCCGCGATCAACTCGCCCTACGCCCCATGCCCCGCTATACTTGCCGGCTTTTCCTGAATAAATGCCAATAGGGTCCCGCCGCGCATGGATAAGACCTACCAGCCGCACGCCATTGAAACTTCCTGGTACAACACCTGGGAGTCTGAGAATTACTTCGCCCCGCAAGGCGCGGGCGAGTCCTACACCATCATGATCCCGCCGCCGAACGTCACCGGCAGCCTGCACATGGGTCACGGCTTCAACAACGCGATCATGGACGCCCTGATCCGTTTCCGCCGCATGCAGGGTCGCAACACCCTGTGGCAGCCGGGCACCGACCACGCCGGTATCGCCACGCAAATGCTGGTGGAGCGTCAACTCGAAGCCCAAGGCCAGAATCGCCATGATCTGGGCCGCGAAAAATTCCTCGAGAAAGTCTGGGAATGGAAGGATCAGTCCGGCGGCAACATCAGCCGTCAGATCCGCCGCCTCGGCTCGTCCGTGGACTGGAGCCGTGAGCGCTTCACCATGGATGACGGCCTCTCGGAAGCGGTTAAAGAAGCGTTCGTGCGCCTGCACGAAGACGGCCTGATCTACCGCGGCAAGCGTCTGGTCAACTGGGACACCAAGCTGCACACGGCGATTTCCGACCTCGAAGTGGAAAACCACGACGAGAAAGGTTTCCTGTGGAACCTGAAGTACCCGCTGGCCGACGGCGCCAAAACCGCTGAAGGCAAGGATTACCTGATCGTCGCGACCACGCGTCCGGAAACCATGCTCGGCGACGCCGCCGTGGCCGTTAACCCGAACGATGAACGCTACAAAGCCCTGATCGGCAAATTTGTCGAGCTGCCGCTGGTTGGCCGCCGCATCCCGATCATCGCCGACGATTACTGCGACCCTGAATTCGGCACCGGTTGCGTGAAAATCACCCCGGCCCACGACTTCAACGACTACGAAGTCGGCAAGCGCCACAACCTGCCGCTGCTGAACATCTTCGACAAGAATGCTGACGTGCTGCCCGCGGCCCAGGTGTTCAACCTCGACGGCAGCGTCAACGAGCAAATCGACGGCACGCTGCCCGCCGAATACGTCGGCCTCAACCGCTTCCAGGCCCGCAAGGAAATCGTGGCCGCCTTCGAGGCCGCCGGCCTGCTGGTCAGCGTCGACGATCACGCTCTGAAAGTGCCGAAAGGCGACCGCTCCGGCACCATCATTGAGCCGTGGCTGACCGACCAGTGGTACGTTTCCACCAAGCCATTGGCCGAGCCGGCCATCGCTGCGGTTGAAGACGGCCGCATTCAGTTCGTACCAAAACAATACGAAAACATGTACTTCTCGTGGATGCGCGACATCCAGGATTGGTGCATCAGCCGTCAGCTGTGGTGGGGCCACCGGATTCCGGCCTGGTACGACGAGTCGGGCAAGGTCTATGTCGGTCGCGACGAAGCCGAAGTGCGTGCCAAGAACAACCTCGGCCCGGACGTTGCGCTGCAACAGGACAACGACGTTCTGGATACCTGGTTCAGTTCGGGCCTGTGGACTTTCTCCACGCTCGGCTGGCCGGAGCAGACCGAATTCCTGAAGAAATTCCACTCCACCGACGTGCTGGTGACCGGTTTCGACATCATTTTCTTCTGGGTTGCCCGGATGATCATGCTCACCATGCACTTGGTGAAAAACGAAGACGGCACGCCGCAGGTTCCGTTCAAGACTGTTTATGTGCACGGTCTGGTGCGTGATGGCCAAGGCCAGAAGATGTCCAAGTCCAAGGGCAACGTCCTTGACCCGCTGGACATCATCGACGGTATCGAGCTGGAAGAACTGGTGCAGAAACGCACCTCCGGCATGATGCAGCCGAAACTGGCGAAGAAGATCGAGAAGCAGACCCGCGACGAGTTCGCCGACGGCATCGCCAGCTATGGCACCGACGCCCTGCGCTTCACGTTCTGCTCGCTGGCATCGACCGGTCGCGACATCAAGTTCGACATGGGCCGCGTCGAAGGCTATCGCAACTTCTGCAACAAGATCTGGAACGCTGCGCGCTACGTGCTGGACAAGGGCGAAGATTGCGGTCAGAACGGCGAAGCCTACGAGCTGTCCCTGGCAGATCGCTGGATCATTTCGCAGTTGCAACGCACCGAAGCCGAAGTGACTCGCCAGCTCGATCAGTTCCGTTTTGACCTGGCCGCACAAGCCTTGTACGAGTTCATCTGGAACCAGTACTGCGACTGGTACCTGGAACTGTCCAAGCCTGTGCTGTGGGACGAAAATGCACCGGTCGAACGTCAGCGCGGCACCCGCCGTACTCTGGTTCGAGTGCTGGAAGTCGCGCTGCGTCTGGCGCACCCGTTCATGCCGTTCATCACCGAAGAAATCTGGCAGCGCGTCGCGCCGCTGGCCGGTATCGAAGGCAAGACGATCATGCTGCAACCTTGGCCAGTGGCCAACGAAGCGCGTATCGATCAGGGCGCCGAAGACGACATCGAATGGCTCAAGGGCCTGATGCTCGGCACGCGTAACATCCGTGGCGAAATGAACATTGGTCCAGGCAAGCCGCTGAACCTGTTCCTGAAAAACGTCAGCGCCGAAGATCAGCGCCGCCTCACCGAGAACGAAGCGCTGCTGAAGAAGCTGGCGCGTCTGGAATCGATCACCGTTCTGAAAGCCGGCGAAGAAGCACCGCTGTCCGCCACTGCGCTGGTTGGCGAGATGGAAGTGCTGGTGCCGATGGCCGGCTTGATCGACAAGGACGCCGAACTGGCTCGTCTGGACAAGGAAATCCTGCGTTTGCAGGGCGAAGTTCAGCGCGTCGGCGGCAAGCTGTCCAACGCCGGTTTCGTCGACAAGGCCCCGGCCGAAGTCATCGAGAAGGAACGCGCCAAACTGGCTGAAGCTGAGCAGGCTTTGGGCAAGTTGGCCGAGCAGCATGCGCGGATTGCCAGTTTGTAACGGCAAGTCGCAATGAAAAGGGAGGCCCGCAACGGCCTCCCTTTTTTATGCCCATCACTTTCCCCCAAAACACCGCAAATCCTTGTGGGAGCGGGCTTGCTCGCGAAGGCATTCTTACATCCAACATTCAAGTCGCCTGACACACCGCTTTCGCGAGCAAGCCCGCTCCCACATTTGATCAGTGTGACCAGCACGATGGGCGATCGACACCACTCCTACACTGGATGTGGGACAATACCCGCCACTTTTAGCCATACCCGAATCGACAACGCCCATGAACGCCCCCCGCACACCAAGACCTGCGCGCAAGAAGCCTGACTCCGCTACCCCGGCCAAAGCCGTGGAACCCCGCGAGAAGGCTAGCCTGCACCCGCGCAATCGCCATCAGGGTCGTTACGACTTCCCGGCGCTGATCAAGACCACGCCGGAGCTGGCGAAGTTCGTGATCATCAATCCGTATGGCAAGGAAAGCATCGACTTCGCCAGCCCGGACGCGGTTCGGGTGTTCAACCGGGCGCTGCTCAAGTCGTTCTACGGCATCGCCCATTGGGACATCCCGGCCGATTACCTGTGCCCACCGGTGCCGGGTCGTGCTGACTACGTGCACTTCCTGGCTGACCTGCTGGCCAGCGTCAACGACGGCGAGATTCCTCGCGGTGCGCCGGTCAAGGTGCTTGATATCGGCATGGGTGCCAACTGCGTCTATCCGTTGATTGGCTACAGCGACTATCGCTGGCACTTCCTCGGCTCGGAAATCGACCCGACGGCCGTGGCCGCCGCCAAAGCCATCGTGCAATCCAACGGGCTGAACAAAGCCATCCAGCTGCGCCAGCAAAGCAATCCCAAGCACATTCTGTTGGGCCTGCTCGAGCCCGGCGAACGCTTTGACCTGACCATGTGCAACCCGCCGTTCCACGCCTCGATGGACGAGGCAACCAAGGGCAGCGAGCGTAAATGGCGCGCACTGGGCCGCGCCGACCCGAAACGCAAACTGCCAGTGCTGAACTTTGGCGGTCAATCGGCCGAACTGTGGTGTGAAGGCGGCGAAGCACGGTTTGTGACGCAACTGATCGCCGAGAGTGCGCATTTTCAACACAAAGTGCTTTGGTTCAGCACCCTGGTCTCGAAAGCCTCAAACCTGCCTGCGATCCAGACGGCACTGAAAAAGGCCGGTGTATTGGAAAGCCAGGTCGTGGAAATGTCTCAGGGGCAGAAGCAAAGCCGCTTCGTCGCCTGGACCTTCCAGACCAAATCCGAGCAGCAGGTCTGGCGTGAACGCTGGGCGCGCAAAAGCTGAGTAACTGACCGACGCAGATCAACTGTGGGAGCGAGCCTGCTCGCGATGGCGGCAGCACATTCAACATCAATGTGACTGAAACACCGCTATCGCGAGCAGGCTCGCTCCCACAATTGGCTCAGAGGTGTTTGCCGGCCAATCACTGAATTTCAGACACAAAAAAACCGTGCCCGGATTACGCCGGAGCACGGTTTTTTCTAACAAGTCTTACTTGTTAACAGCGTCGGTCAGGCCTTTGGCCACAACCAGCTTGATAACTTTCTTGGCAGCGATTTCGATGGCAGCGCCAGTCGAAGGGTTGCGGCCGGTACGGGCAGGACGCTCAGTCACTTTCAGCTTGCCGATACCTGGCAGGGTGATTTCGCCGCCGTTTTCCAGCTGATCAGCAACGATTTGGCCCAGTTGGTCCAGAGCGTTACGCGCGGTGGTTTTTGGCGCGTCGATAGCTTCAGCGATGTCGGCGATCAGTTGGTCTTTAGTAAGAGCCATTGTAGTGTTCCTTCCCTATCAAATTCATATGGATTGCAGAGTGCAGTGTCAGCCATCGAGCCCGATCTTCTGGATCTGGCACCCTCGGCATAACCTCGACGAGTCGGGGTTATAGATACCGAAATCAGGGTTTGGTTCGACCTGACAAATGCTGAATGCACGCTTAACGCAGTGACTTCGCGTAAGACCGGGCAAAACTAGCACAGAGACGGGGAAATATCCGCCTCTAGCTACCCATTTGGTCAGCTTTATTGCTCTAAATCGGTAAAAAACTGCATAAGGGCCTCCCCGTGACCCGGAATTCCCCCATCTCCCCCTGTAGGAGCTGCCGAAGACTGCGATTTTTTGACTTTGATTTTCAAAAACAAGATCAAAAGATCGCAGCCTTCGGCAGCTCCTACGGGGGGCGCGCTATGGCATGGTTGCAACGCCAAAACCAGAGATTGCGGTACACTGGGCGCTTTTTCGGGGGAGCACGCCCTCCTCTCTTCAATCAGCCGAGAAGCCCATGCCGATCCGTCATTGCATCGTCCACCTGATCGACAAAAAACCCGACGGCACACCCGCAGTTCTTCATGCCCGCGATTCCGAACTGGCCGAGTCCAGCGCCATCGAGTACATGCTTGCCGACCTCAACGAGAGCTACAACGCCAAACAAGGCAAGGCCTGGGGTTTCTTCCATGCCGAGTCCGGGGCGCATCCGTTCAGCGGCTGGCTGAAGGAATACCTCGACGGCGGTAAGGACTTCACAGCCTTCAGCCGGGTGGCAGTGGAACATCTGCAAAAGCTGATGGAAGAGTCGAACCTCTCTGTGGGCGGGCACGTGCTGTTTGCTCATTACCAGCAGGGCATGACCGATTACCTCGCCATCGCCCTGCTGCACCACAGCGAAGGCGTGGCAGTGACCGATCAGCTGGACGTGACCCCTTCGCGACATCTGGACCTTGGCCAGTTGCACTTGGCGGCACGGATCAACGTCTCCGAGTGGCAGAACAACAAACAGTCCAAGCAGTACATCTCGTTCATCAAAGGCAAGAACGGCAAAAAGGTTTCGGAGTACTTCCGCGACTTCATCGGCTGCCAGGAAGGCGTCGATGGCCCCGGCGAAACCCGCACCCTGCTCAAGGCTTTCAGTGACTTCGTCGAAAGCGAAGACCTGCCGGAAGAATCCGCGCGCGAGAAGACCAAGACCCTGGTGGATTACGCCAGCAGCCAGGCAAAAATGGGCGAGCCCATGGGCCTGGAAGAGTTGTCCGGGCTGATCGACGAAGAACGCCCGAAAGCTTTCTACGATCACATCCGCAACAAGGACTACGGCCTGTCGCCCGAGATCCCTGCGGACAAACGCACCCTGAACCAGTTCCGCCGCTTCACCGGCCGCGCCGAGGGCTTGTCTATCAGCTTCGAAGCGCACCTGCTGGGCTCGAAGATCGAATACGACGAAGAAGCCGGTACGCTGATCATCAAAGGCCTGCCGACCCAATTGACCGACCAGCTCAAGCGACGCAACTGATGCTCGGCGGTGTATTGAAGAAATGCCTGCTGATCTTGCTGGTGGTCATGGTTTACCAGAACTGGGGCAAGATCGAGCGGGTGTTTCACCCCTCGCAAGTGGTGTCCGAGCAGACCCAGGCCAAGGCCAACGTCGTGCTCTACGCCACTGAATGGTGTGGCTACTGCAAGCTGACCCGACGTTTTCTCGACCAGAAGGGCATTCCATACAAGGAATTCGATATCGAGAAAGATGCCCAGGCGCGCAAGGCCTATGAGGCGCTCGGAGGACGCGGGATTCCGCTGATCGATGTGAACGGGACGTTGATACGCGGGTATGACCCGGACAAGGTTCTTGCGGCGCTGGAATAACCCTTAAGATCAAAAGATCGCAGCCTTCGGCAGCTCCTACAGGGTGTACGACATCCCAATGTAGGAGCTGCCGAAGGCTGCGATCTTGGCGGTTTCCCTATCGCCAAAGCATGTCAGAGAATATCAGCGCGCTTCGATACGAAACCCGAACCGCGGAAAGTGCACATGCACCACGCCGGCCCGCTCGTCTTCGCGACGCAAAATCAATTCTTCACTGCCCGCAAACAACAACTCTCCCGCCACAGGATCAACCCCATAATCGGTCGCAGCGATCACCACTTGCTGGCCAACCTCGAACCCGTTCGGCTCATCAAACTGTTCATCCGGCAACGCCGCCGGTGTGGCGTTGCGGGCAATTGCCAAAGCTTCCTCGGCCGTCATCTCGCTGAACGCACCATGACCAAAGCCCATCACCCGGCCAAACCAGGCTGATACAGCCGGATAAGCATCCACCAACGGTGACGTCACGTGCGTCGCCTTGAGAAACCACAACGGGTGAGCCAGGGCAAAGTCGGCAATCGACGGCTCGCCAAACAGGAAGTCGCCCTGTTCGCGCTGAAGCTGCTGCTCCAGACGGGCCATAATCGTTGGCCACTGATGCCGAGCCTGTTCGGCGGACAACCGTGTAGCGCTGCCACCACTGAACAAACCGGCGCGATCGGCCAGGAACCCCTTGATCGCTTCCGGCGACAACTTGCCAAAGCGCACCGCCACCGACGCCGGCTGGAACACCAGGCTGACCGCATGCTGGAACACCACCGAATCGGCCCACGCCGCGAAGGTGGCGGTGATCATTTCCTGGCCTTCCGGAAAAAACGCCGGCAAGGCTTTTTCCTGCTCCAGACGACGAGCCATCAACGCGGTGTCGCAATAAATATCAGCGCCAATCTGCAATACCGGCGTCTTGCGATAGCCGCCGGTCAGCGCCGTCAAATCGGGCTTGGGCATCACTGGCGAGATGTTCACCGAGCGCCAGGACAGCCCCTTGAAGCCCAGCAGCAACCGGGCCTTTTCGGCGAAAGGGGACGTCGGGTAATGATGCAGAATCAACTCGGACATGCTCGGCTCCGCCGCTCGGATAAGGAGCCCGCAGCTTAGCGCGCAATCCACAAGCAGCCTACCCATCTGCCTGATGGGCGCTTATCAGTCAGATTGATAAGCCCGCAGCCGCGCTCGCCACCAGACATTCCTTGGCGCTTTTCTTGAGTTTTTTAATCAATCGTTCCTGGCGCAGTGCTTCGCTTTTGTCGCGACAGACTTCGGTGTACACCAGCGCCACGGCCGGGCTGGACAGGAAGAAGCGCGCACCTTTGCCACTTTGGTGGGTGGCGAAGCGGCGCACGGGATCGTCGCTGATCCCGCAGTAGAGTGAACCATTGGCCGCGCGAACGAGGTAGACGAACCAGGGTTTGCTGACGGGCAGCGGCGGTTCGGCGGCAATGACGGAAGATTCGCTCGAGGTGTTCACGTGACGATCAAGGCTTGTAGGAAACAAGCCGCGATCTTATCAGCGACTGGCCTGGAATGCCTTCAGCCCCTTCAAGGCCTGGGCACGAACGGCGTTTCTCACCACTGGCGTCCAACCCAGCAACAGCCCTTTGAAACCCAGCGCCTGACGCGACCAGCGCCACAGATCAAAGCTGTCGTGATGCTCGCAGATCTTGCCGTCGCGAAACACGAAACGCGCCTGGATGTCGTTGACCACCGTATTGCCAGTCTGACTGAACAGGTAGGTCGCCACCCAATGGGCTCCGCCGGTGCGTTCATCGCTACGCACGTTATCGAAGGTCAGGGAAAAATCCTTGGCCCGGGTGGTGAGCATGCGCCACATGTCGCCGGCGTCGCGCCCGCGCAGTTCGCCAAACGCCGGATCACTGAACACCACGTCGTCGGTGTAGCAGGAGCTCATGGCCTCGGCATCCAGCCGCTGGAAGGCTTGGTAGAACCGGGTGATCAAGGCGTTGTGGGCATCACTCATGGGCAGGCTCCCTGGGGTTGCAAAGTGGCTTCAATAGATTGCCTGCACGATAGTCAACAAATGCGCGGAACACTATCGGCATTCGTGGCCCGAATACCGACAGTGCGCAAAACGTCAGACTTTCTCGCTTTGCACCTGAACGTACAACGAACGCCCGGCACCGAAGCCGGCGATGATCGCACCGAGGCCGATAACGCCGAAGATCCAGCCCACGGCGCTCCAGCCGCCAGTCCAGTCATGTACCACGCCAACCGCGAACGGCCCCATGGACGCCAGGGTGTATCCGAAGCCCTGGGCCATGCTCGACAGGTTGGCCGCGACATGGGCATCCCGCGAACGCAGCACGATCAGGGTCAACGCCAGGCTGAACGTGGCGCCCTGCCCCAACCCCAGCAGGATCGCCCAGCCCCACAAGCCATCGATCGGTGCATAAAGGCAACCGAACAGACCGCCGAGGGTCATTGCCATGACGATCACGATCGCCAATCGCTGATCCTTGCCACGGGTCGCCAGCCAGGGTGCCGCCAGCGAGCTGATCAACTGGACAATCACCGAACCCGACAGCACCAGACCGGCTTGGGTTGGCGTCAGGCCGCGGCCGATCAGAATCGACGGCAGCCAGCCAAACACGATGTAGGCCAAAGACGATTGCAGGCCCATGTACAAGGTCACTTGCCAGGCCAGCGGATCACGCAACAGCCCTCGGACCCGATAGGCAACATGGTGCGCGCCGTGTTTCTGACCGACTTGCGGCAGCCAGAAAATCGCCGCGACCAACGCTGGAACCACCCAGAAACCGAGACCCAAGGCCCAGCTTTTGTCGAAATGTTCGCTCAACGGCACCGTCGCCCCAGCCGCCATGGCCGCGCCCAGGCACAGGGCCATGGTGTAGACGCCGGTCATGGTGCCGGCCTGTTTCGGGAAATCGCGTTTAACAATGCCAGGCAGCAGCACGCCGATCACCCCGATACTGGCGCCGGCCATCACGCTACCGGCGAACAGGCCGACCTCGCCGAACGAGCTGCGCAACATGATCCCGCCAGCCAGCATCAGAAGAATCCCCAACACCACCCGTTCGGCACCAAAACGTCGCGCCAGCACGGGCGCCAAGGGTGCGAACAGACCGAGGCAAAGTACCGGCAAGGTCGTCAGCAACCCGGCCTGGGCAGCCGAGAGCCCCAGCGTCTTCGAGATCTCGCTGAGCATCGGCGCCATGCTCGACAACGCCGGACGCAGGTTCAGCGCCACCAGAATCAGGCCGAGCAACAGCAGCCATGGCCGCTGAAGGACCGGGTGAGTTTGCTGAACCTGTTCGTCATCGGCCTCGGCGTCGATCAACAGCTCTTCGAGCTCCGCCGTACGCTTGCGCTCAATGATGCTGCTGTTGCTGGCCTGCTGGGTGGACATGGGGTTCTCGGTTTCAAGGTTCATTGATCAACTGCCTCGACAGGGCTTTTGCCCGTTCCGGGTCGCGTTGCTCGACGGCCTCGAGCAGTTCTACATGAAGGTCGAACACCGCTTGGCGTCGAGGTGAGATGTTCAAGGTCTGGCGCAAGTGCGCGCCGACGATGCTGGAGAAATAGCGATACAGCTCGCTGAGTGTCGGGTTGTGCGCCGCATCCACCAGACGGCGATGGAACACCAGATCGCAGGCGATATAGGTGTCGAGATCTCCGTGGTAATGACTGCCGCTGACGCCTAGCGCTTCGCGCAATGCCACGAGGTCTTCATCGGTGCGGCGTAACGCCGCCAAGCCAATGGCTTCGACTTCCAGAATGTGCCGGGTTTCCCGAGCCTGTTCCTGAGTGCAACGGGACAGCGCCTTCATGGTGTCCAGCGGATCAATCACCGCCCGCAGATAGCTGCCGTCGCCCTGACGGATTTCGATCAACCCGGAAAACGCCAACACGCGCATGGCTTCACGCACCGTGTTGCGGCTGATGCCCAACTCGGCGGACAGCTCGGGTTCGGTAGGTAAACGCTGGCCGACCGTCCATACACCTTCGGTGATGCGCAAGCGCAACTGATCCAGGGCCTGATCGACCAAGGACCGCTTTATGAGTGGAGAAATTTCTGACATTGAATTCGCCCTTTCATCCAATCATAGGATGAATTTTCTGACATGTTAGTCAGCTACGCGTAGGACGGCAACCGCCTACGTTCAAAGGGCAGGAGAAAGAGCGGGATTTTCGATTAGTCAAAATTACCCTTTAAGGGTAATTTTAGGGACAGGGCAAGCGGCTTCTTATGGAAAAGAATACCCCCCACTACGACTTGGCAGTGGTCAAGGCGGAGATTGTCAGACTGGGCAGAAAGGCATTCACCCGGCGGGCTCTGGAATCGGGCAATGACATGGGCTTAAACCTCTGCCAAATGATCCAGGCGACCTGCGCACTGGAACGCCGAATGCTCTTCAAATCCATGACCACCTATGTCGACCACCGGGTCTGGCAAGACGTTTATCACACAACATTTCATGGAATGGAGATTTACATCAAAGTGTCTTACCGCCCCGGTGGTGGACATCCGGTAGTCTCCTTCAAGGAGAAAAACGTATGAGAACGCAGCAATGCGTCAACTGCGGTACTCACGATGGAATGGGGCACTTTGAAGGACGCACCCTCTCCGTCAATTACAAACAAATGTCTCGATTTGTTAACAATCTTGCGGGCTGGGAATGCAGAGTTTGTGGGGAAATCGAATTCGATCATGACACCGACAGCGCTGACCGTTATTCGGAAGCAGGCGATCAATTGCTCAAGGACTGCTTGCAACTGATCGGCTCCGAGATAAAGCGCATCCGCCGTAAACTCCACCTTACGCAAAAAAACGCAGTGCAGTTGCTGTCCGGCGGTGGGAACAATGCTTTTTCGCGGTATGAACGAGGCGAGCTACCTGCGCCAAAACCGTTACTCACACTAATGCAGCTATTGGATCGTCATCCCTATTTGCTGGCTGAAATTCAGGTCTTGAACGAAGGTGCCGCCCTCAAACAACTATTGGCCGCTCGCCATCCGGAACGGGAGGCAGAGCTCACCTCCTGACCCCATACGCAGAACAAAAATAAACCCGGAACACTGTCCGGGTTTATTTCACTGCCAAGCGCCAATCAATGCAGGATCTGGCTCAGGAACAGCTTCGTGCGCTCGTTCTGCGGGTTGTCGAAGAAGTCGTTCGGCGCGGCCTGTTCGACGATTTCACCCTTGTCCATGAAGATCACGCGGTTGGCCACGGTACGGGCGAAGCCCATTTCGTGGGTCACGCAGAGCATGGTCATGCCGTCTTCGGCCAAGCCGATCATGGTGTCCAGAACCTCTTTCACCATCTCTGGGTCGAGTGCTGAAGTCGGTTCGTCGAACAGCATGATTTTCGGTTTCATGCACAGGGCACGGGCAATCGCCACACGCTGTTGCTGACCACCAGACAGTTGCCCCGGGTATTTATGCGCCTGCTCTGGAATGCGTACGCGCTCCAGGTAATGCATGGCGATTTCCTCGGCCTTGCGCTTGGGCATCTTGCGTACCCACATCGGCGCCAGGGTGCAGTTCTGCAGGATGGTCAAGTGCGGGAACAGGTTGAAGTGCTGGAACACCATGCCGACTTCACGGCGGATCGCTTCGATCTGCTTGAGGTCGTTGGTCAACTCCACGCCATCGACCACGATGCGGCCCTGCTGGTGTTCTTCCAGACGATTGAGGCAACGGATGGTGGTGGATTTGCCGGAACCCGACGGGCCGCACAAGACGATGCGCTCGCCCTGCTTGACGTTCAGGTTGATGTCTTTCAACACGTGGAACTGGCCGTACCACTTGTTCACGCCCTGCATCTGAATAATGCCTTCAGGGCTCACAGGCTGTTTGATCGCTTCACTCATAAACTACGCTCCTAACGCTTGTGGCCAGTGTCCAGCTTACGTTCCAAATGCATGGAGTAGCGGGACATACCAAAACAGAAAATCCAGAACACCAGGGCCGCGAACACATAGCCTTCAGTGGCCATGCCCAGCCATTTCGGGTCGGCGGCGGCTTGCTTGACGCTGTTGAGCAGATCGAACAGACCGATGATGATCACCAGGCTCGTATCCTTGAACAGCGCAATGAAGGTATTGACGATGCCAGGGATCACCAGCTTCAGGGCTTGCGGCAGAATCACCAGGCCCATGCTGCGCCAGTATCCGAGGCCCATCGCTGCAGCCGCTTCGTACTGACCTTTGGGGATCGCTTGCAGACCGCCACGCACCACTTCAGCGATATAGGCCGACTGGAACAGGATCACACCAATGAGCGCGCGCAGCAGTTTGTCGAAGTTCATGCCTTCAGGCAGGAACAACGGCAACATCACCGAAGACATGAACAGCACCGTGATCAACGGCACGCCGCGCCAGAATTCGATGAAGGTCACGCAGACCACGCGAATCGCCGGCATGTTCGAACGCCGGCCCAGGGCCAGAACGATACCCAGCGGCAGTGCGCCGACGATACCGACGGTGGCGATCACCAGAGTCAGCATCAAGCCGCCCCATTGGCTGGTCGCCACTTCGGTCAGACCGAACCATCCACCGTGCAACAAGACGTAGGAAATGATCGGATAGAGCACCAGAAAGCTCAGGCCGTAGATTGCCTTGTGTGGAACGCGCGCGATGAACAACGGCGCCACGCCAATCACCGCCAGCCACACGGTCAGGTCTACGCGCCAGCGCAGGTCTGTCGGGTAGTAACCGTACATGAACTGGCCGAAGCGCTGCTGGATGAACACCCAGCAGGCGCCCTCCTTGGTGCAATCGGCGCGAGTGGTGCCGACCCAGTTGGCATCGAGAATCGCCCAGCTCACGACAGGCGGAACTATCAGGTAAATCAGATAGAACGCGAACAGCGTCAGCAGGGTGTTGATCCAGCTGGAGAACATGTGCGCCCGCATCCACGCCACGACACCGATGCTGCTGCTCGGTGGTGGCATGTCGGGTTTGAAAGTATGAGTCGTCATGCGCTTTTCCTTACCGCTCGATCAGCGCAATGCGCTTGTTGTACCAGTTCATCAGCAGGGAAATGCTGATACTGATCGCCAGGTACACGCTCATGGTGATGGCAATGACTTCGATCGCCTGCCCGGTCTGGTTCAGCACCGTACCGGCAAACAACGACACCATCTCCGGATAACCGATACCGGCTGCCAGCGAGGAGTTTTTCGCCAGGTTCAGGTATTGGCTGGTCAGCGGCGGAATGATCACGCGCAGGGCTTGCGGGATGATCACCTTGCGCAGGGTCGGACCGTTGCGCAATCCCAACGAGTGGGCCGCTTCGGTCTGGCCGTGGCTGACCGACTTGATACCCGAACGCACGATTTCGGCGATGAACGCCGCGGTGTACACCGTCAAGGCCAGGGTCAACGCCAGCAGTTCCGGGATCAGCACCCAGCCACCGACGAAGTTGAAGCCCTTGAGCTCCGGCATTTCCCAGTGCAATGGCGCGCCGAAGATCAAGGCACACAGCGCAGGGATCACCAGGAACAGCGCCAGGCCTGCCCAGAATTTATGGAACGGTACGCCGGTCGCTTCGAAACGTTTGGTCGCCCAGCGGCTCATCAGCACGATCGCGACGATGGCCACGACGATGCTCGCCACAAATGGCCAGAAACCGTCTGCCGCCAACGCTGCGGGCATGTTCAGGCCGCGGCTGCTGACGAAGAAGGTGTCGCCGAAGTTATGGCTGTTGCGTGGCCCCGGCATGGTCAGGAACACGGCGAAGTACCAGAACAGGATTTGCAGCAACGGCGGAATGTTACGGAAAACCTCTACATACACCGTCGCCAGCTTGGCAATGATCCAGTTCTTCGACAGCCGTGCCACACCGACGATGAAACCGAGGATCGTCGCCAGGATCACACCGATAAAGGTGACCAGCAGGGTGTTGAGCAAACCGATGACGAACACACGGGCATAGCTGTCCGATTCGGTGTAGTCGATCAGGTGCTGAGCGATGCCGAAACCGGCACTGCGCTCAAGAAAGTCGAAACCCGAGGTAATGCCCCGGTGCTGAAGGTTGGTTTGCGTGTTGTCGAACAGGTACCAACCCATCCCGACCACGGCGACAACCGTGATGATCTGAAACAGCCACGCACGCACTCGTGGATCGCTGAGGCTGAGCCTCTGCTTAGGTGCGCCGATTGAATTTTGCATGAAGTGCCCCGGAAATAATGGAACAGAACATCACCCGGTGGTTGGCCCACCGGGTGATAGAACCATCAGCGCACTGGTGGTGCGTATTGAATGCCGCCAGCGTTCCACAGCGCGTTCAGGCCGCGGTCGATTTGCAGCGGAGTATCCTTGCCGAGGTTGCGCTCGAACATCTCGCCATAGTTGCCGACTTGCTTGACGATCTTCACGACCCAGTCTTTCGGCAGTTTCAGGTCTTTACCGTATTCACCGTCAGCGCCCAGCATACGAGCGACGTCAGGGTTCTTGGTGGACTTGGCTTCGGCTTCGACGTTCTTCGAAGTCACGCCTGCTTCTTCAGCATTGAGCAGGGCGTAGCCAGTCCAACGCACGATGGCCAGCCACTCGTCGTCGCCATTACGCACGACCGGGCCCAGGGGCTCCTTGGAAATGGTTTCCGGCAGAACCACGTAGTCCTTCGGCGAAGCCAGCTTGCTGCGCTGGGCGAACAGCTGGGACTTGTCGGAGGTCAGCACGTCGCAACGACCGGATTCCAGCGACTTGGCGCTTTCATCGGAGGTGTCGAAAGTGATCGGGGTGTATTTCAGGCCATTGGCGCGGAAGTAGTCGGAGACGTTCAGCTCAGTGGTGGTACCGGCCTGGATGCAGATGGTTGCACCGTCCAGTTCCTTGGCACTTTTCACGCCCAACTTGTTGTTAGCCAGGAAGCCGATGCCGTCGTAGTAGGTGATGAAGCCTGGAAACTTCAGGCCCATGCCCGCGTCACGAGAGCTGGTCATGGTGGAGTTGCGCGACAGCACGTCGATTTCGCCGGATTGCAGAGCAGTGAAACGCTCCTTGGCATTCAACTGGCTGAATTTGACCTTGGTCGCGTCGCCGAATACGGCAGCGGCCACAGCGCGGCAGAAGTCAGCATCGATACCAACGATCTTGCCGGTAGAGTCCGGAACCGAGAAGCCCGGCAGACCATCACTTACGCCGCACTGTACGAAACCTTTCTTCTGCACTGCATCCAGGGTTGCACCCGCCTGAGCGAACCCACTGACACCGAGTACTGCGGCTGCAGTCACGATGGCCAGGGTGGATTTCAACATCTTCATTCAAACCTCCAGTTTTGCTCTTGTTGTGTCGGAGCTTGAGCCCTGTCGCACCCTTTTGAGGCGTTGCTGACCCTTGTTGGCTTTTTTTAGGGTCAACCGACGTAAGGACCGTCGCTATGAGTCTAGTAGGAGAAAATCCACATCATGGATAACTCACTTCTCACCAATCGGCCGAACGGGCTGTAGCCCTTTCACGTTCGCGAAGCCCGTAGCGGCCACTGGCGAACATCCATCACCGGATTCTTTGCTATCCCATGACCAGCCATACACTGATAGTGTTACCGCCAGGTATGAGAATGGTTGCACAGGCTTCCCCATAGCAAAGCCCGTACCAGACCGCTCGCTAAAGCGATTCAGCGCAAGGTCAATAGCAAAACTTTCAACCTTGCGACATCTTCTTAACTGATCAACCTATTGCGCACTCGCACCTCGCACTTAATGAGAGCGCACGCACAACAATGGAGCAGACATGACCGAGCCCCTGATTCTTCAACCCGTCAAGCCCGCAGACGCCTGCGTCATCTGGCTGCACGGGCTGGGTGCCGACCGCTACGACTTTTTGCCGGTAGCCGAAGCGTTACAGGAAAACCTGCTCAGCAC
Source organism: Pseudomonas sp. GW822-FHT02E03 (assembly GCF_058802325.1). Lineage (NCBI taxonomy): Bacteria > Pseudomonadati > Pseudomonadota > Gammaproteobacteria > Pseudomonadales > Pseudomonadaceae > Pseudomonas > Pseudomonas sp. GW822-FHT02E03. Next base: position 13,939 of record NZ_JBXAOA010000009.1, on the reverse strand, counting down.
CCGTTTCGTTTTACCCCAGGCCCCGACTCGCGCCGTCACCATTAATGGCGGCTATGAGATGCCAAGCTGGTACGACATATTGGCAATGAGCCCGGCGCGGGCGATCAGCCGCGAGCAGCTGGAGGCATCCGCGCAACGGGTCGTTGATTTGATCGAAGAGCAGAAGGCCAGCGGAATAGACGCCTCGCGCATCTTTCTCGCCGGTTTTTCCCAAGGGGGCGCCGTGGTATTGCACACGGCCTTTGTGAAATGGCAGGGACCGTTGGGCGGCGTACTTGCCCTCTCGACTTATGCCCCGACCTTCAGCGATGAACTGCAGCTTTCCGCCAGCCAGCAACGCATTCCGGTGCTGTCTTTGCACGGCCAGTACGATGACGTTGTGCAAAACTCCATGGGCCGGACCGCCTACGAGTATTTAAAGCAACATGGTGTCACCGTGACATGGCAGGAATACCCAATGGGCCACGAAGTGTTACCCGAAGAAATCCGCGACATTGGCGTCTGGCTCGCCGAGCGTTTGCGCTAAAAGCTACCCATTGATCCATCCCACTACGCCGCGCCTGATTCTTGCATTACACTGGCCGGCGTATATTCCTTAACCAATTGATGAGATGACCGTGCTCAAAGCACTCAAGAAAATGTTCGGTAAAAGCGAGACTGAGCAGCTCGCGCCAGTCTCCAGCGCTCCTTCTCATACTCCCAGCCACCGCACCGACGGTAATCAGCCTGGCCGGACCGCAACCGTAGCGGCACCGAAGCACGAGCCGGTGATCACACCGACCGCCCCCGCAGCCGAGCCCATCGCCTCTGAGCAGCCGCGCAGCGAAGCCCCGAAACCAGCAAAACCGCGTCGCGAACCCAAGCCAAAGGCGCCGGTTATTCCCTGGAAACTCGAAGACTTCGTCGTCGAACCCCAGGAAGGCAAAACCCGCTTCCACGATTTCAAACTCGCCCCCGAACTGATGCACGCCATTCAGGACCTGGGCTTCCCCTATTGCACGCCGATCCAGGCACAGGTGCTTGGCTTCACCCTCGCGGGCAAAGACGCCATCGGTCGCGCCCAGACCGGCACCGGCAAAACTGCCGCCTTCCTGATTTCGATCATCACTCAGCTGCTGCAAACCCCGCCGCCCAAAGAGCGCTACATGGGTGAACCGCGAGCACTGATCATCGCCCCGACCCGGGAACTGGTGGTGCAGATCGCCAAGGACGCAGCCGACCTGACCAAGTACACCGGCCTCAACGTCATGACATTTGTCGGCGGCATGGACTTCGACAAGCAACTCAAGCACCTCGAAGCCCGTCACTGCGACATCCTGGTGGCCACTCCGGGCCGTTTGCTCGACTTCAACCAGCGCGGCGACGTGCATCTGGACATGGTCGAAGTGATGGTGCTGGACGAAGCCGACCGGATGCTCGACATGGGTTTCATCCCGCAAGTGCGTCAGATCATTCGCCAGACTCCGCCGAAGAACGAGCGCCAGACGCTGCTGTTCTCCGCGACCTTCACCGAAGACGTGATGAACCTCGCCAAGCAATGGACCACCGACCCGTCGATCGTCGAGATCGAAGCGCAGAACGTGGCCAGCGAAAACGTCGAGCAACACATCTACGCGGTGGCTGGTGCCGACAAATACAAACTGCTCTACAACCTGGTCAACGATAACGGCTGGGAACGGGTCATGGTCTTCGCCAACCGCAAGGACGAAGTGCGGCGCATCGAAGAGCGCCTGGTACGTGATGGCGTCAACGCGGCGCAGCTGTCTGGCGATGTGCCGCAGCACAAGCGCATCAAGACCCTGGAAGGTTTCCGCGAAGGCAAGATCCGCGTGCTGGTGGCCACCGATGTGGCCGGTCGCGGCATTCACATCGACGGCATCAGCCACGTGATCAACTTCACCCTGCCGGAAGTCCCGGACGACTACGTGCACCGCATCGGTCGCACCGGCCGTGCCGGCGCGGATGGCGTGTCCATCAGTTTTGCCGGTGAAGACGACTCCTACCAGCTACCGTCCATCGAGGCGTTGCTGGGTCGCAAGATCAGTTGTGAAACGCCACCAACGCATCTGCTGCGGGCGGTTGAGCGCAAGCGCCCGTAACTCGGGCCTTTCAGAAAGAGGCGCAGCCGGCAACGGACTGCGCTTTTTTTTCGTCCGGCTTTTTTCAACAGGACTTGCTAGAGACAACTAAAAGTCCATAATGGACAAATTAGTTTACTTTCAGCGCCCGGAGCCGACCATGCCCAGCACGCCTTACGTGATCACCCAACCTCAAGCCCGCGAACTGCTGGCACACGTTGACGTGCCGCAGATCCTGCGCAAGCTGTTCCGCGACCTGGCCGCCGGGCAAGCCGTGCAGCCGGCGCAACAGCTGGTGGAATTCCCGCAGGGTGCCGGGGACTTCATCAACTACCTGGGTGTGCTGGCCGAAGACGGGGTCTATGGTGTCAAGACGTCTCCCTACATCGTGCGCGAGCAGGGCCCGTTGGTGACCGCCTGGACGCTGCTGATGTCGATGCAGACCGGTCAGCCGCTGCTGCTCTGCGATGCCGGTGAATTGACCACCGCACGCACCGCCGCGACGACGGCGGTGGCGGTCGATGCCCTTGCTCCATTGAACGCCCGGCGCCTAGCGATTATCGGCAGCGGTAACGTGGCCCAGGCGCACCTGCATTACGTCAAGGGCCTGCGGGACTGGCAAAGCATCAGCCTTTATTCCCCAAGCCTGAACGGCAAGAATCCCGAAGCGTTGGCACAGCTCAAAAGCCTCGACCCACGACTGACCCTCGCTGACAGTTGCGAAGCCGCGATTCAGGACGCGGACGTGATCATGCTTTGCACCTCATCCGCCGGCCCGGTGATCGACCCGTCAATTTTGAGCAAACCGGCGCTGATCACCTCCATCAGCACCAACGCCCCACGCGCCCATGAGGTGCCTCCACAAAGCCTCAATGACATGCAGGTGTTCTGTGACTATCGTCAGACCACTCCGGGCTCGGCCGGCGAGATGCTGATCGCCGCTGAGCAGCATGGCTGGGACAAGCGTTCGATTGTCGGCGACCTGCCCGACTTGCTCAGCGAAAAAGTGCAGCGCCCCGACTACGACCGCCCGGTGTTCTTCCGCTCCATCGGCCTGGGCCTGGAAGACATCGCACTGGCCAATGCCCTCTATCGCCTACAGCACTAACACCACAAACCTGTAGGAGCGAGGCTTGCCCGCGAAGAGGGTGTGTCAGTCTCAATCTATGTTTACTGATACGCCGTCTTCGCGGGCAAGCCTCGCTCCTACAGGGGAATTCCACCATTTCGGCATTTGCGCCCCACAGGAGACGTTCATGAGCCAGGCAGATTTCATCATCATCGGCGGCGGGATTGCCGGCGCTTCCACCGGTTTCTGGCTGTCGCAACACGGGCGGGTGATTGTGCTCGAACGCGAATCCCATCCGGCCTATCACTCCACCGGACGCTCCGCAGCGCTGTTCACCGCCGCCTACGGTACACCGCAGGTTCGGGCATTGACTCAGGCCAGCCGCGACTTCTTCGACGCTCCACCGCCCGGTTTCTGCGAACACCCATTGCTGACCCCGCGCGGCGAGATGACCGTCGACTTCACCGGCGATCCGGCCGAGCTGAGCAATCAATACCTGAGCGCCAAAGCCACGGTGCCGCAAATGCAATGGCTCAGCGCCGACGAAGCCTGTGCGCGTCTGCCGATCCTGCGGCGGGAAAAAGTCCATGGCGCAATCTACGACCCGACCGCCAGCGACATCGATACCGACGCCCTGCATCAGGGCTATCTGCGCGGTATCCGGCGCAATAAGGGTGAAGTTCATACCGACAGCGAAGTGTTGAGCCTGAGCCGTGATGCCGAAGGACAGTGGCAGGTTCAAACCGCGACTCAGACCTTCAGCGCCCCGATCATCATCAACGCCGCCGGTGCCTGGGCCGACAAGATTGGCGAGCTGGCCGGCGCCCAACCTCTGGGCGTGCAACCCAAGCGCCGGGCAGCCTTTATCTTTGCCGGCCCCGAGGGCCTGGATATCCACGACTGGCCAATGCTGGTCAGCCTCGATGAATCCTTCTATATGAAGCCCGACGCTGGCATGTTCCTCGGCTCACCGGCCAACGCCGACCCGGTGGAACCGCACGACGTGCAGCCCGAAGAACTGGACATCGCCATGGGCATCTACCAGATAGAAGAAGCCACGACCCTGAGCATTCGCCGCCCGACCCGCACCTGGGCCGGCCTGCGCAGTTTCGTGCGCGACGGGGATTTGCTGTCCGGCTTCGATCAGCAGGTGCCGGGGCTGTTCTGGGTCGCGGCGCAAGGCGGCTACGGCATCCAGACGTCGCCAGCCATGGGCCAGGCCAGCGCGGCATTGGTACGCGGTGAAGCCTTGCCCGAGCAGCTCAGCCGTTTCGGCCTGGACGCCGAGATGCTCTCCCCCGCCCGCCTGAGCTGATCCTGCCCGTCAGGTGACGTGTCCACACGTTTGCGGCAAACTTCCAGTGCCCCTTTTTAACGGGGCACTGACGCTGCCTGGAGTTCCACTGTATGAACGCACCTGAAAAAGACTCGGCACTGGACGCTACGTCCATGGACAACTTCCGCGCGATTGCCGATGCCATCGCCACGTTGTTCTTCCCTCATGCCGAGGTGGTGCTGCACGACCTGCGTACGCAAAAGGTCGATTACATCGCCAACAACCTGTCCAAACGGGAAATCGGCGACGACTCGTCGCTGGAAGACATGCTCAGCGAAGACGTCAGCGAACGAAACATCGGGCCGTACGAAAAGCTCAACTGGGACGGCCAGAAGATTCGCAGCCTCAGCAGCGTGCTGCGCGACAGCGAGGGTCGTCCGCTGGCAGTGCTGTGCATCAACCTGAATATCTCGCTGTTCGAGAACGCGAAAGCGGCGCTGGATTTGTTCCTGTCACCGACCAAGCTGATCCCGCAACCGGACTCACTGTTTCGTGATGACTGGCAGGAACGGATCAACACCTTTCTGCACACCTGGTTGCGCGAGCGTCAGTTGAGCCTGAACGTGCTGACCCGCGACCACAAACGCGAACTGGTGCTGGCGCTGCACGCCGAAGGCGCCTTCAAAGGCAAAAGCGCCTCCAACTATGTGGCCAATGTGCTGAACATGGGGCGGGCGACGGTGTACAAGCATTTGAAGGAATTGAAGGGTTAGGCCCTGGGATTTTGGCTGTCTGACAGGGTCCCTTCGCGAGCAAGCCCGCTCCCACATTCAATCGCATTTCTTCAGGAAGAACTCGATCAACTGTGGGAGCGGGCTTGCCCGCGAAAGCGATTAATCAATCGCCGTAAATATCCGACTTGAAATACTTCTGCGAAATCTTCTGATACTCGCCATTGGCGCGAATCTCGTCGATCGCCTTGTTCAGATCCGCCACCAACTGCGTGTTGCCCTTGCGCACCGCAATCCCGGCGCCCTCACCCACGTATTTCGGGTCTTTCAATTCCGGCCCGACAAACGCGTAGCCTTTGCCACGCGGCATCGCCAGGAAGTCACTCAACGGAATAGTGTCGGCAAAAATCGCATCAAGGCGACCGGCTGCCAGGTCCATGTAGATTTCTTCGTTGTTGCCGTAGCGCTTGACGTTGATGCCCTTGGGTTCGAAAACTTCGGTGGCGTAACGGTCAGTGGTGGTTGCGCGCTGCACGCCGATGTTCTTGCCCTTGAGGCTGGCGTACTGATCATCCACTACCGCGCCGTCCTTCATCACCAGACGCGATGAGGTGAAGTAGTATTTGTGGGTGAAGTCCACCGACTTCTTACGGTCTTCGTTAATGGTCATGGACGACAGCGCCATGTCGATTTTCTTCACCTTCAGGGAAGGAATCAGACCGTCGAACTCGCCTTCGACCCACACACACTTAACCTTCATCTGCGCGCACAGGGCATTGCCGATGTCGTAGTCGAAGCCGACAATCTCGCCTTTGTCGGTTTTGGACGCAAACGGCGGATAAGCCGCTTCGATACCGATACGCAGGTCTTTCTCGGCGGCAAACAAGCTACTGCACGCCAACAGGCTCAGGGCCAGACCGGTGATGAGGGGGAATTTCTTCATATTCGTTCTCTCGCGGGTTGTTGTTGGTTTGGCAAGACAGAAGAAAAAGCTGAAACGGGGGAAACCTTTTTTTGTACTTAGAATTCCATACTGGACTTTTATGTATTTTCCGTCAATCAGGTAGGCAGCGTCATACCCGGCCTCTGGTCGGGTGCTCGCCAAATGTAAAAAAGGCCGGGTCGGTGCTTCGCGAACAAGCGAAACACTGACCCGGCCCTCAGGAACCGCCCAGAGCGTTATTCCAGCGCGGCAGCCGGCCCGAAGAACTCGTAACGGCTCTGCTTCTCCGGTACACCCAAAGCCTTGAGGTGACGCTTGATCGCCGCCATGAAGCCTTTAGGCCCCAGGAAGTACGCATCCACATCACGCTGTTCCGGCAACCACTCGCCAAGTTGTTCCTGGCTCAACAGGCCAACCTTGTCCGCCGCCGGGCTGATGCCATCGTCTTCGGCATAGCAATAAAAACGCTTGAGCTGCGGATGACGCTCGGCCAGGCCATCGATCCAGTCACGGAAAGCATGCACGCTACCGTTGCGCGCACAGTGGATAAAGTGCACCGGCCGCTCGGTCGCCAGCGCCGCTTCGAGCATCGCCAGTGTCGGGGTGATGCCGACACCGCCACTGATCAGCACCAGCGGTTTGTCGCTGGCGGTCAGGGTGAAATCGCCCGCTGGCGGGAACAGCAGGATGCTCGCCCCGACGTGCAGTTGATCGTGCAAATGGTTGGAAGCGCGGCCGCCGGTTTCGCGCTTGACGCTGATGCGGTACTGGCCCTTGTTGGCCAGCGCCGACAGCGAATAGTTACGTCGAATTTCTTCGCCGTCGAGGATCAGTTTCATACCGATGTACTGGCCTGGCTCTGCCGCGAGAATCGGCCCCTTGTCCGCCGGTTCGAAGTAGAACGAGATGATTTCCGCGCTCTCCTCGACCTTGGCCACCACGATGAACTCCCGCGCACCACGCCAGCCGCCCGGCGCCTGGGCTTTCTGGTCGTAGATGCTGGCTTCGGCGCCAATCAGGATCTCGGCCAATTGACCGTAGGCCGCGCCCCACGCGCTCATCACTTCCGGCGTGGCAATCTCTTCGCCCAGCACTTCGGAAATCGCTCGCAACAGGCAGCTACCCACGATCGGGTAATGTTCCGGGAGGATTTGCAGGGCCACGTGCTTGTTGATGATCTTGGCCACCAAGTCGCCCAATTGATCGAGCTGGTCGATGTGCCGCGCATACATCAATACACCGTTGGCCAGGGCGCGAGGCTGATCGCCGCTGGCCTGGTGGGCCTGGTTGAACAGCGGACGGACTTCCGGATATTCGGAGAGCATCATGCGGTAGAAGTGAGTGATCAACGCTTCGCCGCCGCTTTCCAGCAACGGCACGGTGGACTTGACGATGGCACGGTCTTGAACGCTAAGCATAAGAGCAACCCCTGGGCTTTATATGAATAACCTTTACGTATCAGTTTCCATGCCAACAATTAAAACCTTATAAATCAGCAAGTTAAAAACACAGTAGTCATATCGACACGCGACGCTTTATAGTCATACCGACTACACGGAGTCATTATGACTGCAAAATTACTGCTCACGACCCTGCTGCCCCTGGTCTCCGACCTGTCCCGCGAACTGCCCGAAGGCGAGCGCTACCGGCGCCTGCTCGAAGCCATGCGCGCCCTGCTCCCGTGCGACGCCGCGGCCCTGCTGCGACTCGATGGCGAATGGCTGGTGCCGCTGGCCGTGGACGGGTTGAGCACCGACACCCTCGGCCGACGTTTCAAGGTCAGCGAACACCCGCGCTTCGAAGCGTTGCTCAGCAGCCCCGGCCCGACTCGCTTCGCCGCCGACAGCGATTTGCCCGATCCTTATGACGGCCTGGTCGATGGTCTTCACGATCATCTGGAAGTCCACGACTGCATGGGCTGCCCGCTGTTTATCGACGAGCGCCCGTGGGGTTTGCTGACCCTCGACGCGCTCGACCCTGAACGTTTCGAGCCGATCGAACTGGACGCCCTGCAAGCCTTCGCCAGCCTCGCCGCCGCCACGGTCAACGCCGCCGAGCGCATCGAACGGCTGGCCAATCGCGCCGAAGATGAACATCAGCGCGCCGAGGTTTACCGTCAGGCCAGTGGCCAGCAGAACCGCGAAATGATCGGCCAGAGCAAGACTTACAAACGCCTGGTGGAAGAGATCAGCCTGGTGGGCGGCAGCGACCTGACGGTGCTGATCACCGGCGAAACCGGAGTTGGCAAAGAGCTGGTGGCCCAAGCCATCCACGCGGCGTCCCCACGGGCCGATAAACCCATCATCAGCCTCAATTGCGCCGCCCTGCCAGACACGCTGGTGGAGAGTGAATTGTTCGGCCATGTGCGCGGGGCTTTCACCGGCGCGACGAATGATCGGCGCGGCAAGTTCGAGCTGGCCAATGGCGGTACGTTGTTCCTCGATGAAGTCGGCGAACTGTCGCTGACGGTGCAGGCCAAATTGCTGCGAGTGCTGCAGAGCGGGCAATTGCAGCGGCTGGGGTCGGACCAGGAACATCAGGTCGACGTGCGATTGATCGCCGCGACCAACCGTGACCTGGCTGAAGAAGTGCGCAGCGGTCGCTACCGTGCCGACTTCTATCATCGCCTGAGCGTTTACCCGCTGCTGGTGCCCGCACTGCGCGATCGCGGTCGGGATGTGCTGCTGCTCAGCGGCTACTTCCTGGAACAAAACCGCTCACGCATGGGCCTCAACAGCCTGCGCCTGACCAGCGATGCGCAAGCGGCATTGTTGGCGTATGACTGGCCAGGGAACGTGCGAGAGCTGGAGCACTTGATTGGCCGCAGTGCGTTGAAGGCGCTGGGCAACTGCAAGCAACGGCCAAAGATTCTCAGCTTGAGCGCCGCGGATCTGGACTTGCCCAATGGCAGCGTTGAACCCGCGCCAGAACCGCTGGTTGCGGCACCGGCGGTTGCATTAATTGCAGGGGATTTGCGTGAGGCCACCGAGCATTATCAGCGCCAACTGATCAGCGCTTGCCTGCAACGGCACCAGAATAACTGGGCCAGCGCGGCGCGGGAGCTGGGTCTGGATCGGGCGAACCTTGGACGGATGGCCAAGCGGTTGGGTATGAAATAAGCCAATATCGCAGCCTTCGGCGGCACACCAATCCCTTGCAGGAGCTGTCGAGCGAAGCGAGGCTGCGATCTTTTGATCTACCCAACATTCATTGGTACTAAAGCCTGCCCCCGACAAGTCGATAACCCGGCATCGATAGCTGTTGGCGATCTTCACAATCGCCCATCACCTTTTTCCACAGAAGGTTTTTATGTCTTCCAACAAAGCCCGCGCAGATTCACTTTCGCTTCTGCTGTTTACCTTGCGCAGCGGCAAGCTGATGGCGATCAACCTGCTGAAAGTCAGCGAAATCATCCCCTGCCCGCCGCTGACCAAGCTGCCGGAGTCGCACCCCCACGTCAAAGGTATCGCCACCCTGCGTGGCGCATCGCTGTCGGTGATCGACCTGAGCCGCGCCATCGGCGAGCGACCGCTGGAAGACCCGAACGGTGGCTGCCTGATCGTCACCGACGTCAGCCGCTCCAAGCAGGGCCTGCACGTTCAGGCGGTGAGCAAAATCGTCCATTGCCTGACTACCGACATCCGTCCACCGCCCTTCGGCTCCGGCGGCGTGCGCTCGTACATCACCGGCGTGACCTCAGTCGACGGCACGCTGGTGCAAGTGCTGGACATCGAAAAGGTCATCCACGGCATCGCTCCGGCGCAGATCGAAACGGCCCCCACCGAGTTGAGCATGGAAGACGCCGAAGTCCTCGGCAATGCGCGGATTCTGGTGGTCGATGACAGCCAGGTCGCCCTGCAACAATCGGTACACACCCTGCGCAACCTCGGCCTGCAATGCCACACCGCTCGCAGCGCCAAGGAAGCCATCGACTGCCTGCTGGACCTGCAAGGCACCGCCCAGCAAATTAACCTGATCGTCTCGGACATCGAAATGTCGGAAATGGACGGTTATGCCCTCACCCGTACACTGCGCGAAACCCCCGACTTCTCGCACCTCTATGTGTTGCTGCACACCTCGCTGGACAGCGCGATGAACAGCGAGAAGGCTCGACTGGCCGGGGCCAACGCGGTGCTGACCAAATTCTCCTCACCGGAACTGACCAAATGCCTGATCGCGGCGGCCAGGGCCGTCACTGAACAAGGTCACTGAGTTGTGGCCGAGGACTTTTGTTTGCTGATGCGGCGCAACCTGGCTGAGGGTGTGCCGCCTTGCACTTGGCCAAATGGCATTGAGTTGACCGAGTACCGTCCTGAACTCGCCAAAGCCGTCCATCACTTGATGGAACTGGGCTATCGAGAAGGTGGCGGTCGCGTACCGGCGCTGGAAGTCTGGCAACAGCGTTTCGAAACCGATCCCGAATACGATCCGTCCCTGTGCTTCATCGCGTTCGACTCCGAAGGAATCGTCGGCGTTGCCCAGTGCTGGACCAGTGCCTACATCAAGAGCCTGGTGGTGCATCCGCGCGCTCAAGGCCTCGGACTTGGCCGTGCGCTGCTGCTAAATGCTTTCAACGTGTTTCAGCAACGCCGCGAAGGCTTTGTGGATCTGAAGGTGCTGGAAAACAACCTTCGGGCCCAGCGTTTGTATGAAAGTGCCGGGATGTATGTGGTCCGCCGGGAGCCCGTGCCTGTCTGACACACCGCTTTCGCGAGCAAGCCCGCTCCCACAGTGGTTCGTTGTCGTTCACAGATTCGGTGTACGACACAAATCAACTGTGGGAGCGGGCTTGCTCGCGAAGAGGCCGGCACAACCAACATCGATCCATCAGGCATACTCCGACCTCGGCTACTACACGCCAAGGATGCCCAAACCATGAAAGCCACCACCCTGACCTTCCTCTGCCTCACCGCCCTCGCCACCCAAGCCCACGCCTCCAGCCCCGACGCCTGGGCCGCCTACGATAAAGCCGTGCTCGCCAGTTGCACCAAGGCCAGCGGCCTGAAGAACGCCAAACCCGTCGGCAACGCCGCGCAGTTCGATGACCGGGTCGGTTATACCGCGCTCCTGCTCCAAGGCCAGTACCCGCAAAAACACATGAAAGGCCAGCAAGGCACCGAGCTGTGCCTCTACAACAAGAAAAGCAAAACCGCCTACGTAACCGAGTGGGACTCCATCCGCTCAACAGCAAAAGCGCAGTGACTGGCGCATAACTTGCTTCGGCACAGGCCCTTGCGGTGGCTTTTTGTCGCCATTTCATGCCCTCACAGGTGACTGGCCGTTCAATGAATACAACGTTTTCCTGCGTAGGTTGTGGCAAATGCTGCAACGACCACCACGTGCCCCTGACACTGGCCGAAGCCCGGATGTGGGCGGCCGATGGCGGTCAGGTGATTGTGCTGGTGGAGGCCTTCCTCGCCAATGGCCTGGGCCTGCCCGCGCAGCAACGCGAACACGCCGAACGCCGTTCGGTGGCGGTTCGAAGCGGCGCCTGCGAGGCCCACGTGGCGATCACCTTTGCCGCGTACAACGTCGGCCCCTGCCGGAATCTTGACGAAGACAACCTCTGCCGCATCTACGAACGCCGACCGCTGGTGTGCCGCATCTACCCGATGGAAATCAACCCGCACATCCCGCTCAACCCATCTATCAAGGAATGCCCGCCCGAGTCCTGGGTAACAGGGCCGGATTTGATCATCGGGGGTGAACTGGTGGATCAGGAACTGACGGGATTGATCCAGCGCTCCCGTCAGGCCGATCGCGATGAGATTCAGACCAAGGAGGCGATTTGCGCGTTATTGGGGATTCGGACGACAGCGTTGAAGGGCGATGGATTTACCGCTTATTTGCCGGATATGAACGCGTTTGCCACGGTCATCGATCAGGTTTCAACGCAATCGCAGATGAAGTCGAGCAGTGACTGGCTGTTTCACGTGTCGGGTGAGGATATTGCCGGGCAAGTGCAGGCGGCGGGTGCACAGGTGGCAACCGATACACCGGTTAGCTATGCGTTTATTTCGTTGCGGGCAGCCTGAAACACCCTACCACTGCACAACTTTAGTTGCACAGTGGCTTGTCTGGTAGTGAGTCAGCGAGCAGCAACCGCAAGGCATTCGATTTCCACCCGAGCATTCGCCAACAGTTTTTTAGCCGCGAACGTTGTCCGGGCAGGTAGGCGATCGGCTGGGAAAGTCCGGCGGTAAACCGCATTCATGGCATCGAAGTCTTTGATATCGGCAAGTATGACCGTGCATTTGGCCACATGAGCGAGGGAGGAGCCTCGACGTTGCAGTTCGGTGCGCAGGTTCTCCATGGCCTGGGTCATTTGCGGGCCAATCCCGCCCTTGACCAGTTGGCCATCGGCATCCAGACCGAGCATCCCGGAAAGATAAAGGGTCTCACCGGCCTGTACCGCATCGGAAAATGGCAAGCCTTCTTCATTCGGAAAGTAACGTGGTGAATCGGGTACTGCTGGCGGCAAGTAGCGCTCGGTAATCGCTTGGTACTGGCCATTTTGCTTGAGACGTTCAAGGGCCGCATTCAGGTTATCGCGCAAACGGGTGTCGCTTTTGCGCACGGCCATCGCCACACCATTGCCCAGCATCGGATCGTTGAGGGCAGGACCGGCGAAGTCGAACGCCTGTCCTTGAGGTTGGCTTAGCAACGCTTGAGTGATTTCGATGGAGTCTTGCAGGGTGGCATCGATCTCGCCCGCCAGAAGACTGGCAATCAACTGATCGTTGAATTGAAAACTGCGCACCGTTACGCCCGCGTCCGCCCAACGCGCCTTGGCGAACGCTTCACGACTGGTGCCCGCCAGGACGCCGATACGCTTGCCTTTGAGCGATTGCACATCCGGTTGCAACGTCGCGCCTTTGCGCGCTACCAGACGGCTGCTCAGGGGATAAAGATTGTCGGTGAAATCGACCCGCTCGCGCCGCGCCTGTGTAGCCGTCATCGGCATGATCACGTCGAAGCGGCCGGCTTCAAGGGCATGGAGGTTAGTCGCGTAATCCTGATCGATCCAGACACAGCGGGATTGGAGCTCAGCACACAGTGCGTTGCCCAACTCGATGTTCAATCCGACTAGCTCACCTTTGTCGTTACGGCTCTCGAACGGTGGAACCAGGGCTTCGACCCCGAAGCGGATCTGCGGATCGACCGCAGAGGACACGCAGCCGGTGGTCAGGGCCACCAGAGAGAGCAGGGACAGGGTTTTCAGCAGAGACATCTGGCGACCTTCATCAAAAAATTCACAGGGCGTGAATTCTTGATGAATGACAACCGTCTTTCCTAGAGGAGTAATCGCGCGTCCTTGTGGGAACTGTCTCATTGGCGGGAGGAATAGTTACCCGCCAACAAAATACCTGACTATCAGCGTTTACCCATCGAACGACGCGTTCCGGGAGGTGCTGCGCCGGGAGTCTTGGTATGGCCATTCTTCGCGCCATTCTTGTACCAAGGCTGGCTGGCATTCTTCGCCGCAGCCAATTCACCTGGCTTGAACGGAAACTTGAACGCTGGAATCGCCGCTTTGGTTTCGCTGTCTGCGCTGGAGTCGACGCTGTCTGGCAGGTCTGCCTGGTCGTCGCTCAAAGCGTCGGCAACCGGCGGTTGTGTCGGGGAAGTCATGAAAGCTCCGGGTGATGCTTAAAGAGTCGGGCCCGGTAGGCGAGCCGCGAAAGGCGGCAGTATACCTGTGTCGGGAGCCGCAAGCTGCAGTTGGTCAGTCGGGTTTTGTGTTGACCGTCCTGCCGCTATCGCGGCATCGGTATCTACACATCTCCCGATCCTGGTCTATAAAAGGACGGCATGGATATCAAATGACCGGGCTAGATGCCC